>JBILQZ010000118.1:0-5377 GCA_044372935.1 Sediminibacterium sp. | reverse complement strand
AAGAGTGATTCGAGTCAACATTTTTTAATTTAAACTGAATTTCTTCCACTTCTTCTTCCTCCATTGTAAATAAGACAGCAGTACTAGTTTGTGTATTGGATTGCAACAAGTTGGACCAAAAACGTATTCCATCCACAGGGAAAACCTGGGTTGTCAATACGAGTAACAATAAATATCCAATCCATTTTTTTTGCATATACTGCGAATATAAAAGCTATTCGTATACGATTCGCGCTTCCTTGGATATTTTACCATAAAATTACACAGGAACCGGTAAAATGTTGAAATTAGGCACATTTTAAGGGGTATTTGCTATTTTCGTCCTATATGGCTATTGAAAAACAAGGATGGAAGAAAGCGGCACAATGGTTATGCATGGTTGTAATTATTGGCGTATTGGTTGGATCGACCTCTGCCCTTTTTTTAGCCCTTTTAGACCTAGTGGACGCGCTAAGAAAGCAACAACAAGGCTTTTATTATGCATTACCCCTATTTGGGATCCTCATCGCCTGGATGTATTCTAAATTAAATTTTTCAAATGGAAATCATCTAATTCAATCTGCCTATTTTGAACCAAGTAATAATGTAAATAAAAAAAGGGTTCCCCTACTATTGACTCCATTGGTGTTGATAGGTACTTTATTAACGCATTTAGGAGGCGGTTCGGCGGGTAGAGAAGGTACAGCTGTTCAAATAGGGGCAAGCATGGCAAGCCAATTTAATGGTTGGTTTAAGTTAAATGAACCGGAACAAAGACTTGTCATTGCACTTGGCGTAAGTGCAGGATTTGCAGGTGTTTTTGGAACACCTTTAGCAGCAAGCGTATTTGCATTTGAATTTTTTGGATTACGAAAAACAAAATGGTATTTCATTTTTCCTAGTTTGTTGTTGGCTTATCTTGCTGATTTCATTTGCATTCAATGGGGTATACAACACACAGCATATAAAATTTCAAATTTTGATAATTTTGATTTGGCAACTTTAGGGTGGGTGAGTATTGCTGGCATTTTATTTGGACTTGCTGCATTTATATTTATTCAATCAAATGCACTATTTACAAACTTAGCAAATCAAATAAAATCGCCTTATTTAAGGCCTGTCTTTGGTGGTGTATTAATTGTAGGGTTTGTTTTATGGACAGGTCAAGAAAAAATGGCAGGCCTTGGGTTGCCTGTTATTGCAGATGCATTTATTCATCCGCAAGCGCCTTTAGATTTTTTAATTAAACTACTCCTTACAAGTTTTACTTTAAGTGTAGGTTTTAAAGGTGGCGAAGTCACCCCGTTATTTTTTATTGGTGCTGTTTTGGGCAGTGCTTTAATAGCGATTTTACCCTTGCCTATCACCCTGTTAGCTGGCCTTGGACTCGTTGCTGTGTTTGCTGGTGCAACCCACTGTGTCCTAACTGCAATCCTCTTAGGCATTGAATTATTTGGTGTAAACTTTGCCATCTATATTATCATTGCCTGTATTGTTGCTTATTTATGTGCTGGCAATAAAAGTATTTATGAAGGGCGCCCAAAGGGCTGGGTTAAAAAAACGATTGCAAGTTATTTCTTGTAAACCATGTAAACATAAAATGGCACACCCATCATTAACATGATGAAGCCCCAGTATACAATTTCTTGTCCTGCACCTACAATCATCCACATGGAAAAAGCGAAAGCTAAAATACTTACAAGCAAGGCAGCAGTCGTTTTTGTTTTTGAAAATTCAGTTGCTTTTCTTGCACGTACAATTAAAAAAGAAACAGTTGTAAATAAATAAGGCAGTAAAGTAAAAAAGGTAGACAATAAAATTAAGAGCTTAAATTGATTGGCTAAATTTTTTGAATTGTTCATGAACATCAAAATAGTGATGATGATACTCGAAACCACTACGCCATTGACTGGCACCCCTTTTTTATTTTGCTGCACAAAAAACTGAGGGAACAATTTATCTTTTGCCATTGCAAAAGGCATTTGTCCTTGCACTAAAATAAACCCATTGAGCGCACCAAAAGCTGCTATAGCTGCGCCTGCACTGATCCAATATTTTGCACCATGTCCATAAATTTTTTCTGCAGCATCTGCAAAAGGCGTAATGGAATTTTTTAACTCATTTGCTGGAATCATGCCCATAATGGCCGCAGTGCTAAACAAATAAACAGCTGCAGCAATCCAAACCCCACGCATCGTGGCTTTTGAAATATTTTGTCCAGGATCTTCGACACTAGAGGAAGGAATAGTAGCACACTCAATACCCAAGAAAGCAAAAAATGTCAATGTAGTGGTTGCCGTAATGGCCTCCCAGCTACTTGTGCCACTCATATTAAAGGGAATTAAGTTTTGTATATCTAAAAAGAATAAGCCTCCAATGGCCACTAATACAAGTGGCAAAATTTTAAGTACTGTCGTAATTAATTGAACCCTTCCAGAAGCAAATACACCTAATGTATTTACCCAGGTTAACAACCATAGACATCCAAGTCCAACCGCTAAAGATAAGCTTGCATTTTGACCTAAAATGGGGAAAAAAGTACTCAGGGCACTCACTAAGGATACAGCAATAGCTGCGTTGGTCGTCCATACAGAAATCAAATACCCCCAACCCACTAAAAATCCTGCAAAATCGCCTAAGCCTGCTTTTGTAAACGCATAAGGACCGCCGTCAGAGGAAGGAATAAGTTTACTCAGGTTGGCAAAAATTTTAGCGATCACGATTGCACCCAATGCCGAAAAAATCCAGCCAACTAAACTAATGCTCCCAAAGCTTGCTAATGCAGAAGGCATTAAAAAAACACCAGCGCCAATCATATTGCCTACAACCAGAGAAGTACTTGTCCAAACTCCAATTTTCCTATGTGAATTTTGCATGTTTCAAGATAAGTATATTTTAATAAAAAAGGCCCCTCGTAAACGAGAGGCCTTTTAAATATTGAGTATTAAGTAAAATTACTTAACAGTCCATGTTGCTCTAGTTGAAGCACCCACTAACTCACCGTTTTGGATACTTGCAGACCAAGAATCAAATACTCTTCCATCTTGTGCGTATAATTTCCATCTTACTGTGAAATTATCAGACTTGATAAAACGAGTTTTTGCAACTGCGCGTTCTGCTCTTTCAGGATTATCGAACACATTCACTGCAGCTGTACCATTGTACTTACGAGTAGCTGATTTGAATAAGTTGTATACTACTGCAGGAGTAATCTTTACAGTATATACTACACGATTTTCTGGATTTGCCACGTTTAAGCTTGGATCGTTTAATCCAAATGAGCTTAAGTGTGTAACAGATACATCAGACTCTTTTACTTTATCAAAGTAAGTCTCAGTGAAAGCAATGTATGGCTCGATTTTGTTGATCACAACATTCTTACCATAGTTATTCCAGCTGATGTTTAATCTTACTTCTGAGGCATCCATATCGCCTACTTTGAAAGAGTTATAACCAGTTACAAGTGTACCGTTTGCTGTAACACCATCTTCCCATCCTGGTAAAGGAAGAAGCTCTTCCTTTGTACAAGAAGTCATAAGAAGAATGCCAGCAAGAGCAAACATGTAAAAATTTCTTATATATTTCATATTAAATAATTTAAAAGTTTAGAATTTAAATTTAACAACATCCCAGAAAATAGGGTCTCTATCAAAGATAACAGAACCGTAACTAGCTGCGTTTGGATTTAAATTCAATTCAGTTGTAGGATAAGGCAATCTTAAAGCAAATTGTCTTTGTCTAGAAGCTGGTTCATCAATAGTAGATGGCATACCTGTTCTTCTAAAAGTAGTATACAATTCGTTACCGTTACCTAATCCAGCGAACCATGCTTGTTTCAATACCACATTCAACTTAGCGTCGTTAGTTGTCGCAGCATCATATCTGTCTAACCACTTATTTACATAAGTTGTTACAGCAGTTGTTGATGGGTCTGCGGCAGTTGGGTCAGAGCTTTTTGAATGTCTAACCACATCAGCAATAGATTGTCTCATAGCTGCTTCAAACAAAGTCTTTGTATCTGCAGTAGTAGAACCAGAAGCAAGTTGTTGCTCTAAATTCCAATACTGAATCATATTGAAAGTGATCATTGGGAATACACCATTACCAGCACCAGAACCACCTAATAATGGTTTGATGTCCGCTTTAGCAGCTGTTCTAGCATAGTCAACTAAACCTCCACCTGGGTATGCACCTGGTACTGCTCTAACAGCAACGTCTGCAGGTACACCTGTTTGGTCACCTCTCACACGTCCAAAGAATCCAGCTAAATAAGCTGAGTCAGCTGCTGTATTTGCTAAAGTACCACTTGCAGTTAATTTAGCCCAAGTGCTGTTATCTAATACCATATAACCACCATACACAGGAATAGTACCTTTGTCTGTAGAGTTATTTGGATCTAAAATTGTAGCAGTTTGTCTTCTTACTTGGTAAGGTAAACGAGGATCACCTTGCTCTAACATTTCAAGCATGAACTGCTTAGAGAAATATGTGAAGTTGTTTGAACCTAAATAAGCATCTGTAAACCATGGGTGACGTCCTTCTGGAGAAGCCACTTTGTTGTACTTAAATAAGAAGTCTTCTGTTCCATTTGTTGCAGAAATGTAGTTTGCAGAGCTAGCTAAAATTGCTTTAATTTTTGCATCAGCAGAAGCATCTACTTTTCTTGTCTTAATCAATAAAGATAATTTCACAGAGTTTGCAAATTTCTTCCAACGAGTGATGTTGTTTGCAAAATGGATATCACCTTTCAAAGCGATCGGGCTTGTTTTAGCAAACTCAGCTGAAGCTGAATCTGTCATTGCGATCAACTTAGCGTAGATGTCTTTGTCTTTGCTAAACTTTGGTTCGTTAATTGGAGCTGCAGCATCTCCTGAGAAAGCTTCTTCAAAAGGTACATCACCAAATAAGTCAACGAATTGACCGAAATAGTAGGCTTTCAAAGTGAAAGCTGCACCTCTAAAATGAGGGCTTTGTCCAGCAGCAGTTCTGTCTAAGATACTTTGCAAGTCCTTCATACCACCTGTGTAGAAAGAGTTCCAAGTTCCGTTATAAGAACTGTTGTTGATTGCAAAGGCATCTGAACCCTGGTTTGCCAAGATCCCTACAAAACCTAATGTTGTATTACTGATCCCGTTAAAAATACCAGGAGTAGTTAATTCAGCAGAGGTTAATAAAAGGTCTAGTGGCGCAGAAACAGGGCTATTTGGATTGACGTTGATGTCAAGATCCATAGCTTTTTTACAACTAGAGACTGTAATCCCCAGCGTAATTGCGCTTAATATTAAATAGGATTTTATTCGCATCTTATTATATTTTAAAAGGTTACAGTTAAGTTAATACCATATCGTTTTGTAGTTGGTGATGCACCAAAATCAAAACCTTGCACGTTAGATGTAGA
>JBILQZ010000117.1:0-5431 GCA_044372935.1 Sediminibacterium sp. | reverse complement strand
ACTATGTTACAGCCTCCAAAAAACAGTCTACAATTTCAATAGCTCAGTCAAGCAAATCCAATAAACCCCGTAAAATTTTAATTGATAGATCAATAGTGCGCAATACGAAAAGTCCTGTTTTAAACGAACAAATTGCAGCCAACTATGAAGATAGTAACTACCAGCTATTGGTAAATTCCACTTTAAGTTGGATTAAATCTAGGGAAGTTAATGGTCAAAATAATGCAATATTCTCCAGTTTTGATCCATCAAATACTGAAGTGGAATATACCATTGCAGAGCAATTACTTTTAAAAGCCGTTATTCATAGTTATGAATTAAAAAGAGCAATTATAGCCCATGCGATTGAAAAAGCAAATGGCCAAAACGAACTTCTAGAGAGGGTTAAGCAAAGTAATGAATGGTCCGCTTTACAACAATATGAAAAATGGGCTACTGAATTTTTGAAAAAACATCCAACTATAATGGATACTACTGCTCATAAAGCAGATTTCTAAATATTATTTACTAATAAGCATAGACATTGCTTGCCTACCTCCTACTGCAAATATTAAATCAAGAATACAGGCATTATGAATAAATCCAGTATTGACATCAAATACTTGTTGATAAGTCACAAAGTCATTTAAGGTTTGAAAATTATTAGGTTTAAATGGGTCTATCCATTTCACATTATCCGTTAAAGTAGAACTATCCAGATTTGCAAGAATTATCCATTTACCTTTTAACTGTTGTTGGATCCATTGTTGTGTAGCGAGTAAAAAATCATTCAACATGATATAGTCTTTTGAATACAAATCATTTAAACTTGCTTCGTAGTAGTCAAAAAAGGGCGCTCTTTTATAATTGGTACAGATAGATTTAAAATGCTGTACTTTCCAAGGACTATCATTTGCAATCTGAATTTCGTTCATGGGTGTTTTCTGATCTCTCCCCCCTACAATTGGTATCGATAAATGTAAAGGGCCTTGTGCAGTAGTTATAACCATCCTGTTTTTGAAACTCATTTTACTAAATGCGGTCATTGTATCAAAAACAAGTCGATCTGTAGCTACAATTTCTTTGTAATAAGAAAGGGAGCCAAAATAATGTAAATCGGTATAAACCATGAATGCCCTTTTTTATGTAATTTTAATAAAATTAATCCATGAAGCAAGTAACTGCTGTTCTTTTATTTTTGATATTATTCTTGTCAGCATGCTCAGACCCACAGTCTCTTGAATTCAAAGGGTTGCAGGATATTCAATTGGATAAGTTAACGATGGGTAAAAATAAATTAAAGGCCAATATTAAATATTATAATCCGAATTCATTTTCATTAGTGTTGAAACAAATAGATTGTAAAATATTGATGAACAATGGACAGTTTACAAATTTAAAATTGGATACAAATTTTGTTATTCCAGCACAGAAAGAATTCTTATTACCTGCACAATTTGAATTTCAAATGGCCGACTTGGTTAAAAACAGCATGGATCTTTTATTCAACAAACCCATTAAACTAAATATCGTAGGCAATGCCACTTTAAGTAAAGGCGTATTCACAAAAACTGTCCCGATTGCTTTTGAAACCACTCAAAAGTTAAATTTAGGTGCTGCATTATCAGGGTTAAACAAATAAGCTTGGGTAAATTATTGCAATTTATTGTTTCCAAGTAGAGGGACTATCTCTCCATTCCATTAAAGTGGACTGTGTATTGGCATCTACAATCCCCTTCTCTACAGCCATTTCTATTAAACTAGCATAATTAGTTAAAGAAGTATAGGGCACCCCTGCCGCTTTAAAAGCATCTTCAGCTACTTGAAACCCATAGTTAAAAATAGATACCATCCCAACTACTTCTAGTCCTGCATTTCTTAACACATCCACCACTTGTAAACTGCTTTTCCCGGTAGAAATCAAATCTTCGATCACCAAAATTTTATTGGTATTGGAATAAGCACCTTCTATTTGATTCCCCAAACCATGTTCTTTTGGTTTAGGACGAACATAGATATAAGGTAATTTTAATTGATCTGCAGCCATTGCCCCCCAAGGTATACCCGCTGTGGCTACACCCGCTAACATATCAGCCCCTTCGTATTTTTCAAAGATGACATTGCACATCTCACTTTTAATAAAATCTCTTACATAGGGAAAGGATAAAACCTTACGATTGTCACAATAAATTGGACTTTTCCAACCACTAGCCCATGTAAATGGCTCATTTGGACTTAACTTTATTGCATTCACTTGCAATAATTTTTCAGCTACGGCTTTTTCGTTGGTCATATCCTAGATTTGGCACGAATTTACCGTCAAAAAGGCAATATTTTTGCAAGAGTTACTAAATACTATACACATTTTATGTTGAAGTCTATCATTGCCGCTGGAGGGATCGTTGTTAATCCAAATAATGAAATCTTATGGATATTCCGAAGAGGGTTTTGGGATTTGCCTAAAGGAAAATTAGACCCAGGTGAAACAATCGAACATTGTGCCTTAAGAGAAGTGATGGAAGAAACAGGTATGAAAGCTTTACAAGTAAGGGAATTAATAAAAGCTACAAAGCATCAATACCATGATCCATATTTAAATGAACCAGTAGAAAAAACGACTTATTGGTATAAAATGACCACCGATTTAATGCAAGAAGGTTTGCCGCAAATCGAAGAAGATATCGAAGCAATAGTATGGGTTAAACAAGAAGCCCTAGCTCTCTATTTAGATAAAACTTATGATACAATTAAAGAGGTGATTGCAGCTTATCTTACTTCAACGCATGAATAACCACTTCTGGTAAAAAAGGGGAAGCATCACCCCCATTTCGAATGATATCTCTAACAATCGTAGAAGCCACTGAAGTGTATTTTGGTTCACCAGTTAGGAAGATGGTTTCAATATGACGATCCATCGTTCTATTGGCATCTGCAATGGTTTTTTCGTATTCAAAATCACTTACGTATCGAATACCTCTTAAGATAAATCTTGCTCCAATAGCTTGACAATATTTTATGGTTAATCCATCATAAGTTACTGCTTCAACTTTTGGTTCATCCTTATAAATTTCTTCAAACCATTGTTTTCTTTGTTCTGCACTGAACATTGGATTTTTGGCAGCATTAATACCTATACCCACTATCACTTTGTCAAATAAGGGTAAGGAACGATTAATGATATCAATATGACCTAGGGTTACTGGGTCAAAAGTACCTGGGAACAAACAAATTCTTTGCATCGGTTGGTTTTAAGGATTGGTTCTGCCTGTTAAAAGATATAAACAAGCCATTCTTACTGCTACACCATTTTCTACCTGATCTAATATGATCGATTGGTGACTATCTGCCACATCGCTATCCATTTCTACACCTCGGTTGATTGGCCCAGGATGCATGATTAAAATATCTTTATTTAATTTCTGTAGTCTTGATTTCGTAATACCATACGCTAAATTATATTCCCTTAAGGAAGAGAATAAAGGCTGATTTTGACGCTCTAATTGAATTCTAAGTACATTGGCTACATCACACCACGCAAGTGCTTTATCGATATTGTATTCCACTTGGATATCCATTGCTTCCTGCAAATACTTTGGTATTAAAGTGGGTGGTCCTGAAACCATCACTTCGGCGCCCATTTTCTTTAATAGATAAATATTACTTAAGGCAACTCTACTATGCATGATATCTCCAATGATAGCAACTTTTAAACCTTCTAATTTGCCCATTTTTTCCTGCATAGAAAATGCATCTAACAAAGCTTGTGTAGGATGTTCATTGATGCCATCTCCTGCATTGATAATGGCTGCATCAATATGTTTAGACAAATAATGTGGGGCACCTGATGCACTATGTCGCATCACCACCATATCCACTTTCATGCTTAAAATATTATTAACAGTATCTAAAAGTGTTTCTCCTTTAGCTGCAGATGAACTTGATACCGTAAAGTTCACTACGTCTGCAGATAACCTACGTTCTGCCAATTCAAAGGAGATTCTTGTTCGAGTAGAATTTTCGTAAAAAAGATTAACGATGGTAACGTCTCTTAAGGTCGGTACTTTTTTAACTGGTCTCTGAAGGACTTCTTTAAATTGCGTTGCAGTAGATAAAATAAGTTGGATATCCTCAGTTTTGAGGTCCTTGATACCAAGAAGATGTTTGGTAGATAGTGCCATTAAAAAGCTAAATTAATATATTTTTATTGATCTAACAAGATTACATCGTCCACGCCATCATTTTCCGTCCACCTTACTTTGACCTTATGAGGGGTCAAAGTGTCCATTTCTTTGCCCGAAAAGTCTGGTTGAATAGGCAATTCCCTACTTGGCTTACGGTCTACCAGTACACATAATTCAACCTTTGCAGGGCGTCCGAAAGACAATAAAGCGTCTAAAGCTGCCCTGATGGTGCGTCCAGTAAACAATACATCATCTATTAAAATGACTGTTTTACCTTCAATACTAAAGGGTAAGTCGGTTTGAGTAGCTAAATGCAGTTCTCTTCGGATATCATCTCTATAAAAAGTAATGTCTAATTTGCCATAAACAACCTGATTAGAAGGTAGCTCATTCAATAAAGCGGCTACAATTCGGTCACTTAAAAATACACCCCTAGGTTGTAAACCTATTAAAACGGTATTATCAAGTCCAGGATGGGTCTCTAATATTTGATGTGCCAGCCTTTTGACAATACTTGGAAGTTGTTGCTCGCTAATTAGGATCATTCCTTAAAATTTGCATAAAAATACAGCTTTTTTGGATGTAAATTGCAGGCATGCTGACCCTGAAAACCTTAAGTTTGATTCAATTCAGAAATTATATTCAAAAGCATTTTGAATTTACAGCTAGAATTGTGGGTATTGTTGGCGCCAATGGAACTGGGAAAACCAACATTTTAGACGCTATTTATTACCTATCCTTTACAAAAAGTTATTTTAATAGAGCTGATGCACAAAATGTACACCATGCGCATCAAGGTATGCGTATTCAAGGTCAATACAATTATAGAAATGAGGAATTCCCTATTACTTGTATTTTAAGAGAAACAGGGAAAAAGGAATTTTATTATGATGAAACATTATATACCAAACTTTCGCAGCATATAGGTAAGATTCCAGCGGTTATGATCGCACCTGATGATGTACAGATTATTACGGGAACAAGTGAAGAAAGAAGAAAATTAATAGATACATTGTTGTCGCAGATAGATGCCGATTATTTACACTTATTAATTCAGTACAATAAAGTACTACAACAAAGAAACAGTTTACTGAAATGGTCGGCAGAACAAGGTCAAATGGATGAAACCTTAATGACTACCTTAAATCAACAATTAATTCAATTTGGCAACCCAATTTTTGAAAAAAGAAAACAAGCATTAAATGAATGGTTACCAATGATTCATTCATTGTATCAGTCTATTGCAGGTGGTACAGATGTGGTTGAAATCA
>JBILQZ010000116.1:0-5437 GCA_044372935.1 Sediminibacterium sp. | reverse complement strand
TGCTATGTTAGAATTACCTGTTGTGTTACTAGTAAGAGCTGCAGTACCGATTGCTGTGTTACTGCTTACATTTCCAGCACCTTTACCAACCGTAATTCCATTCACCGTCAAATCTTTTGAAAATGTTTTTGCCTCTGTTATAGTTTGCACAGTATTGGTCGTTACATAATTTGTTAGATCCGGAGTAGCAATCGAAGTCCAGCTTAAAGTTCCAGAGCCAGTGGTAGTTAATACTTGTCCATTAGTTCCATGAATATTCGGATAGGTCACTGCTCCGGCTTTTAAAGTACCCGAAGTAGTAATATCGGTTGTTAAACTGATGGTGCCTGAAGTAACCGTACCTACACTCGTTAAACTAGAATTAACCACGTTAGCAGCAAGTGTTGTTCCTGTTAACGTGCCCGCATTAATATTAGCTGTTAATACACCGTTTGCATCTACATTTAAATTAGAACCTACTTTAACACCTCCTAATACCGAAGCACTTGCAGTTGGTAATATATATGCAGAAGGTATTGTAGGCTTATTGGATAAATCATTGTAGCTACCAGAAGTTGCAACAGTTGATAAACTTGAAATGTTTGCTTTTAAATTAAGCGCAGTATTTACATCTGAAGTATTGGCCTTAAGCGCAAGCGCCGTATTTGTTGCAAGTGCACTTAAATCTTGATCTCCAGTATTGGTTCCAGTAATAGCTGCTAGTTTTGTTTTTTCTGCAGTGGTATAATCGTTAGTAGATAATTCTTTACCTGCAACCTTATCAACTTTAGTAGCTAAACTTGTGGTTACGTCAGTAGCATTTGCTTTTAATGCAAGTGCTGTATTTACATCCGTTGTATTTGCTTTTAAATTAAGTGCTGTATTTACATCTGAAGTATTTGCCTTCAGCGCAAGCGCCGTATTTGTCGCAAGTGCACTTAAATCTTGATCTCCAGTATTGGTTCCAGTAATAGCTGCTAGTTTTGTTTTTTCTGCAGTGGTATAATCGTTAGTAGATAATTCTTTACCTGCAACCTTATCAACTTTAGTAGCTAAACTTGTGGTTACGTCAGTAGCATTTGCTTTTAATGCAAGTGCTGTATTTACATCCGTTATATTAGCCTTCAGCGCAAGCGCCGCATTTGTTGCAAGTGCACTTAAATCTTGATCTCCAGTATTGGTTCCAGTAATGGCTGCTAGTTTTGATTTTTCTGCAGTAGTATAATCGTTAGTTGATAACGCTTTACCTGTAACCTTATCAACTTTAGTAGCAAGTGCCGTATTTACATCCGTAGTATTAGCCTTTAATGCAAGCGCAGTATTTACATCTGAAGTATTAGCCTTCAGTGCAAGCGACGTATTTGTTGCAAGTGCACTTAAATCTTGATCTCCAGTATTGGTTCCAGTAATAGCTGCTAGTTTTGTTTTTTCTGCAGTAGTATAATCGTTAGTAGATAATTCTTTACCTGTAACCTTATCAACTTTAGTAGCTAAACTTGTGGTTACGTCAGTAGCATTTGCTTTTAAATCAAGCGCACCTTTTGTAGCTGTAGATATTGGTTTATTTAAATCACTGGTGTTGTCTACGTTAGCAAGGCCTACCATCGCTTTGGTAATACCTTTAACGGTACCTGTAAAAGTTGGTGATTCTATATTTGCTTTTAAGTTAATGGCATTAAAATATGGTTTAAGCATAGCCGCAGTATCTGCAATATTTAGTTTGGTATCCGCTCCTTTTACATTACCTGCATACATAGCATATGGTACACTCCAAAATTGTGAAGTACCAAGGTCTACATATTCGTTGTTTACATTCCAACTTGCGTTAGGAAATGTAGGCTCTACGGCTACTTTTAAGTTTAAAAAGAAAGGGCCGTTAGACCAGTCTATATTAGCAATGCTACTCACACCACTTGCATAGGTGCCTTTACCTAGTACTATGGTAAATATACCAGTAGAGGACGCTGTAACTTTAAAGGTTTCTGAATACACAATAGTACCGGTAGCTGTTTTGGCTATGATGGCATCTTTTACATATATCACTCTATCTGCAGCCGGACGCCCGCTCGCATCGGTGGCCAGTGCCTGAAACTGTATTCCATCGGGTGCTTGACTAACCTGTGCATACGTTTTTGCCGTTGTAAATAACACAACTAGTAGTAACGCTGTTTGTAAAATTTTCTTTAACATAAAATTTGACATTAGAGGGTATTGCTTAATGAACTTTAATAATTTTTAGTTCGCCTGTTTGGGCATTTGCTGTATGGCGGATAAAATATACACCTGCTGCTTTACTTGTGAGATCAATGGCGAAGCCAGTACTTAGTTGCGCAACACTAGTGGTGTAGGCCCCCACTGTTTTACCATCTGATCCAATAAGTAATAGTGATACACTTGAAGATGTTTCTGCAACAGGCTGCGCTGTTTTAACCCAAACCGTTGTGCTTGCTGGATTTGGGTAACAAATAAGTGTAAGGGGCTTATTATTAAAAGCCGGCACAATACAACTACTCACAAATAAACCTGGATTAGTAGCATTATAGGTACTCAACCCACTAAATAGTTTGATACATAAAGATGCATCCAATACCACAGGGCCAGAATATATAGGTGACGTGGACCCAGTAGTACCTATAGCACCTATGCTAAATACAGTTTTGATTGGATTTGCATTTTGTGCATTAAGGTTAAAACACCAAATTAGCACAATAACCAAACTAATTACCTGCCTTGTATACCGACCAAATAGGTGTGCCATTATAATTGTGTAAAATGATGAGATTAGTAGCTGTTATAGAAACAATCTGAAAAGACTGTGCGGCAGGTGAACCAGAAGGAAAATTAACATAGCGCTCTATGAGCTGATCGGTACCTGAAAGTTCCCAAGTCCCTATAAAACCGTCACTATCGGTGTAAGTACCATTTTTTGCATAGGTTTTTGAATAGTTTTTTTGTGCAGATGTTAATGGGAGCAATGTACCCGATGAACTTAAACTTGTTAAAAGCCACTTAGTAGGTGTAGCACCAAGACCAGTTAAATACAGTTTATTTTGCTCCAATGGAGAAAGCGTTTCATCCTTTGTGCAGCCAATGAAGTAAAAAATAAAGTACAAATAAAAAGGAAGGAATAACAACTTATTTTTCATAATCAGTTCTGTTATTAATAAGTAATGACATGATCCAGAAATAGGATCGCAAAAATTGGAAAAACAAAATGGATGGAGAAATTGCAACTGTAATTATGAAAATGACATTGTACTATTAAAAATTACAATTGTAACAAATTAAATTACATTGATTTTCTTCTATTATGATGTTACAACATCTATAAGGTCTGATGGATTACCCCCATGGTATTTTTTAAAGGGCTGGTAAAACCTTTGTCTGGAAGCAAATCCTGCCTCCAACGCCAATGCCTCAATGGTATAATCTTTAAATTTTGGGATCCTAATTATTTCAACAAAGTATTCTACCCTAGATTTATTAACCAATTCATCAAAACTTAGTGAGTACTTGAAATAAATATATTTGAATATGAATTCTTTATTAACACCCATGATATTAGAGAATTCAACAATATCTGCAGTTTTACTCTTATAGTATAAATTCGTGAAAAAATGGAAGTTGAAATCGACTTCATTTATTTCAGCATCAAACTGAGCTCTTGCAAATAAATAGCCAAAAGAAATTTTTGACCCGTTTTTATTGATAAAATTGGGCCTATATAAAATAATTAATAACAAAGCTAAACCAAATACGATTCGTAGATAAGTATTAAACTCAGTAGAGAATTTTAAAATAAATGAAAGAATAATAAAAATTATTTGTGTAAAAATGACCATAAAAAAACAAAAGGTCCAGATTTGTATTTTTTTAAAATAAATATTTTTAAATGAAAATTTAAATAAAATATTATATATGTAATAAAGACAAAATAAATTAAATAGAATAAAATCGAGTTCTATAAAAAAATTAAGATAAACGGGCAGGTTAACGCTATTAGATTTGGGGAATACAGTTTCATACCCAACTATTTGTACATAAACTATCAAAAAAATATAAATCGCATAAGCAGCAATTAAATAAATATTGGCAATCCTTTTGTGTTGGATAAAATATAAATTAGTAAATATTTGAACCATTGAAGTTCCAATAAGCATTGGGCAAATCATTCGAATAAGAATAAACTGATCCGGCTCCGTCCTGATAAACAAACTAAAAGAAACAATAACAATTGCAAGTACAAATAATAAGAAAAAGATTTTTAGCCTAACCGGAGATTTAAATCTAATAAGAACGTCAAAAAATACAATAAGCGAAAAAAAGAAAAGAAAAAAGTAGGAACATTGAATTAGCAACCCTGAGCTGATCTCCATTATGATGATATATGAATCTAAAAATATTTAATCTCAATCCACAAAGCTTAAATAGGATAAATTTTTATTGTAATAATTAACAATACATTGATAAACAATTATATATACAGTACGTTTATATGTATTTTGTATAAAATATATATGCTGTTGGAAGAAAGATTAATAGAAATAATGCTTCTTTGACGAGTTTTTCCAACCTGCTTGATTCTCATAATCAACAAAGTAAACTTTAACATCAGCTTGATTCTCATAGTTAACAAAGTATATCTTCTTTTTTGCTTGGTTTGCATAATTGGTGAAAAACCATTTACCATCATTTTGTCCTGCTTGATTTTCATACTTAACTCTATATACTTTTAAATCAGCTTGATTTTCATACTTAACAACGAACACTTTTACATTTGCTTGATTTGCATAATCTACTGAAAACACCTTTTGAGCATAAGATTCAAATGAATAAAAGGTCAAAAAAAGAAAAGACAAGTATTTCATACACCCTTAATTGAATGTCTAAATTTAACTCAATTATGTTTCAAAAAATTAGAAAACCTCACACAAGGAAAATCTAATTAATAAAAAAAGATCAACAATTTAACATAAGTCCTTTATTTTCACATAGCCAGCATTTTACTACATTCTAACCAAATGTGGAGCCTTCAACCCAATTCCCTCTATCAAAATAAGTAACACTATTAACTACTTTTAATTTCAGCTCCAAAACAGCCATAATATCAGCAGCAAATTGTTCCAAACTGGCTCCTAAGGTGGCTACAAACGCCTTTTCAACGAAGTTGAAGAGGCGTTGTTCATTTGGAGACGACCCAAGCTTGCTTGAGGGCGTTGAAAAATGGAGAACGACTGCAACAGCGAAGCTGATGCAAAGGCTTTGAGTAAATCCACATTTTGGGGAAGACATTACGAGCGAAGTGAGTAATGGAAATCCCGTCAATTTTAAAAGGTAACGGGGAAGACAACGAGCGAAACAAAGTAAAGCCCACAGTCCCTTTTTAAAAAGACAACTTCCGAAGCCCGTATTAAGCCAATTTTTAGTGACTAGAAGTGAAAGTTTACTCACGCAAATT
>JBILQZ010000015.1:0-19530 GCA_044372935.1 Sediminibacterium sp. | reverse complement strand
GGGTGTTTAAATTGGATGTATTTCAGTCCATGAAAAAACATGTTGCTAAATTCTTCAAACATCCATCGATTCAATCACTGATGGAGTTTCCTGTTTTATTTTTAGGTGCTTTGCCAGAGAAGACACCTGCATTATACAGTTTGATGAATTATGCAGATATTAAAGGAGGTACTTGGTATCCTGAGAATGGCATGTACAGTATTGTTCAGGCCATGTATGATTTAGCGATTTCTTTAGGGGTTGAATTTAAGTTAGAGGAGGAAGTGACTTTGATCGAAGTTCAAGAAGGTAAAGCGATAGCAGTGCATACACAAAAAGGTACGGGCGAAAAGCAAGCATATAAGATGGATGTGTTAGTTGGTGCAGGAGATTACCACCATATTGAATCTCAATTATTACCGTCTATTTATCAATCTTATTCAAAACAATATTGGGATTCCAGGGTGATGGCACCAAGCTCTTTATTATATTATATTGGTTTAAATAAAAAATTAGAAGGGGTACTGCACCATCAATTATTTTTTGATACCGATTTTGGATTGCATGGGCATGAAATTTACTCCGATCCAAAATGGCCGACAAGACCGTTGTTTTATGCGAGTGTGCCATCCGTAACCGATGCTAATGTTGCCCCAGAGGGTTGTGAAAATTTATTTTTACTCATTCCTATCGCTGCTGGCTTAGAAGGAGATACGGAGGAGATCAGAGATCTATATTTTGAGATGATCATTCAAAGATTCGAAGAGCGTATTGGGCAGTCGATAAGAGATGCGATTGTATACAAGCGCTCCTTTGCTGTTAAGGAATTTAAAGAAGAGTACCATTCATTTAGAGGAAACGCCTATGGGCTCGCAAATACTTTATTACAAACTGCCAACCTAAAACCAAGCTGTAAAAGTAAAAAAGTGAGTAACTTATACTACACTGGACAACTCACTGTGCCTGGACCAGGTGTGCCTCCAAGTTTAATTAGTGGCGAAGTGGTAGCTAAATTAGTGGATCAAAAACACAAAGTACTTTAACTATGTCTTCATTGAAATTATACAACGAGGTCACTGCGCAAAGTAGTAAATACACTACTTTATTATATAGCTCAAGTTTTTCTTCGGCCATTGGGTTATTGGATCGTTCATTACGTCAACCTATTTATGATATCTATGGTTTTGTGCGCTTTGCAGACGAGATAGTAGATACTTTTCATGACTATGACAAAGAAAATTTACTAGCTAAATTTAAAGCAGATACTTATGAAGCGCTAGATAAAGGGATCAGTTTAAATCCCATTTTACATCGTTTTCAATTGACTTACAATCAATATAATATTGACCGTTCTTTATTGGATGCTTTTTTGTACAGTATGGAAATGGATTTGTGTAAACAGTACCATAATCAAGAAAGTTATAACCAATATATTTTTGGAAGTGCCGAAGTGGTTGGGCTAATGTGTTTAAAATTATTTTGTAATGGGGATGAGGCACAGTATGAAGCCTTAAAACCATCTGCACAAAGATTAGGCGCTGCTTTTCAGAAAGTTAATTTTTTGAGGGATATCAAAGCAGATTTTGAAGGCATGGAACGTATGTATTTCCCAAATTGTGATTTTAGCAATTTTACCATGGCAGACAAAGAAGCCATTGAAGCGGATATACAAGCCGATTTTGAAGCAGCATTAGCGGGTATCAAAGCCTTACCGCTACATTGTCGTTTTGGGGTATATGTGGCGTTTAAATATTATTTCGCATTGTTCAAAAAGATCAAACGAACAAAGCATGGGGCATTATTGAGCACTCGAATCAGGATACCCGCCTTTGGTAAATTCCTTATTTTAATAAATGCAAAAATTAGAACAAGCTTAAATTTGTTATAGTAACTTTGCACTATAAAACCATTTGATATGATTTTCTTAATTTCTATGTTAGTGACTTTTGCGGTGATGGAAGGAATTACTTGGTTGACACATAAATATGTGATGCATGGTTTTTTATGGTATTTACATGAAGACCATCACCAACCAACAGGACATTTTTTTGAAAAAAACGATGCATTCTTTTTGATTTTTGCGATTCCTAGTATGGCTTGCATATTTTATGGCACCTTCAATGCGATGCCATGGTTGTCAGGTATTGGAACAGGGGTAGCAATGTATGGCTTTGCTTATTTTATAGTACATGAAGTGATTATTCACCAAAGAATCAAATGGTTTACAAAATCAAATAATAAATACATCAAAGCGATACGTTGGGCACACAAAATGCACCACAAACATTTAGGCAAAGAAGATGGGGAGAGTTTTGGTATGTTAATTGTAGCAAAAAAATATTGGGATAAGGTAAGAAGAGACGAAATGATTCAAAATAACCGATAGTCCTTGCAAGCAGCAAAAAAATATGATTATATAATAGCCGGTGCAGGATGTGCCGGCTATTCTTTATTATACCATCTTTTAAAAGATCCGATTTTATCGACGAAGAAGATTTTAGTGGTAGATGCGCATTTAAAAAAAAGCAATGACCGTACCTGGTGTTTTTGGGAAGACAATATGGGGCCTTTCGAATCTATAGTTTGTAAAAAATGGTCCTCAATTGAAATACGCAAAGATGCCATGTTGCGTTTACTACCTACTGCGCCTTTTGAATATAAAATGATTCAAGGAATTGATTTTTACCAATTTGTTACTGCATTGGCTAAGACTTTTGATACAGTCGATTGGCAGGAAGGCCATATAAAATCAATTGAATCTATGGATACGACAGGAGCATTGATTACTTGGGAGGGAGGCGCTGCCATTGGTTCTATTATTTTTTCGAGTATTCCGCCACAAACCGCAACCCAACAAGTTCAGCCTAATTTATGGCAACATTTTAAAGGGATAGTGGTGGAAATGGAAGCACAGGTTTTTGATGATACCGTTGCAAGGTTGATGGACTTCAATGTGCCGCAAATGGATGCTACAGGCTTCATGTACTTATTACCCATGTCATCGAACAAAGCTTTGGTTGAATACACTTTATTTTCTCCTAGCATCCTGACTGAACCAGCATACGATACTGTTTTAAATGCCTATATGGAGCAGCATTATAAAGGAATAAGTTATAAAGTGGCACATACGGAGATGGGGGCGATACCTATGACGACTAAAAAGTTTGCTATCAATAGTAGATCCGTTATTTCGATTGGTACAATGGGTGATGCGGTGAAAGCAAGTACTGGCTATGCGTTTCAGTTTATACAAGAACAAGCCAAGCTAATTGTACGACAGATTAAACAAAACCATCCCATTCATTCGAAAGTGCATCATACCCGACACCATTTTTATGATGCAGTGTTATTGTATATTTTAGAAAATAAAAAAATGGCTGGTGCAGAAATATTTGCGAGAATTTTCAAAAAAAATAAAGCAGCAACAATATTTAAATTTTTATCTAATACGAGCAATTTATTAGAAGATATAAGCATTATGCGCAGCCTGCCAACTTCCATTTTTCTTCCTGCAGCACTTAAAGTATTTTTTCGACGGTCCTAAAAAGAATCCTTTCCTTAATTTTGAGGGATGGCCTTGTCGTACAATGGTTAGTACAAGCGTTTCCGAAGCGCTAAATCCCAGTTCGATCCTGGGCTTGGCTACATATTTCGTACAAAATTTAGATAAAAATCTATACTTTTGATCAAATTTAATTCATTCAACTTTCTTTAATTATACCCCCTTGCTACTCTATATAACATTATTAGGTTTTATTGTATCTCTCTTATTACTCATCAATATTAGAGAGTCTAATAGAGTGAATTTATATTTATTCTTCTTTTTCTTTATTAATAATTTGTATTCTTTAGCCCATTATGCAACCATTTACTCAGAGAGTAAAACCATGATTGCTATATTATTAGTAAACTTTACACCTCTTTTTTTGTTGGCTGGCCCTGTATTGTATTTTTATATCAGAGGTTTGTTAAGAGATGACTATAGATTGAATCAATCGGATTGGTGGCACTTTATACCAGCCCTATTATTGTTTATAAATATAACCCCCCATCTATTCAGTAGTTTTGAAGCTAAAATTGAATACGCCAATAGGGTATTGCAAACGCCTTCGGAAATTGTAAATTACAAATATTTGTACCTGCCAGCGACGTTGAAATTTTTATTTAGGCCTTTTATTGGATTAATTTATGTGGCAGTTTGTATTCGATTAATTTATTTAAAGTTTAAAGACGAGCACCCATCTAATAAACAAACTAAATTAATTTTTAGTTGGACTATTTTTTTAATTTTTAATACACTATTGGTTTACATCAGTTTTCTTGTTTTCACAATCTATTCTTATCAAACCCAGGATTATAAAGTTGCCGAAATAAAAGGGTTCTATTTTTTAATTAGTTCTTTAGTGGGATTGATTTTATTGAATATATCCCTATTGTTTTTTCCTAATATTTTATACGGTTTACCTCAATTGGATTATATCATATCAACCAAGCATAAATTCTTAGATGAGGAAGCAAAAGAGTTGATAAAAAAGAATGCAAGAAGTTTTGAGATTTCCTCTGAAAAGTTGAACTTATTGGAGGTCAAAATTCAACAATATTGTTTAACACAGCCATACCTAAGTACTGAATTTAGCCTTTCTACCATGTCGGCAGATCTTGATATTCCGGTTCATCATTTAAGTTATTACTTCAATGAATACATGAGTGTTAATTTTAATACATGGAAAAATGACCATAAAATCAATTATGTGATTGATTTAATAGAAAAAGGAGGCAATGAACTCCTTACTTTAGATGCCTTAGCAAAACAAGCAGGTTTTGGTTCAAGGACCACTTTTTTCAATGCTTTTAAGCAAAAAATGGGTTTGACCCCTTCTGAATACCTCAATAAGCAGAATAATGTCTAGAATTTGTACAAGTTTATTAAAACTGTACAAATAGACATTAGTCTAATCACATTTACCTGTTAAATCATTCTAACTTACGCGCCTCTACGCCTGCGCGTAGCTAACTCTATACTGGGGTTAGGTATTTTATATTTAGATTATTTTAATATGAATTCTAGAATTATTGTATCTATTTTATTTACAATATGTTTTATTGCTCAATCTACTGCTCAAACTTCAGTTGTTGCAGACAGCTCCAAACTGACCAATAGGCAAAAAGACCGATTGTTTTTAAAAAGGGCAGGGGCGGACCGAATCGCTAAATTCAAAAAGGAGTTTACTGCTACATGGGACAAAGTTTTTGTTGACTTTACTGACAACGATATTTATTTAATAGGCGGGATCAATTTTGCTAAACAGAATATCAGTGCAAATGGGTATCGTTCTCCTTTTTTATATGAAGTGAGCCAAAAAGATGTGTTTAAGCCAGGTTTTATGGCAGGTTTTAGAATTGATGGAAAATTCAAAGAAAAACATCCCTATGGAGTTGCTTTTACATTGAATAAATACGCAACAGGGGTTAATTATAAGGAAACAAGAACAGTGGATCCTTTTGTAGGGAGCTTTTCTAATTTTAAAGCAGAAGAGCAGTTGTTTACTTTAAACATGACAGCCTTATACAAAAAAATTATTCCTATTTCGGATACAACCAAGTATAAATTTTCTGCCGTAGCGGGTCCAAGCATTGACTTCCGTTTATCTGGACAAGGATTAGATAATCAAGTCAATAACAATTATCGTAAAATCTTTTTAAGAGCACAAATTGGGTTAGAATTTGAAAACAATTCTTTTTACACCCTCTTCTTTCATTACAAAAAAGGCCTACACTCTATTAGTAAGTCATCCATTCGAAACAACCTTAATAGTTTTGATCTTGGATTATTTATTAAAGCAAGTGATTTATTTTAAAAATCATCATAATGAAAAGCAATTTAAAATATACAATTACATTTTTTCTTAGTCTGTTTGTTTTGATGCAATTAACAAGTTGTTCAAAAGACACCAGTGGCGCTGAGATTAATCTAGCCAATCAAATGTTAGCAGATAAGACCTGGCAATTAGATTACAGCATTGTAGGGGAGACTAAAAAAACCTATACAGGACAATCCACTTATACAATGGATTTTACAAGCTTGGGTAAAAAGACAAAAGATTCAGACGGATTGGACGGTACCTATGAAGTAAAGAAAGTAGGGTCTGTTTTACAAATAGAGATTCAAGCTAAGACTAGTGGCAAGAATGATGTATCGTATGTATACAATATCGAATCAATCGCTGCTGAATATTTAGTACTGTATTATACAATGGCTGGATCAACAGTGCCTACAAAATTATATTTTACATTAAGAAGGTAGTATGAAGAAAATAGTTTTAGTAAGTATTTTTTTATTATTTGTCATCTTGTCAAATGCACAAATGAGCACATTTGTAATGAGTTCTGTGGGCTCCTTGCCTGGCACGGCTAGTAATGGACTTGCTATACAATTTAATAGTATTGGTGCATGTATAGATGTGCAAACGGGCATAGCAGTTTTAAACGGAACAAGGGGCAATGGGTTATTCGCTATCAATTGCGAAGTAACTATGAAGTTTAATAGTCTCGGTATAAAAATGTATCCAAATCCGGTGAGCTATTCGACCAAGGTTAAACTAAACAATACACCTCCTTTAACGGAAGTATTTAATTTAACCATTTGGACGACGGAGGGGATGTTGGTTAGAACACAAAAAGAAACTGGGTATAATTTGTTTCAGGGCTTGAACATTGATTTAAGTCCTTTAGTGGCTGGAACCTATGTGTTAAAAATAGAATCGCCTGCTTATGTAGATGCGATCAAATTTATAAAATCGAATTAATAGTATTGAAATATTCAGAATTGAACGAAAATAATATGAAGCAATTATTTAACTTGAAGAGGATGGTGTTTGGTTTGATGACATTTGTAATGATGAATCAAACAAGTTTATTTGCACAAACACCCTCTAATGGTATTTTTTTCCAAGCAGTAGCAAGAGATCAGTTTGCGAACCCCGCTAAGGATAGAAAAATCTATGTACAATCTAGTATTATACAGTATACCGCTACAGGAACAAAAGTGTTGATCGAAGAACACCAAACAACAACGGATGGTTCTGGTGTTTTTAGTATCAGTGTAGGTCAGGGTAAAAGAACTGGAGGTACCGTGGCAAATTTAGATAAAGTAGAGTGGGCTAGAGGTCCGTACTATTTGAATTTAAAAATAGCCATTACGCCAATCGCCCCTATTGCAAATTGGAATTACACTAAAGACTGGATTGATTTAGGTAGTTCACCATTTGGTACAGTGCCTTATGCTTTGTATTCTGGCTCTTCTGGTGCTTTAGATGATAAATTAAGTATTGCTGATACAGCAAAAATGTTGGCAATCTATGCAAAAGCGCAAGTAGTTAATAGTCTTTCAACTCAAGTAAGTAGTAAATTATCAGCATCAGACACAACTACCATGTTAGCGCCATATGCTAAGATGGTGAGCGCATTGGTTGAATCTAATATCACTTCCCTAACTGCCGCGAGTGTCAATGCTGCATTAAATAGTAAGGTGAATATTGCAGATAGTACTATTGTATTTGTGACTCCATTGCAATTAGCATCAAAAACATTTGATAGTACAACAATTTATAATCAATTGGGTACAAAACTGAATAAAGCGGATACATCTACTTTATCAAATCGAATCAATCTAAAAGCAAATACTGCGGATCTTACTAGTGGTTTGGCTTTAAAGCTTAACATAACAGATACAAGTTTATTGTTGCAAAAAGCGGATACATCTACTTTATCTAATCGAATCAATCTAAAAGCAAATACAACAGATCTTACAAGTGGCTTGGCATTAAAGCTAAATGCAGCTGAAAAAGCAGTGGCTAATGGAATAGCTTCATTAGATAATAATTCAAAAGTACCAGCCAATCAAATACCCGTGGTTTCTTTCCAAAGTGCCAATGTAGTTGCTTCGCAAGCTGCTATGCTTGGATTATCATCGGCGGTGGTTGGAAGTATTGCCATAAGAACGGACAATAATAGAAACTATGTTTTGAGTGGAAGCGACCCAGCTGTTATTGGAAATTGGGTAGAATTAGCCGTGCCTACTTCTGTTACTACAGTCAATGGTATCCCAGGTGCTTATGTTACTTTAACCACAAATGAAATTGGTGAGGGAACTATTAATAAATATTATACAGATGCAAGAGTTAGAAACGCCATCAGTGCAACTGGGCCTTTAAATTTTAATGCATCAACGGGTACTTTATCAATGACGGCCGCTTCTGGATCTGCTAATGGTTATTTGAGTTCAACAGATTTTAATACGTTTAACAATAAACAAAACACCCTAACTGCTGGTGTAGATTACGCAACCCCTTCAGGTAATATTACAGGTAATGCAGCAAATGTAACTGGTGTTGTATCTATCGTAAACGGAGGTACAGGAACCACTACTGCAACTGGCGCATTGACAAATCTAGGTGCTGAAGCAACGGCAAATAAAAGTACTGCTACAGATTTAGGTAACACCAATCCAAGTGATGTCTTATTCCCATCTCAAAAAGCGGTAAAGACTTATGTAGATTTACAAAATGCAAACGCAGGTGTTGCTGACTTAAGTATTACTAATGCAAAATTAGCAGGAAGTATTACGGCAGATAAATTAAATGGTAGTATCCCCGCTTCTAAATTAATAGGTACTGATATTAGTAGTATAGGTACTATCACCTCTGGTATTTGGAGTGCAACTACTATTGCTTTAAATAAAGGAGGTACCGGTGCAACTACTGCAGCTTCGGCAAGAACAAATTTAGGATTGGTTATTGGAACAGATGTTATGGCTGCCAATGCTGTGACTACTTTAACCGGTGATGTAACAGGTTCTGGAAATGGAAGTTTTGTAACTACAGTAAATAGCGTTGGAGGTGTTAGTTCTTCAACAATTGCTACTTTGCCTAGTTCGGTGACTTCAAATACTGCAAGCATTACTGCTGAAACAACGAGAGCAACAAACGCAGAAACTGCATTGGACACAAGGGTGACTTCAAATACTGCAAGCATTACTGCTGAAACAACAAGAGCAACCAATGCAGAAACTGCATTGGACACAAGGGTGACTTCAAATACTGCAAGTATTACAGCTGAAACAACAAGAGCAACCAATGCAGAAACTGCATTGGACACAAGAGTAACTTCAAATACTGCAAGCATTACAGCTGAAACAACAAGAGCAACCAATGCAGAAACTGCATTGGACACAAGAGTGACTTCAAATACAGCAAGCATCACAACTAATACTTCAGACATCTTATTAAGAGCACCTTTAGCGTCTCCAGCATTTACAGGAACGCCTACTGCTCCAACCCCAGCAACGAATGATAATTCAACGACATTAGCAACTACTGCTTATGTGAAGGCATCGATCACTGCAGCAAATGCAGGGATAAGTTCTATTGGAGATGTTTCAGGAACATCTAGTGCAAAAGGCGCAACCATCAGCGGAACAACTGAATTAATATTGACTCCTGCGGATGCAAATTTTGCTGGTATTGTTTCAACTGCTACACAAACTTTTGCTGGAGCGAAGACATTTGCAAATACGGTGACTTTTGGACAGAATATAACTATCAATGGAATGAATGTGGGAAGGCCATTTAATCCAACTTCAAGTCCAAGTCAAAATACGGCCTTTGGTGTTGGTGTGTTAGGTAAATATGCACCTACATTTTGGACCCATGACATGAATACAGGTTTTGGGTATTATGCTTTATATAATTTAACAAGAGGTGGAAGTAATACAGCTTTAGGTAATGCTGCTTTATATAATTTAACTACGGGTAGTTATAACGCTGGTTATGGTTCTGATGTATTTCCAACTTTAACTACTGGAAGTAACAATACTGGAAGTGGAGGAGGAGCTGGAAGAAATTTATCTACAGGGTCAGACAACACCATGATTGGTTTATATGCTGGAAATGGTATAACCACTGGAAGTAATAATATTTTTCTTGGTTCAAATAATACAACAAATATAAATATAGGAACTGGCATTACAACAGGTAGTAATAATACAATCATTGGAAGTGGAATTCGAAATTTATCATCAACTTTGTCTAACAATATAGTACTTGCAGATGGTCAAGGAAATATTCGTGCACAACACAATGGAACCACTGGTTGGACTTTGGGAACAATTGCTTCAGGTACTTGGAGTGGAACAGTGATTGGAAGTAATTTTGGTGGTGCTGGTACTGTAAACGGATTATTAAAAGCTAATGGCTCAGGATTGGTAAGTGCGGCTGTTGCTGGAACAGATTATTTAGCCCCAAATGCTTCAATAACTGGTGCAACTAAAACTAAAATCACTTATGATGTAAATGGTTTTGTAACTGCAGGCAGTGATGCAACTACCGCAGATATTGCACCAAGTACAAATAGAAATTATGTTACTGATACTCAAGCTGGGGTTATATCGAATACTTCAGGTGTGAATACTGGAGATCAAACTATTACTTTAACTGGCGATGTTACAGGTTCGGGAACTGGAAGTTTTGCTGCAACATTGGCAAATACAACTGTAACTGCAGGAGACTATGGATCATCAACTGCGATACCTACATTCTCAGTGGATAGTAAAGGTAGATTAACCGCTGCAGGAACAGTAGGTATTACAGCAGGTGTATCTTCTTTAAATTATACAAACACTACTTCTTATGCAGCTGGTGGAACTATTAGTGGTACATCATTAACATTAACTGCTGCAAATGGGACAAACCCTGGTTTGATTTCAACTGGTGCGCAAACAATAGCTGGTGCAAAGACATTTAACTCGGATCTTGTGGTTAATGGAATGACAGTAGGTAAAGGAGGCGGAAACGTTTCTAATAATACTGCAGTAGGATTTAACGCGCTTACAGCAAACGTTGCATCCGGAACTCCAGGGATTAATAATACGGCTTTAGGTTATAATTCCCTTTCTGCTAACACAACGGGTGGAAATAACGTAGCGATTGGTAATGCTGCAGGCAGTGTTAACGTAGGTGGTTCTAATAATGTTTTTATTGGTAACAATGCAAATGCAGCAGCGGGTTTAGTAAATAATGCAAATGCTATTGCGATAGGTTCAAATGCAATCGTTGATGCACCAAATAAAATTCAACTAGGAGATCAAAATATTACTGCCGTTAATACGAGTGGTACTATTACGGCTGCAGGTTTTACAGGTCCATTATCTGGTAACGCTTCAACTTCAACTGCTTTAGCAACAGGAAGAACAATTGCTTTAACTGGGGATGTAACATATACAAGTCCAGCATTTGATGGTTCAGGAAATGTTACTGCAGCAGCAACTTTAGCAGCTTCTGGAGTTGCTTCAGGAACTTATGGATCATCTACTGCGATCCCAACATTTACAGTAGATAGTAAAGGCAGAATTACTGCAGCAAGTACAGTAGGTATTACAGCTGGTGTATCTACTTTAAACTATAGTAACATTAGTTCTTATGCAACAGGTGGAACTATATCAGGTACATCATTAACATTAACTGCAGCAGATGGCACTAATCCTGGTTTAATTTCAACAGGGGCACAAACTATTGCTGGTGCAAAAACGTTTAGTGATGATGTAACAGCGACAAATTTCTTAGGTAATGCAACAACAGCAACTACAGCTGGGAATATTACAGCAACATCCAATACAACATTAACTTCATTAGCTAATTTAGCAACGGTAGGTACAATCACAGCTGGAACATGGAGCGCCACTGAAATTGCGTTAGCGAAAGGTGGTACAGGAGCAACAACTGCTTCAGGTGCAAGAAGTAATTTAGGTTTAGGTGCTATTGCAACTAAATCAACTATTGCTGATGCGGATGTAGATGCAAGTGCAGCTATTGCATTTTCAAAATTAAATATTACAAAAACAAATATTACAGGACTTGGTGTTCAAGAAGGACTAACCGCAGGTTCAGGTATCTCAATTAGTGCAGGAACTATTTCTGCAACAGGCTTAACAACAAGCAACTTAGCAAGTAATGCTGCAATTACAAATGCGCAATTAGCAAATAGCACAACAACATTAGGTAGTACAACAATGACCTTAGGCGGAACAGTAACTTCTGTAACTGGTTTAACATCTGTTTCCTCTACTGGATTTACCGGAGCTTTAACAGGTAATGCAAGTACAGCAACTAAACTAGCAGCCACTAAAAATATTAATGGAGTAGCCTTCGATGGTAGTGCAGATATCACAATTGCAGCTGACGCGAACACATTAACTGGAACAACTTTAGCAAGTAACGTGGTAAACTCTAGTTTAACTAGTGTGGGTACCATTACAAGTGGTGTGTGGAGTGGTACTGCAATTGCAATTGCTAAAGGCGGAACTGGTGCAACAACAAAGACTGCAGCATTTGATGCTTTATCTCCAATGACAACTTCAGGTGATATTATTTACGGTGGTTCTAGTGGAACAGGCACTAGACTTGCAAAAGGAACAGATGGACAGTTGTTAACACTAGCAAGCGGAGTTCCAGCTTGGACTACTTTGTCTGCTGTAACTTCGTTAGGAACATTTACAACAACCTCTTATGCTGCTGGAGGAACAATTAGTGGATCAACTTTAACTTTAAGCGCTGCTGATGGAACTAATCCAGGTTTGGTATCTACTGCAGCTCAAACTTTTGCAGGTGCTAAAACATTTACAAGTGTGCTTACAGTGAATCCAACATCTTCATCCACATTAGATGGTGCCGCTATGTCCATCACTGGTCAGAGTACTACAGGCTCGACTAAAGTAGGTGGAGTAATAGCTGTAACTGCAGGAAATGGAGGAACTGGTGGAAACGGTGGAGCAATCAACTTAACGGGAGGAACAGGAGGAACGAATGCCAATGGGGGAGATATTAATATTAAAGGAGGTACGGCCGGGGTTGCAAATGCAACAGGAGGAAATATAAAATTAACCCCTGGTGGATACTCTACAACAACTTCCGGAACTGTTTCAGTAGTTGGATCTGATCTTTTTGTCAATAACTGGAATTTTAGAGTTGGGCTGGGTAAAAATTACATCAGTTCTAATACCGCAGTGGGTATAAGTACATTACAATCTGCATCTCTTTCTGGGGGTTCAAATGTTGCTTTTGGAATGAGCGCTTTATACTCCAATACAACTGGTGCATATAATACTGCTTTAGGCACATCAAGTTTATTTACCAACCTAGATGGTGTCAATAACACAGCTGTCGGAAATAATTCATTAAATAGTAATAGTTCTGGAGGGAATAATGTGGCCCTCGGATATAAGGCGCTACAAGCCAACAGCACTGGCTCAAATAATGTCGCAGTGGGTGCAAATGCTATTTTTGAAAATACAGCAGGAAATAATAATGTTGGAGTTGGATATTTTGCTATGCGTTACAACAATGCTAGTAATAACGTTGCGTTAGGTTATTATGCAGGAGGAGGGTTAGGGTACAATAATTCAATAGCAGGTGATAAAAACGTATTTCTTGGTAACTATGCTGGATATGCAGCAGGACCAATTACGGGATCTGCAGTTAATACAACGGGCAGCAATAGTGTGATGATAGGCTATGATGTTCGTCCAGCTGCTACTGGAGAAACTAATCAAATTGTGATTTCAGGTTATAACGGCACAGCCTCTACAGTAGGTCAAGGAGCGAATACCACTTCCATCGGTAATTCAGCTACGACAAGAGCTGTTATTTATGGATCAACTAGTTTATCAAATCTTTCTTCAGCTGCATCTTCTGGTAATGGAGGCGACTTTACTTTGGAGGCACAAGATGGCTTCACAACAGGTAACACCAATGGAGGTAATATTAATTTAACACCTGGTGCATCAAATGGAACAGGAACTGCTGGTAGAGTTAATATTAATTCAGTCATTAATGTTGCGGCTGGAACAGCCAACGCTTCAACCAATGGATTGAGTTCTACAATTAATGCACAAAATGCAGGTACTGGTAACCAAAATGGTGGTGATATTAATTTAACACCTGGAACGGCTACAGGTACAGGAACTGCAGGTATTGTAAAAATTAATGGTAGTATTCAAATTACAGGTGGTTCACCATCAGCAGGTAAAATCTTAACCTCAGATGCAAATGGTGTTGCTACTTGGCAAAATTCAGGAGGATCAGTTGTTACGATGAGTGCAACTGGAACGGCAACTTCTACTGCTAGTTATATAATTTTTACTGGTTCAACGGCATCACAAACAATTACTATTCCTAGTGCTGTTACACTTGGTGCTGGTAGAGAGCTTACTATCAAAAATGTGGCAAGTGTATCAGTAAATATTTCCTCTGCGGGTGGGTATTTAATTCAGGATAATTCAACACTAACTTCTGCCAGTGCAGCTTTAGGTATTGAACCTTCCAATAATTGGATGAAGCTGGTATCTGATGGAATTAACTGGTATATTTTCAGAGCTTTATTCTAATTATTAAAGGACAAATAAATAATAATATTTTAAGATTATATCAATGGAAACTGTAACAATTGCAAATCCTTTTTCTATTCTTTCTAGGAGAGAAAGGGAAGTATTGCATTTAATTTTGCAAGGTGCACAGGTGAAAGACATAAGTGCTTCTTTGGAATTAAAGTCAAATACCATTTCAACTTTTAAGAAAAGCATTCTTGCAAAAACTGGAGTTCGTAACAATATTGAGCTATTTAAATTAGCACAAGAATTTAATATAGTTTAATAGTGAAAAATATAGTTTTTATATTATTTTTTTTATTAATTGTCTCTAATGCAGCGGCTCAAACTGGTATTGGTGTAGTTGCGCCAATAAATAAATTTGAAGTTTTTGCTGTTAAGGCTGACCCTGCAACTTCTGGCGCTACAGCGAATGGTAATTTTAGACTAGGCGCTACAGTTGGTACACATGCTTTAGATTTTGGATTGAGTAGTTCAAGTACTTATGCTTGGTTGCAAGCTAGGGACAGATTGGCTTACGGTACTTATAATAACTTAGTTATAAATCCTAATGGGGGGGCGGTAGGTATTGGAAATAAAGCTCCATCTAGCACATTGACAATAGGTAATGCATCGGGAACAGTTGGTGGTGAAATTTTATTAAATCCAACATCAGATCAATATGAAGGCGGTCAAATTATAATCAAAAGATCATTGGTCGGCAGCACGGTAGATTGGACAATAGATCAATATGGGACTACTTCTTCTAATGCTCGTTTTAGAATATTTAATGGCGCTAGTGAAAACAATGGAATTTCCATTTTGGAAAACGGGAATGTAGGATTAGGAACAGCCAATCCTAGCGCTAAACTTAATTTGGATGGCGGAGGGATGCGAATTTTTGCAGGATTTGGCAATAGTACGTCAAGACCTGGTTTGAATACCAGTTCGATAGGTAATTATGAAATAAGAGGAGTAGGTGCTGGTGGAGGTTCTTCGCAAGCAGATGGGGCTGATGATGGATTTTTAAGATTGTCAGCTGGGGGTGGCACTAATTCAAATACTCAGGCGTCGATTGATTTAAGTGGATATTCCAATGTTGCTGATATGGGTAGCAATATTGTGATGAGAACAGCGGGAACGGAGCGCTTTCGAATCAATGCCGATGGTAAAATGGGCATAGGTACCTCCAGTCCATCTGCAACGTTTCATATACAAAATGGGAATACGACAGGTCCAACAGATCCTGCAAGTAATTCCTTACCTAGTATTTATCTATACAATACCAACTCTTCATCTACTTCGGCAAATTCTATACTCTCACTTCGTACGACAGGACAAGGTGGAGGAAGTCCTTTTCTATCATTCGATATTTTTGGTGTTCGGGGATATTCTATGGGAATGGATAATGCCGATGCTGATAAATTTAAAATTATACCTAATTGGAATTTTACAGGTTTAAGTTCGCCCATTTTAACCATTGACACGGATAATAAAGTGGGTATAGGGACTGCTTCACCCGCTAGAAGATTTCATGTTCAATCTTCGGATTTTACTACAGTGTTTGTTGAAAGCACAGCAGCTGATAATAATGGTATGATGATTTTAAATGCCAATACCAATCAAAACTGGTCGGCCGGATGGCATGAATTCCTCATTTTTCAAAATCAAGGGAACACCATAGGACAAGTAACTGCACCAAGCGGGAATTCGGTGGCTTATACATCTACCTCGGATTATCGATTGAAAAAAGACCTTAAAACATTTAAAGGTTTAGAATTGATCAATCGATTAAAGACCTATGATTTTGCTTGGAAAACTGATGAGTCTAGAATGTATGGATTCATGGCGCATGAGCTACAAGATGTTTTACCTTATCTAGTAACTGGTCAAAAAGACGCTGTAGATTCGAATGGGAAAATCATTCCTCAGACACTGGATTATGGTAAGCTCACACCCATATTAGTCAAGGCAATTCAGGAGCAAGATGAAACAATCAATAATTTAAAAAAGGATAAGGAGCGATTAGAGCAAATGCTAAAGGATATACAAGAGCGTTTATTAAAATTAGAAGCAAAGTTGAATCAATAAATTCATGAAAAAAGTAGCTATATATTTTTTATTTATTTTAGCATTTGCTTTTAAGGTAAATGCACAAACAGGTATTGGTACAACTTCACCAGTAAATAAATTACATATCGAAGCTTCTACTGCTGATCCTGCAACATCTGGTGCAACTGCTAATGGTAATTTAAGATTAAGTGGAATTAGTGCTTCCCATGTTTTGGATTTTGGACTTAGTTCCTCTTCAACTTATTCATGGTTGCAAGCAAGATCAAAATCAGCTTATGGTACTTATTACAATTTGTTATTAAATCCTAATGGTGGTAAGGTTGGTATTGGTAATGCAGCTCCATTAACTACTTTAACAGTGGGTAATGAAGCGGGAACAGTACCTGGTGAAATAACTTTATTTCCAACCGGCATTTCAAATGAAGGTGGACAAATAACGATCAAAAAATCCTTAACTGGAAGTGTTGCAGATTGGACAATTGATCAGTATGGAACTACTTCAGCAAATGCAAGACTTCGCCTATTTAGTGGAACTACTGAAACAAACGGGATTAATATTTTAGAAAATGGAAATGTCGGTATTAAAAATTCAGCTCCTACAAAAACTTTGGATGTTACGGGTGATGTTGGAGTGAGTGGTAATTTAACCGGAGGAAATGCAGCAACTTCAAAGCTAAGTGGATTTGTTTCCAATGTGAGTACGGAAACTGCTGGTAGAACTATTGCCTTAACAGACAATGGATTGATTTTACGTTATACAGGTACCACAGCAGCAACTTTTACACTTCCTGCTGCCGGTACTTTACCCGAAGGTTTTAATTGCATGGTACTACAAGCTTCTACAGGTCAAATAACCTTTGGTGGCACTTTTAATAATAGAAATAGCTTTACTAAAACAGCTGGTCAATACGCAATCGCTACCATTTTATATGTAGGGGGAATCTATATTGTTTCAGGTGAAATGAGTAATTAATTAATTAATTAATGAGAAAAATATTTTTACATATTACACTTTTGTTATTGATGCATTGCACTTTCGCTCAAATTATGCCTACTTATTATTCCACTTTAGAGAGTAATAGACCAAAAGGAAATAAATATTTATATTATCGATTATATAGTACATCTACTAGTGCATTCCCCGCTACTGCAGCCGAATTTGAAACTGGGTTTGCTACTGCTGCTAATCATAAACTTTCAGGATATGTTGCATTAACGAGTAATACGGGTAATTTAAATACTTCATCCAGTTATTCCGCCAACTTGATTAATTTTTCAAGTCAAACTGATTTAAAAAATGCAATAGGAAATCAAACACCTTATTCGGGATTTAATGGGGATGGATTTACTGTTGTAGTTTCAGGATATTTTATTCCGAAGCAAACAGGTACTTATACTTTTACAATCGAAGGTGATGATGCTGTCGATTTGTTTATTAATAACCAAAATGTAGTAAATCATTATGGTCCTCATGGCAATAATGCTATTGGAACACATACTGGAACTATTTCATTAATTGCTGGCAAAAAATATACATTTAGAGCAAGAATGCAAGAAGGGGGAGGAGGAGAAGTGATGCAATTATTTTGGAAAAAACCTTCTGAATCAAACAGCTCAACTTGGTACCAAGATATTGAAGAGTTGTCTGGAGAAGAAGCAGTTCCTAACGGACTTGTACTTTCGGTGGATCCAAGTAATTGGTATACCTATCCAAAATACGGTACTTCGGTTTATGACTTAAAAGGAAATGCTACAGGTACGATGGGGGGGAATATTTCCTATAACACTACTGCATCTGGTACTTTTTTATTAGATGGAAATGCAGATTATGTTGACTTTGGAAAAACGCCAACTAACTTTCCAACTGGCGATTTAAGTATTTTTGTTTGGGTTAAACCAACAACACTCACAAATGGGTGGAATATTATTTTTTCTAAATGGTTTACTGATTATGCGGGTAATGGAGGGTACAGTGATTTCCATTATGCCATTTATCCTAGTGGAGCAAATTATTACCAAAACTTGTACACTGCTACCCAATATAATTTATTTGGATCAACCCCGGTAACCGTAAATAACTGGTATCAAATGGGATTTGTGATTTCAGGTGGAACCATGCAAATGTATTTAAATGGAGTGCCCGATGGAGCTTCAAGAACCAATAGTAGAACAAACTATACTCAATCCTATTTATGGCTCGGTGATGCAAGGACAGGTGTGGGAGGTTTTATTGGCAATATTGGATCTGTATTAATATATAATAGAGGAATTAGCGCAGATGAGGTTTTGCAAAATTATAATGCAACAAAACATAAATATGGGTTATAAAATTATTTATACAATCCTGTTCGTTTTATCCTTTTCTTTTTTAAAGGCACAAACAGGTATTGGTACAACTTCACCCAATGCATCTGCAAAATTGGAAGTAGCATCTTCTACTCAGGGTTTTTTGCCTCCTCGTATTGCATTGACTGGTACAAACGATAATACAACCATTAAAAACGCTGCAGGTACTTCTATAACTCCTGCTATTGGACTATTAGTATATAATACTGCTAGTGCTGGAACTGCTCCAAATAATGTTATTCCAGGTTATTACTATTATAATGGTAGTGCTTGGGTTCAAATTGCTAATGGACTTATTTTTGAAAGCAAAACTGCAGGTTTCACTTTGTCTGCTGCAGATAATAATAAAATAATTTTAATTACTTCTGCATCTGCTGTGACTGTAACTGTATCAAGTGTTTCACCTAACATATTACCTATTGGCTTTAGTTGTCAATTTATTCAAGGAGGTGTGGGTACTATTACCTTAGCAGGTTCAAGTGTAACTTTAAATTCTTCCAACGGATTAACAACTAGAGCAACCAATAGTGTGGTAGGTTTAGTAATGAACACCACTAATACTGGATTTGTTTTCGGAGATAGTATTTTTTAAACATGCGTAAATTCATTTACATATTATTTTTTATCGCTTGTTCGATACAATCAAATGCGCAAATTGTTGCGCGCAATATGGCTTTAAGAAAACCACTTGGAATAAATACACAAGTTTTTTCATA
>JBILQZ010000115.1:0-5480 GCA_044372935.1 Sediminibacterium sp. | reverse complement strand
ATTGATTCAAAATTTGAGTTGCAATATTTTCTTTATTCTTAAGAATGCTTAATAATAGGTGTTCTGTTTCTACCATTGGGCTTTTCAAAGCCTTAGCTTCTAAAACGGTCACTCGAATTACTTTTTCAGCTTGCTTCGTCAAAGGCAAACTATTGATATTGGCTATATTTTTACCCGACTTGTCTTTCACGGCCAATTCTATCTCTTTTCTTAATTCTCCTAAATTGACATTCAATTGCCTTAAGACTTTGATAGCCGTATTCTCTTGGTCACGGATCAGCCCCAACATGAGGTGTTCTGCGCCAATAAAATCATTGCCTAATCTTAATGCTTCTTCTCTACTATAAGAGATGATTTCCTTAACTTGTGTTGAAAAATTGTTATCCATATAATTATTCGAGCTGTTATTAGATAAACGAATAAATTTACCCTAAAGTATGTGATTATGCAGTATAAAATAGATACCAAAGAGAAATTCAGCGTTTTAAGCTTACTCGACCCTAATCTTAGTTCAAATCTCGTGCCAGAATTGACCGCTTTGATCCAAAAATTAGGTGCTAATAGCCCAAAAAACCTTGTTTTGAACCTTTCTGCTGTAAAATCTTGGGAATCAAGCATTATGGAACTATTTGCCATGCACCAGGAAGTGTTTTATGACAATAATACCAGTTTTGTACTTTGCTGCTTGTCTGAGGACCTCCAAAATGCCCTAGACGCTACTGATTACGGAGAAGTGATGAATTTAACTCCCACAGAATCTGAAGCCTGGGACATCGTTCAAATGGAAGAAATTGAGCGTGATTTGTTGGATAGTGACGATATGGAGTTTTCTACCCAAGAATAGTATAAGATTTGTTAAATTCGCGCTCCCATGATCACACCTCAAACCATTCAACAAATTACCAGCCGAATTGACATCATTGATGTAGTGGGTGAATTTGTGAAATTGAAAAAAAGAGGTACCAATTATCTAGGCAACTGCCCCTTTCACAACGAAAAATCTCCATCTTTTACGGTCTCTCCAGCTAAAGAAATCTATAAATGTTTTGGTTGTGGTAAAAGTGGCAATACCATCACTTTTTTGATGGAACACGAAAAGTACAGTTATGTAGAAGCTTTAAGGTGGTTAGCGGCTAGATACAATATCGAAATCGAAGAAACAGAGACAAGTCCGGCGCAAAAGATCGCACAACAAACTGCAGATAGTTTGTATGCCATCAATCATTTTGCCATGGATTTTTTCACTAAGCAATATTGGGATACAGAAGCGGGTGCGACCATTGCACAGAGTTATATGCAACACCGCGGCTTCTTAAGACCCATTGTAGAGAAGTTTAAAATTGGCTATAACCCTTCCGAAAAAGACAGTTTGGCCAAAGCATTAATTCAAAACCAGTTCAATCCCGAATTATTTGCAAGGACTGGCTTAGTAGTGGAGCGCAATGGAGAGTGGCAGGATAATTATAGAGATCGTATCATCTTCCCTATTCATAATACGACCGGAAAGATCATTGGCTTTGGGGCAAGACAAATTGCCAAGAACGATCGTTCTCCAAAGTATATCAATACGCCAGAGAATGAGATATATATTAAAAGTAGAATTTTATACGGATCCTACTTTGCAAGAACTGCGATTGATAAGGCCAATGAATGCTTATTGGTAGAAGGTTACACAGACGTGGTAAGCTTGCACCAAGCAGGCATTGAAAATGTAGTGGCAAGTGGTGGCACTTCTTTGACGATCGATCAATTGAGGTTGGTTAAAAAGTATACACAGAATTTGACCATCATTTATGACGGTGATGCTGCAGGTGTGAAAGCCGCATTGAGAGGATTGGATATGGCTTTGGAAGAAGGTTTGAATGTGCAGTTAGTATTGATTCCAGACAACGAGGATCCAGATAGCTATGTCAACAAAGTGGGGCCAGATGCCTTTAGGGACTTTGTACAATCTGCGAAAAAAGATTTCATCTTATTCCAATTAGAAGTGCAACTTAAAGAAGTGGGCAATGATTTGAATAAGAAGAATAGCCTTGTCAATCAAATGGCAGAAACCTTAAGTAAAATTAATAAGGCCGAAGATTTTACAAAATTACAAGAGTACGTTAGAAAGTGTTCGGATATCTTACGCATCGACGAAACGGGTTTAACCCAATTGGTCAATAAGTTTAAGCGCGATAAGCTTGTCAAAGAGGAAAAGAAAATGGCATATGATGAAGCGGCTATTTTAATGCCTAGCTTCCAAAACGAAACACAAGCTTTAGACAATTTAGATATTGTACTTGATCAGGACTTATTGCATGAAAAGAACTTAGTTAGGTTATTGGTAGAGCATGGCAATGAAGTTTTAGCAGATGGTCAATTGGTTTCCAACTGGATTGCTACTGAATTAGAGCCATTTCCGCTGGATAATGCAGATATGATCCATTTGGTCAAAGTCTATTTCGAATGGCAGGCTGCTGGCAAAATGCCGAATAATAAAACCTTACAATACCATGAGGACCCTAAGATCCAAGAATTGGTGATGGGCCTTTTTGAACCTGAACATGAATTGAGTCAAAGATGGAACGAGAAATTAGGTATAAAAAAGATCGTGGCAGATGTGTCTTTTCATCAGGACGTTGAAGTAAGTTTATTGTACTATAAACTTAGAAAAATAAAGAAAATGATTCGTCAGAATCAAGCGGATATGGAACAAGTTGTTGGAGAGGAACAAATACAACTATTACACATTCACAAGCACCTTAAAGACGCTGAACGTGCACTTACCCAAATCATTGGGACCGTCATTTTTAAGTAAATTATTTCTCTGAAGGATTCTGCTTACCTGCAATCAATTTTTCCAAGGTAGCTTCTAAACGCTTTTGCTTTGTTTCTTCCTTTTTTGCACCATTGATCCAACTTAAGTATTCCTTTTGATTGATAATTGAAAGGGAAGTAAAAAACTCTCTCGCCTCTTCATGTGATTGGAATAATTTCTCCACTTCAATAGGCAAAGCAATCAATCTCTTTTCAAAATCATCGATCTCAATATTTGGAGACTTAAAGTCAGCAAAGGATCTATTTCTATTTGGAATTTGGTCGTACTTAGTAAAACGAAGTGCTGTCCATACATGGTCTAATGTCACTTGACGGATTGCTTCATATTCGTTATTGGCTAAAATCTCCCAGCTTGCATCGCGATTCAAATCAGAAACAATTTTAGAGCTGGTTTTTGGATAGGCAATCCATAATTTGCTTTCGTTAGTCAACGCAGAGAAAACCTCTTTTAAGATATTATTCAATTGCAATTGATTGATAGCGAAAATAAGTGCAAAATCAATTTTTCTTGCCTTCAATAAAGGGGTCAAATTTTTACAATAATTCAACTTCGCAAATTGTTTCTCTACACTTGAAGGTAAACCCTGAATCAGTAAATTTTTCTCGTCCTTTAACTGTAATTTCTCCAAGATATTCTGACTGATCGACATAGCTATTAGGATTTATAAGGAAGGCAAAGTTAAGCAATTCCTACTTAGTTGCAAGGGGTTAATTGAATAAATCTGTGTAATTAACTGATAATCAATTGAAAATAAAACATAAAAAGCTTTAGTCTTCCTTTTGTTTTCTATTTTTTTTGAACAATGGCGCCTTATGTTCCTCTCCTTTTAACAACCTGCCGATGTTTTTTTGATGTGTTACCACCACCATCAATGCCACCACTATGGCAAATATCCTATAAGAGGTTTCTTTTTCTTTGAAAATGAATAAGATCAAGACCATAAAGGCAACACCCGCTAACATGGAGCTTAAGGAAACAAAACGAGTCGTAAAAAGGGTGATCAAAAAAACAATGATACATAATAAGGCCACAATGGGTTGTATCGCCAAAGCCATACCTAGAATAGTTGCTACCCCTTTCCCTCCTTTAAAATCTGCCCAAATAGGAAAAACATGACCAACCACCGCTGCCATGCCCAAAGCAATCATAAAATTGGTTCTTGCCAGTTCATTTTGTAAATAAAAAGGAATTAGAATGTACAACGAGGTTGCAATCACTCCTTTAGTTATATCCGCTGTCATCACAAATGCGCCCCATTTAGAACCTAATACCCTAAATGTATTGGTTGCTCCAGGATTGCCACTACCATAATTACGTATATCAATCCCAAAAACAGCTTTGCTTACCCATACCGAAGTAGGAATTGAACCTAGAAGGTAAGCCACTATAACAAGCATTATTTCGTTCATTCAATTGAGTTTGGGGTAGGCAAATATACGACCAAAAAAAGAAATGACTGTTAGTAGTCAATAACTTAGAAGCAATTCTATCGTGAAAACAATATACTAACCCAACCGTTTAAAGGCTGTGTTTTTTGTAATTGCCACCCTTTTAAACCTGCTAATTTTTCTATATCAGCTTGATCCTCAATAAGTAAACCACTAAGTATTAATAATCCTCCAGGTTTACCAGCCAAGGTCAATTCGTCCAAATTAGCTTCAATAATATGCCTATTTACATTGGCAATCACAATATCAAAATGTCTCTTCTGTAAAGCTGATTCCACTTTTTCAATGGTAATGACCTTAGTAGCATTGTTGTAAATATTTTCTTCCGCATTTTTAATACACCAATCATCATTGTCTACTCCATGCACCTGAGCTGCTCCTAATTTCTCGGCCAGAATTGCCAATATCCCTGTTCCTGTGCCAAAATCATACACCGTTTTGCCCTTAAAATCAATCTCTTGCATCAATTGCATGACCGAAAAAGTAGTGGCATGATGTCCAGTACCGAAACTCATTTTAGGTGTAATATGAATTTCATAGTCCACAGGTGGATCAAAGGGCGGATGAAAATGTGCTCGAATACCTACAAAATCATTGACCCTTACTGGGTCAAAATTAGACTCCCAAATTTCATTCCAATTTTGTTCTTTAATAATTGATTTTGAATAAGTTAAACTATATTTATTAAATATAATTTCTAATTCATTTTCTACCTTATCTGTCTCAAAAGTCGAGGCCAACATAAAGGTTTTGCAATGCCCTGCACCCACACCTAACCCATTGGTTCGGTCCACTCCATCATTTTGAACAGCTTCTAACTCTTCCTCATTAAAGCCATCAAAACCCAACTCAGCCAGTTCAGCTACAAGCATATCAAACTGATCCTGGTTGTTAAAGTCGAACTCGATTTGAATATATTCTTTTGGCATTTTGATAAATTAATTGGTTTATGAATATTGGAATAAATACCTATCCCTAGGCTCTCAGCTCGCTTTGCTCGAATGTTCGCTACGGAATAGTATTTACTCCAATCTGATTCGAACATGCTATTATTTATTAAAGTTACTCCCAAAAAAATGCCCCACGGTATTCGCAGGGCTTATTTTATTGTAAAATCGTAATATTAACTTTTCTACATAATAAAAGAGAGGGCTCCTTTACGGGGTCCTCTCTTTTATTTCATATAAGAATTTTTTAGCGCCTTTACCTTT
>JBILQZ010000114.1:0-5481 GCA_044372935.1 Sediminibacterium sp. | reverse complement strand
ATGTAGTTGTAGGGGGTCATCCAGGTCAATCTGCAACAGCTAAATATGGTTTTGGTGGTAACGGTGGTGCTGGAACAAATTATGGTGGAGCAGGTGGTGGATTATCAGGACTGTTCACAAATGCTTCTCCTGCCATTGCGAATGCTTTAATCATTGCAGGTGGTGGTGGAGGTGGTGCGGGAATTTCAACTGGGTCAGATTATACCGGTGGTAATGCAGGAAACAATATCGTAGGAACTTCAAGTAATGGAAATGAACCAACTGTTTCTCAAAATGCTTATATAATCAATGGTAGATATCAGTATGGTTATTCAGCAACCAATTCAAGTGCTGGACAAGGTGGAGAACCCTATGATGTAGTCACTGGCACTAGAGGAGGAAATGGAGCTGGTATAAGTGGTGGAAATGGTGGTACTGATGCTGGTGTAAGTTCATGGAATGGAGGAGGCGGTGGCGGAGGAGGTTTTTATGGAGGTGGTGGAGGTGCAGGAGGTGGTGCAGCTACAGGAGGAGGCGCAGGAGGTGCAACAAAATCAAGTACAGGTATTAATTCATACGGAACATTAAATACAACAGGTGACGGGAGTGTCTCAATCACATGTATTTCAAATTCAGGATTGGTTTTGCATTTAGATGCAGGAAACACCGCAAGTTATAGTGGTAGTGGAAATACTTGGAATGATCTATCAGGTAATGGTTCTAATGTGACTTTAACGAATACAACTTTTAGTTCGGCTTATGCTGGATCAATCGTTTTTAATGGAACAAATGCTTACGCAGATTTTAATGCAAATATTGGAAATACAAATGTGGTGACTATTGAAATGTGGGTTAAGTCTAATACACTTGCTGATGCGATGTATTTTGGATTTAATCTTTATGATGTACTTATAAAAGATGGAAGTATTGGTTTTAATACAGCCAATAGCGATCAATATGGAATCACTAGTACCAAAGTAAATTATTTAGGCATTAAGGGAGCATGGAGACACTTGGTTTTTGTTATGTATGCTGGATCTAAAACAAATAATAAAATTTATGTGAATGGTGAAAATCAAGTTTTGCAACAAATTTTAACCACATTTAATCCAGTCAATGCAACATTCAATTCAGGTGCTGGTAGAATATCAAGCTGGACATTTGGGACAACCTGGTTGGTTTCTATGAATTTGGCAAATTTCAAGGTGTATAATAGAGAACTAACTCAACAAGAAATTGAAAATAATTTTAATGCCAATAAGTCAAGATTTTATGCTGAAAAAGATGGACTAAGTCCTAATACTGCCTCTTCAAGTGCCTATCAAATTAAACAAGATTACCCCAATTCAACGGATGGTTTTTATTGGATCAAAAATGCGAATATCAATGGAGGACAGCCATTTAAAATTTATGCCGATATGACTACCGATGGAGGTGGTTGGACTTTGATTTTGAAAAACTCATCTAACTCGGTATGGACTTATTCAAATGCAATTGCATACAATACCCTAATACCATTTACATCTACTGCAGATGTAACAAGTACTGGAACTGCAAGCTATTCAATTATTGGGTGGGCGGATTATCTTAAAAAAACTGCTTCTGGTTTTCAATATATGATTGACGCGGGGACACGTAGAAGTTTTGGTGGTATTTGGACTGCAAATGGAAATTATAGTTTTGTAAAGACAGATAATACTCAAACGGATGTTACTGTAAATACAAAATTTGGTAACTGGAATTATAACACAGCTAATAATGGTATTTCACAAAGAATGCCATGGTATAGTAATACAACCGGTTCAGGAACTGGTTTTATCACTTTAGCTTCTGGTACAGGAAACTGGTGGGGCACCATGGTTGCAAATAATCAATATTATTCACCAGCGCCTTGGCTTTCAGATGCTGCTGGTGGTACTTCAATAAATTCAAATCCAGATATCATTTGGTATTGGGTAAGATAAATAAACATGAGAAAATTTATATTCATAGTAGGATTAATGGTATCGTCGCAATTGTTTGCACAAACAGGCATTGGTACCACCACACCCAATGCTTCTGCTAAATTGGATGTTTTTGCTACCAATAAAGGATTCTTACCTCCGAGAGTTTCCTTAATAGATATTTACGATCAAACAACTATTTCTTCGCCAGCAACTGGATTGCTTGTGTATTGTAAAGGAGACGCTGGATTAGCTGCTGGATATTATTATTGGAATGGAAATGCTTGGGCCACCATTGCCACATCGGGTGGTAGTGGAAGTTTTGCATCTTCTTATTTACGAGGATCAAGAACAGCTACTCAATCAATTGCAGTTGGTGGTGTGGTTACTTTCACCAATATTGATAATTCAGCTGGTACTGATATTTCATTAAATACTTCAACAGGTAAGATTACTTTAGCTGCAGGGAATACCTATCGTTTACGTGGCGTCGTCCCCAATTTTTCTAGTGGTCAACGCCCCGCTTTTATTTGGTACAATGAAACTACATCCTCCAATATTGGGAGTGCAACATTTTCGTATAATCCAGGTGATGCAGCATCCTTAGGTGCTTTTGGTGCTCCAGCTGAATTAGTTTTTACACCTAATGTAACTACAGTAGTTTATCTAAAATTATTAAGTTCCTTAAGTAGCGGATCAGTTACCGTTGGGGGAAACGGTGATTTTAGCACGACAGGTTCCTACCCTTGGTTTGATGTGCAAGTGATTTCAGGAAACGCTCCAGTTACAGGACAAAGTGTGGATTATGTTCAAGCTTCTTTGTCTGCAAATCAAAGTTTATCTTCCGCAGGAAATATAAATTTTAATGTTTCATCTGGTGCAGGTATTACTTTAACTAACGGAGGTTTTAATTTAATGGCTAATAAAACTTATAAGCTAGAAGCGGCATTGGGAGGAACATCTGGCGGTTATGCTTATTATGCATGGGTAGATAATGCAAATGTTTTGCTTCCTGGTGGAAGCATAGGTGTAATTATGAAGGCAGGTGCTGCTTATACAGACGCTCCACAGGAAAAAGCGATCGTTTATTATACACCAACAGCTGATACAAGAGTTTTTTTAAGGGTATATAGTGTCAGTGGTGGTGTTACTGCTTACGCTCCATCAATAGCAAGTAATTATTCAAGTACTTGGGCTAGCATTCAACAAATAGGCTCCTCTGCTATTGTTAATCCTTGGGTATTAAGCGGTAACGATGTTTATAATATTACGGGAGAGGTTAGCATTGGAACAGCAACTCCTAATGCATCTGCCTTATTAGATTTAACAAGTACGAGCAAAGGATTGTTAGCGCCTCGTGTGGCATTAACTGCAAAGAGTGGAGCAAGTTCGCCAATTGCATCACCTGCAACTGGATTAATAGTTTATAATACAGCCTCTGCAGGAACGGGGGGTGATGCAGTTACTCCAGGCTATTATTATTTTAATGGAACTATTTGGACAAGAATGGATCCAGAAGGATGGTCTACTGGTGTTCCAATAACAATCGGAGCAATTACAACAGCACCTACAAAAGGAACACCAAGTATTGATTACGTGAAATATCGAAATATTGGAGGCAAAGAATATGAGGTTGAATATAATTATTTACAAACAACAGCGGGTACTACAGGTAGTGGGGATTATTTATTCACTTTACCAGCTGGATTACAATTTGACTTAACAGTGCCTGGCCAAATAGCTTATATTGGTGCTCAAGGTTATAATGGAATGAAAAACAGAATTCCTAGTTCACAAGGGGATTTGATTGTATCTGGATTTCACAGTTCTTCTATTGCAATTCCTTATGATGCAACTAGATTCAGAATCATGAATAATAACTGGGGCAATAACACCTGGCTTATGCATAGCCCTTCAAATTATGCTATTTCCGATGGGACTTACGGAATGAAAATGAGTTTCAAGTTCAAGGCATTATAATTTTTACTTCCCTACTTTTTCGTATCTTAGGTTCATTGAAAAAGACTATTTCTATACTCTGTTTTGTAGCGCTATTATTGTCTACAAGTAACCTTTCTTATTATTATTGGTTGCAAGAACAGGTGCATGAGTCAAAAGTATTTGCAAAAATTGAATCAGGCGCTTATCAAAATAAAGCCGATCAACATTCCATTATTTCATTTGTAGTAAAGGATAAAGCTATTTTACCAACTGGTTATCAATGGGAGGAGAAAGGCAGAGAGTTTAGTTATAACGGAATGTTTTATGATATTGTTTCCATGGAGCAAACAAAGGAGGGTTGGGTCATAAAAGCGGAGTCTGATGAAGAAGAAGCAGCAATTGTGGCTAATCAAAAAAAAGCAAATCATTTGGAGCATGAAGCAGCCACAGCATCAAAATCTACTTCAAAATCAAAGGATACAAATCTACATTTGAATTTATCTTTTTCTATGTATGAATCTGTTCAATTCATATCCCTTAGTCCTGCGACAACCGGTTTAAATAAAACGAGTGCTACATATTATTTAGTGGCCTCCTTGCATGCCTATTCTGGGGAAATTACGCATCCGCCAGAAATTGTCTAATCCATAAGACAGAGCTATCAAATCATTTATTTTTCATTTGATAGGCAATTCATTTTCATTTAAAAAAATACTATGCGTTTTTTAATAAGCGTACTGTTATTTTTTGGCATGAGTCTAGAACTTTTAGCACAATCAGATACTTCAAGTAAACAATTACAAGATGTAGTGATTTATGCCAATAAGTTTCCTACACTCTCAAAAAATATCGTACAAAGGGTGGTTGCCTTAACCGATAAAGTATTGTTGCAACAGCAAGCGAATACGGCAGATATTTTAACTGCCTCTGGACAAGTATTTGTTCAAAAAAGTCAAGCTGGTGGTGGAAGCCCTGTTGTAAGAGGCTTTGAGGCGAGCAGGGTATTGTTAATGGTAGATGGGGTGCGTATGAATAGCGCCATTTTCAGGGCAGGGCATTTACAAAATATCATCACAGTGGACAATATGATTTTAGACCGAGTTGAAATTAATTACGGCCCTAGTTCTACTTTATATGGTAGTGATGCATTGGGCGGGGTGGTCAATTTATTTATCAAGCAACCTCAATTGTATCTTTCCAATCTTGCTACCAAAAAAGCACCTTGGAAAGCAACAGGAAATGCCATATACCGATATGGCAATGGGCAAAATGAGCATCGTCAACATATCGACGTTAATATTGCCAATAACAAATGGGCTTACCTCACTTCTTTTACCAATAGCAGTTTTGGAGATATGCGTCAGGGTAATCAAAGATCAGCAGCCTATCCAGATTTTGGTAAAAGACTATTTTATGTTGTACGTGAAAACAATACAGATGTGGTGAAGGACAATAGTGCTAAAGTCAATATTCAAAAACTAAGTGGGTATACACAAACGGATTTTTTACAAAAAGTATTGTTTAAGCCAGATGAGAAAACGACACACTTGTTGAACGTTCAGGTTTCTAATTCTTCTGACATCAATAGGTATGACCGTTTGACGGAGAGCAACAAAGG
>JBILQZ010000113.1:0-5495 GCA_044372935.1 Sediminibacterium sp. | reverse complement strand
ATTTGGCGCATTTATCTATAACACGCAGACGAAGTCATTACAAAAATTTGTTCATAAAGCAGGAGATGAAAATTCAATTGCAATGGGCAAGGTCAATGGAATTCATTTTAGTAAAAAATATAATTATTTATGGCTTGCGATTACAGGAGCGGGTATTGACATTGTCAACCTAACAAATAATAAGGTCGTTCATTTAAATAAAGAAAATGCGAAAGACAATGGTATCGTCGAATCTAATTATGCTAGCATTCTAGAAGACAAGGATAATAATATTTGGATTGGGTCGGCTATTTCTGGTTTGTTAAAATATGATCCAAACAAAAGGTTATTTAACTTGATGAACAAAGACTATCCAAGTGATTTTAATTTAGGGCTTAGTTCTACCTGGGGCATGACGGTTGATAGTAAAGGTATTATATGGCTGGGCGAATATGAATCAGGAGGCGGACTTTTAGCAGTTGACAGAGTGAAGAAAACCAAAAAATCCTATTTAAAAAATGTCAATGGAACAACTTTAAGGTCATGGAAAATTTTAGAAGATTATAAAGGAAATATCTATGCATTCACTGGAGGAAGATCAATTGATTATGCCATTTATAGAAAAGCCTATAATCAAGACCAGTTTGAAAAATTGGGCCTGATGAATGATTTTTTACCTACCGCTTCTTTTATAGTGAATGGCACTGATTTTATGGACCTCAATCACTCAACCATCCTAGGTGGTGACAAGCCTATAGTTTTATCTGATTCTAATGGAAATTTTATTTTCAAATTTTACGATTTGCCTAAAGGACTAGAAAAAGGGATTACAGCGATTGAAAAAAAGTCAGAGAATGAATTTTATGTATCAAATGTAGATGGTATCTCTTTGTTCAATGATAAAACAAGGGCAGTAAAAAGGATTACAAAAAATATAAGCGTAGATCCTACTGTTGATCTTTTTTCAAGTCCATCTTTAACCATTATTGATGACAAGATGGCTTTTTATGCGAGTTATGGTAAAGGGTTGATTAAAATTGATTTTGAAAAACAAACCAAAACTTACCTAACACAGCAAGACGGCATTCCTAATTTATTTTTATACGACCTGTATGCAGACAAGAATAAAATTATTTGGGTTTCATCCAATTTTGGATTGATTAGATACAATCCATATACTAATAAATTCAGGTCATTTGGTCCAGCAGAAGGTGTTCAGGATTATGAGTTTAATTCAAATAGCTCTTATCAAACTCCTTCTGGTGAATTATTTTTTAACGGAGTAGCTGGATTAAACTATTTTCAACCAGAGCTTATCAAAGAAAATACAACTCCTCCTGCAGTCATTATTCAAAAATTTTCGACCAAAGATTCTACGATATATATTGAGTCTTCAAAGTATCCAACAACTATTGAAGTTGACTATAAAAACAACAACCTTGCTTTTGAATACATCGCATTTAATTTCAGAGATCCTTTAAAAAATAAGTATGCTTATAAAATGGAAGGATATGACGAAGACTGGATACAAGCTGGTACAAGAAGATTCGTTTCTTATACGAACCTAAGCGAAGGCACTTATACATTTAGAGTAAAGGCTGCCAATAGTGATGGTGTATGGAATGAAGAAGGTGCTGCTATGATCATTAAAATTCATCCACCTATTTGGAGAACTTGGTGGGCTTATATTTTATACTTTACAGCAACTATAGGGTTTATCTATGCTTTTTCAAAATACAGAGAAAGACAGCAAAAAAAGAAATTAGAAGACGAAAGAAAAAATAATGAATTAGCAGAAGCTAAGGATTTACAAGAAAGGTTATTGCCTAAAACTTTACCTGTAGTGCCAAATTTAGATATTGCAACCTATTTAAGAACCTCTACAGAAGTAGGTGGCGACTATTATGATTTCTTTTTACAAGAAGATGGGTCTTTATATGCTATTTGTGGTGATGCGACAGGACACGGTACACCATCTGGTATGTTAGTTTCTATCACTAAAGCGGGTATTATTGGTTTGCCAGAGATGGAACCTAAGGAAATGCTTAGAGCGCTCAATAAAGTAGTTAAAAAAGTTGATTTGGGTATTTTAAGAATGAGCTTAAATATTGCACATTTGAAAGGTGAAATGTTGACTTTAAGTTCTGCCGGCATGCCTCCATATTTTATTTATAGAGCCGAAAATAATGTGACCGATGAAATTATGATTTCTGGTATCCCATTAGGCAGCTTTAATGAAGTACATTTTGATCAAATTGTCACCACGTTTAAAAAAGGAGATGTTTTAGCTATTATATCAGATGGACTTGCAGAAGCGCCAGACTTGACTGGTGATTTATTTGATTACCCAAGAATACAATCCATTTTACAAAACAGCCATACTCAAACTGCAGAGGAGATTACGGCAATTTTAATGAAAGAAGCAGACCAGTGGTTGTCTGGAAGACATAACCCAGATGATATAACCATTGTCATAATTAAGCATCGATAAATTTAAAATGGTTATTATTAAAAAGCATAATTGAATGAAAAAATATATACTAGGTCTCGTACTATTGTATTCTAATGTTATAAATAGTCAAATTTATAACCCCAATGAAAAAGGCAACTTTTTTGTATCAAATTATAGTAGATCATTTTTAAACGCTGATTGGAATAACTGGGGAGTAATTCAAGATAAAGATGGTTTAATTTATATAAGTAGTTCTGATAAGGGTGTTTTAATATATGATGGACAGAGTATTAAAAGGGTACTAGATATTAATGGTATTCCAAAAGTTGGATTAACAAGAGAAATGGTCATCGACTCAAAAAATACAATGTATGCTACTATAGGACAAAATGATTTTGGGTATATAGAGAAAAACATTTACGGGGAAAGTGTCTATACATCTTTATCTGATCAACTTCCAGTTGAAAAAAGACCAAAGACAAATATGTGGGGTGTTGCAATATATAAGGACACCATATTAATGCAATCCGAAAAAGCTATTTATTTATATAAGTATAAAAAATTAATTAATATTATTAATTTTTCAAACATTACCCATACCATTCAAAATTTGCCGAATGCGGTTAATTTGAGAATTTGGGGGGAGGGATTATACAGCTTCGGTAACGGTAAATTTAATTTGATTCAAAGTACAAAAGATACTTTTGCTCAAAACAGAGTTGATGCTAATTATTTATTAGATAATGGAGATCAATTAATCATCTCTAGAAACATTGGAGCATGGTTTTTAAAGAAAGACAAAAGCTTAGTAAAAGCCAATGCTAAAGAAATTGATTATTACGCAATCAAAGGAAAGGCTTACCATGGAAATTTAGTTTTAAAAAATGGCATAATACCAATGACTACTGATTTTGGGTTAGTATTTTTTGATCAAAATTTACAAATTCAAACAGTATTAAATACAGACAATGGGCTTAATTATAATCATGTTATTGGTTATGCCCAAGATAGAGAGCATGATGTTTGGGGAGCAAGCAATGAAATTTTTAAAGTAAGCTTTGATACCACTTTAACTTATTTTTCTACAAAAAATGGTTTGAGAGGCGGAGTAGGAAATATTGATCGATACAATGGCAAATTGTATATTTCTACAAATGTGGATTTATTTGAATTTAAGCCTAAAACAAAAATGGAGCAAACTTCAACATTTGAGAAAAAAGGAATTGGCGAATCTGTATACAACATGACAAGTTTTAATGATCAGATTATAACAACAAATAATTATACCATTAAATCGACAAAAAATAATGTAACAAGTACCATAAGTAATATTTATAGATCATTGGCTTCTATCCAATCAAAATTAAATTCTAATTTATTATTTACTAGCAATTATGCATATGGATTAATACTCCATCAATATCAAAACGGCAAATGGAAGCAAGTTCCCATTCAATCAAAAAACAATGTTTTATGTATAGATTTAATTGAACCAGAGCCTGGAGTGATCGTTTTGTCAACTGTAACCGATGGGACATATTTGTATAGATATGATCAAAATGGCCAAGGTGATTTTATTAAATTAGAAAGCGATAAAAAGTATAAAGAAAAAAGTTTTTTAAGATTTAATATATTCGAAGACAAGTATTATGTTGCATTTGATACAGCTAATAATTTTTATTCAATTGATTTAAAGAATAACAAGCTAAAATATACAGGAATCAATAAAAAAGGTTTTAAAAATGCTTCTAGTTGGAATTATTCTTATAACTCAGATTCAAAAAACGGCTGGCTACTCACAAACAATGGATTCTTTAAAGCTCAATATGATCCCCTTAAAGGTTTTACTTTCAAACAATATCCTTTTTACAAAGTTGAATTTGGAGAATTAAGTTATAGCCTTTATGCAGAAGGTAAAGGAGAAAATGAAGTGGTTTGGATTGGGTCTCAAGATGACAAACTATATAGATTTTTACCTGAGTTATCTATAAAAGCAAAGCGTGAAATATATAGCGCTTTAATAAGAAGTGTTTTTGCTAATAATGCCAAAATTGCACTTTCGCCAGGCACCTTGCCTTTTAGTAAAAACAATTTAAGATTTGAGGTAGCATATCCTGTTTTTGGAAATGAAACAAAAACTACTTTTAGCTATTGGCTAGAAGGTCAGGATAGCACATGGACACCTTTTGTATCTGATTATAAGAAAGAGTATACTAATTTACGTGAGGGTAATTACATATTCCATGTAAGAGCAAAAGATGCTAGTGGTGAAATATCTAAAGAATCAAATATATCATTTAAAATTTCGCCTCCTTGGTATAGAACTATTATTGCCTATTTAATTTATCTTTCTTTATTAATATACAGTTTTATCCTTTTTGGAAAATATCAAGCTAAAAAGTCTTCTCTAAAAGCTGAAAATGAAAGAAAAAATTCAGAATTAGCTGCTGCAAAAGAACTACAAGAAAGATTATTACCCAAGCAAAATCCAACAATAGCGCATTTAGATATTGCAACTTACCTAAGAACATCAACAGAAGTGGGTGGTGATTATTATGATTTCTTCCAACAAGCGGATGGTTCTTTATATACTATTTGTGGTGACGCAACGGGGCATGGAACACCATCAGGAATGCTTGTATCAATTACCAAAGCTGGTATTATTGGATTACCGCAAATGGCTCCAAATAAAATGCTATCGGCTTTAAATACAGTTGTCAAAAAAGTAGATTTAGGTATTTTAAGAATGAGTTTAAATATTGCCCTATTAAAAGGCAATCAATTGACTTTAAGTTCTGCAGGCATGCCGCCGTATTTTATTTATCGTAGTCAAAGCAATTTAACCGAAGAAATAATGTTATCTGGCATTCCATTGGGTAGCTTTAATAAAGTTGAGTATGATGAACTTACTACCGACTTTAATAAGGGAGATATACTAGCAATTATATCAGATGGATTAGCTGAAGCACCAAATGCACAAGGAGAACTATTTGATTATCCTCAAATCCAATCCATTATCACAGAGAATTGCCACATGAATGCGGATACTTTAATAAAACAGTTA
>JBILQZ010000112.1:0-5576 GCA_044372935.1 Sediminibacterium sp. | reverse complement strand
AGTTATCGCTGGCTATCTGAATATTTACCAGCACCCATTCCCAAAGAAGAATTATCTACTATTTTAACCTCTATAGGACTAGAAGTGGAGTCCATGGAACTATATGAAAATTTCAAAGGAGGCCTACAAGGCTTATTGGTTGGAGAAGTGCTTGAAACGGCGCAACATCCCAATGCAGATAAATTGAAATTGACCAAAGTGGCTGTAGGTGGCGAACGTCCATTGAATATTGTTTGTGGTGCGTCGAATGTGGCGGTGGGCCAAAAAGTAGTGGTTGCTCAAGTAGGTACAACGATCTATCCTAAAGGGGGTGCACCCATTACCATGAAATTGGCAAAAATAAGGGGAGAAGAAAGTGAGGGGATGATTTGTGCAGAAGATGAAATTGGCTTAAGCGATGACCATGCAGGTATTATGGTCCTTGATCCTACTACACCAGTAGGTAAGCCAGTGGCAGCATTATATGACTATTACCAAGATTGGATTTATGAAATTGGCTTGACGCCAAATAGGATGGATGCAATGAGTCATTATGGCGTGGCAAAAGATGTATGTGCTTATTTAACTTACCACCAAACCCATTCGGTACCAGTGAGCCCATTCAATCAATTGCCTACCATCGATGCAGGAGTAGCGCCTTATGAAGTAGTGATTGAAAATCCGGAAGCTTGTGCAAGGTATAGTGGCATTGTGTTAGAAGGCGTGAAAGTGGGTCCATCTCCGGCATGGTTAAAAAATAAATTACAAGCAATAGGTGTTCGATCTATCAATAACATTGTAGACATCACCAATTATATTTTACATGAAACGGGCCAGCCCTTGCATGCATTTGATGCAGCAAAAATTCAGGGTAAAAAAGTGGTGGTGAAAAAATGTCCTCAAGACAGTTTTTTTGTCACTTTAGATGAAAAAGAAAGAAAATTAACCGCACAGGATTTAATGATTTGTGATAGCGAAAAACCAATGTGTATTGCAGGTGTTTTTGGCGGATTGAATAGTGGTGTGAGTGCATCAACGACTTCGATTTTTTTAGAAAGTGCTTGGTTCGAAAATGTACATATTCGTAAAACATCCGTCCACCATGGATTAAGGACAGATGCAGCTACTCGTTTCGAAAAAGGAGTAGACATTGCGGGCACGGTTAAAGTGTTGGAAAAAGCAGCAGCAATGATGCAAGAAATTGCAGGAGGTAAGTGTAGTAAGGTGGTGGATATCTATCCAAGTCCTGCGGAACAAGTGAAAGTGACTATGACTTTTGCGTACTTAAAAAAATTAAGTGGCAAGCAATATGCGGCAGACAAAGCAGTGGGCATTTTGACAAGTTTAGGATTTACTGTTTTGCATCAAGACGCCGAAAGTATTCAAGTAGCAGTGCCTTATAATAAGCCTGATATCAGTATTCCAGCAGATTTAGTAGAAGAAATTTTACGCATTGATGGGTTAGATAATATTGAGATTCCGACAGCGATTACTATTAGTCCATCGATTGATTTATTAGAATCGAAGGAGCAGTTCAAAAATAAAATTGCCAACTATTTAGTGGGTCGTGGGTACACAGAAATTTTAACGAATTCCATTACCAATAGTAAGTATTATACCGAAGCACAGTTAGAAACAACAGTGAAGATGTTGAATAGTTTAAGTGCCGATTTAGATGTGATGCGTCCTGCGATGTTGGAAACAGGCTTAGAGACCATCGCCTACAATAACAATCGAAAGAACGAATCCATTTCATTTTTTGAAATGGGGAAGGTCTACGCGAAAACAGCTGCAGGTAAATACCAAGAACAAGAAATTTTATCTATCTACCTTTCTGGCAAACAAGTGCAGGACAGTTGGAGGGCAAAAGCAGCGGAACAAGATTTCTTTGTTTTAAAAGGACTTGCTGCTGCATTATGCGAATTATTAGGATTGAAAAAAATCAACTTTAACCCGATTGGTAATGGTCAATTTGAAGTGATTGCTGGCAAAACGGTTTTGGGCACCATCGAGCAGGTGGGTGCAAAAAAACTTGGTCAATTTGATATCAAGCAAAGCGTAGTGTATTTGCAATTTGATCTTGCTACCTTATTACATGCCCACGAAGCAGTGGTGGTTAAATACCAGGAAGTTTCTAAGTTCCCTTCTGTAGAACGTGACCTAGCCTTGGTGATAGACCAATCCATTGCGTATCATGCGATTGAACAAGCTATTAAAACGGTGCAGTTAGACGCTTTAAAAGATACTCGTGTATTTGATATATTTGAAAGTGATAAGCTTGGATTGAATAAAAAATCGGTTGCGATCAATTTTGTATTCAATGCAGGTTCTGCCACATTAACGGATACGGAGATTGACGGCATGATGAAAAAATTGATTGCTGCTTTTGAAAAAAATATTCAAGCAGAAATCAGAAAATAGTTATTTTCAAGTCATAAATAAGAATCCATGTCGGATGTACAAACCGCTTTATTGGGCCTTCAAGAAAAATTGCAATCCTTGCTAAAGCGACAACTTGCCTTGGAGAAAGAAAATCATCAATTAAAGGGGACTTTGACGGCACAACAGGCATCGATCGAAAAGCTTGAAGATGACCTTAAAAAAGAGCAAGCCGCATTGATTACCGCTCAAATGCGTCCATCCCAACAAATGGACCCTGCCGAAAAAGCAGCTTTGAACAAAAAAATAGACCATTATATCAAAGAGATCGATAGCTGTATCCAAAACTTGAATCCATAACCATGTCAGAGAACCAGATTGATAGCCCAGAAAACATGATTCCTGTTAATATTTTGATTGCAGACAGGAATTATAGGGTCAAAATTAGCCCTAAGGACGAGGAGGCGGTGCGCAAGACGGCGGCCTTGATCAACCAGAAAATGGTTGAATTCAAGACGATGTATGCAGGGAGTGATACCCAGGATTATATCTCGATGGTCTTGCTTTGGTTTACGACCGAACAGCAACAAAATGGACAGAATCTTTACGAAATGGAGTCGATTCAGGCTCAAATTGAGGGCATGAGTGCAGCCATTGATAAAGCGCTCGTAAATACCAACTTATAACACATTATTGGCCGTTTTCGGTCCAATCTTTACATTAATTGTTTATCTTCGTTGCCGAACCTTAGTGGAGAAGCAGGGTGATTTTTTTAAACACAACAAGATTAAACAATGGACCAAACCATATTATTATTGATCATCGGAGTAGGCGCTGGAATAGGCGGACTACTCGTAGGGCGTTTTGCTTTCGCCAAGAACACCAAAAAGCAAGTCGAAGATGCAGAAAATCAAGCAGCTAGCATTTTAAAAGAGGCGGAATTAAGAGCTGAAACCATCAAAAAAGAAAAGCAATTAGAAGCCAAAGAACGTTTTGTTCAATTAAAGGCAGATCATGATCGCGAATTGTTAGAGAAAAACAAAAAGATTGGGGAAGCGGAAAACAGAATTAAGCAACACGAATTAACGATCAATCAAAAGTCGGTTGTTTTAGAAAAGCAAATCAAAGACAACGAAGCGATCAAAGAAAAATTGAATCGTGAAATTGACTTGGTGAATATCAAGCGCGGAGAATTAGAGAAGCATCAAGAAGAGCATATCCGTCGTCTAGAAAAAATTGCAAATTTATCTGCAGAAGATGCGAAGCAACAATTAATTGAAAGTTTAAAGAACGAAGCACAGTCTCAAGCTTTGGCTTTACAACAAGATATTATTGAAGAGGCTAAACAAAAGGCAAATAAAGAAGCAAGAAAAATAATCATTCAATCTATCCAAAGAACAGCTGCAGAAGTAGCTATAGAGAATACGGTGACTGTGTTCAATTTGGAATCAGATGAGATGAAAGGACAAATCATTGGTAGAGAAGGTCGTAACATTCGTGCGATTGAAGCTGCCACTGGGGTGGACTTAATTGTGGATGATACACCAGAAGCAATTTTACTTTCTTCATTCGATCCATTAAGAAGAGAAATCGCACGTTTAAGTTTACAAAGATTAGTAGCAGATGGTCGTATCCATCCAGCACGTATCGAAGAAGTAGTAGAAAAAACACGTCGTCAATTAGAAGAACAAATTGCTGAAATAGGAGAACGTACAGTCATTGAATTAGGTATCCATGGTTTACATAAAGAATTGATTCGTATCATCGGAAAAATGCGTTTCCGTTCTTCTTATGGCCAGAACTTATTAATGCACTCTCGTGAAACTGCTAATTTGTGTGGTATCATGGCAGCTGAATTAGGATTGAATCCTAAATTGGCTAAACGTGCCGGTTTATTACACGATATTGGTAAAGTACCAGACGAGGAAACAGAATTGAGCCACGCCTTATTAGGTGCTAAATTAGCAGAGAAATATGGTGAAAACCCAGCGGTAGTGAATGCCATTGGTGCCCACCACGATGAAATGGAAATGCAATATGTGATTTCTCCAATCATCCAGGCTTGTGATGCCATCAGTGGTGCAAGACCGGGTGCAAGACGTGAGATCATGCAACAATACATCCAACGTATCAAGGATTTGGAAAACTTAGCACTTGGTTATCAAGGAGTTGAGAAGGCGTATGCCATCCAAGCTGGACGTGAATTAAGGGTCATTGTAGAAGCAGAAAAAGTAACAGACCAGTCTTCAGACCAATTAAGCTTTGAAATAGCGCAAAAAATACAGACCGAAATGACCTATCCTGGTCAAATCAAGGTAACGGTGATCCGTGAAAAACGTGCTGTAAACATTGCTAGATAGGCGCAATTGGATGAAAACAGGGCTAAAAAGCACTGATTTTAATATTTGGATCAAATAATTTGGAGAATAGGATGGGTAACCCTACCTTTGCCCTCCGCAAAAAACATGAATTATGAGCGTAGCAGTAAACTTCGTACACGAGCAATTAACAGCAAAGAAAGAATATCCAGCATTCAAAGCTGGTGATAATATTACCGTTAACTACAAGATTGTAGAGGGTGGTAAAGAGCGTATCCAAAGCTTCCGTGGGGATGTAATCAAAACCCAAGGATCTGGTGCAACAGCTACTTTTACCGTTCGTAAAATCTCTGATGGTGTAGGTGTGGAGCGTTTGTTCCCTTTCTTATCTCCAAATATTGATGGTATCGTTTTAAACAAATCTGGTAAAGTACGTCGTGCTAAATTGTACTACTTACGTGACAGAAGCGGAAAGAGCGCTCGTATTAAAGAAAAAAGATTCTAAGCTTAAACGCTTAAATTATACAAAGGTCCTCCATTCGAGGACCTTTTTTTGTGCGATTTACATTACCTTTATCATTCTAAACGATACATTATGGGCAACTTAGGATTTCAAGAATTATTAATTATTGGTGTAGTTATTTTAGTGATGTTTGGTGGTAGAAAAATTCCAGAATTCATGCGTGGATTAGGTAAGGGAATCCGTGAATTCAACGATGCTAAAAATAACGTGAAAAAAGAAATCGAAGAAGGCATTAAAGAGAAGGACGAGAAAGCTTCTTAATTTCCGATGTTCGCTTTCACAAACATCCAAACCTATCATGGTCAATTAAAGACCGGAGCAACTACCTGTGCGCAAGCAGTTCAGTTTTATTTGGATCAAATAAAAAGTCAATCAAC
>JBILQZ010000014.1:0-20364 GCA_044372935.1 Sediminibacterium sp. | reverse complement strand
CTTGGTATTAATGACGCAAGTAATACGGATGCAGATTTATTAAAGGAATTGGTCGTTAAGATTATGTCTTAAAACCTTTTACACAAAAAATTATGGTTTGGCAAGTAGCGCAGCTGCAGTCACTTTGTCCTGATGTAATTGTTCTTTAAGTGCTTCTAGTCCATTGAATTTTACTTCCCCTCTGATGAAATCATAGACCATAACAGTTAAGTATTCTTCATAAATATCTTGATCAAAATCAAAGATATTGACTTCAATTACCTTCTTCTGACCATCTACTGTTGGACGAATCCCAATATTCATCATCCCATTTAAAGTACCATCTTGTGTACAGGCGCCTTTTACTTGTACAGCATAGACACCGTTAGCAGGGATCAACTTTTCCTCGTCATTGATATGAAGGTTGGCGGTAGGATAACCAATGGTTCTGCCTAGTTGATTGCCCCTAACCACAAATCCTTCAAAAAAGTAAGGGTAGCCTAAAAGGCTGTTGGCCTTGGCTATTTGTTGGTCTGCTATATAATTTCTTATTAGTGTAGAGCTGATGATTTCTTGATTGAATACCTGTTCATTGATCTCTTCTACTTTAAAATTCAATTTCGCACCTATTGTCTTCAATAAATCGATATTCCCATTCCTGCCTTTGCCAAAATGGTGGTCATAGCCCACAATCACTGTATTAGGCTTAAAGTGAGCATACAAAAAGTCTTCCACGTACTCGGCTGCGGACATATTGGAGAACTTATAGTTGAATTCAATAATTACTAAATGGTCTACTCCTGCACCTTCTAATAATTGAATTCTTTCTTTAATATTCGTAAGTTGTTTGATCTCTCCGGGTACCGATGAAATCACTTTTCTAGGATGTGGATGAAAAGTAATAATGATGGTTTCCCCCTGTACATCCTTTGCCAGATGGGCCATGCGCTGAATAATCTGTTGGTGGCCTTTGTGGACGCCATCAAAAGCCCCCATGGTGATAATGGCGTTATTAAATTGCGGCAGGGTAGTTAAATCGTAATGAACCTTCATCTTTAGCTTGTAAATAGGGTACAAATGTAAAACAATTGTACCTTTGTCGTATAATCAATTTAAAGCCATGTCATTGTATGCTCAGCGCGGGGTTTCCGCTCAAAAAGAAGAAGTTCATGCCGCCATTCAGGATTTAGATCAAGGCTTGTATCCAAATGCTTTTTGTAAGTTATATGCTGATTTTTTAGGGGGCTCTAATGACCATATTAACATCATGCATGCAGATGGTGCTGGCACAAAAAGTATACTAGCTTATTTATATTGGAAGGAGACAGGAGATGTGTCAGTTTGGAAAGGCATCGCGCAAGATGCAATTGCAATGAACTTGGATGATTTATTATGTGTGGGCATCTATGATCAAATTTTATTTTCCTCTACCATCGATCGAAATAAATTAATAATTACAGGCGAAGTCATTAGTCAAGTGATTAATGGTACGCAAGCTTTTTTTGATACACTTAAAACTTTCGGTGTACAAATTGCTTTCTTAGGAGGTGAAACGGCGGATGTAGGCGATGTGGTAAGGACGATTGCAGTGAACGGCACCATGACAGCCAGATGGCCAAAGTCAAAATTAATCACCAATGATTTAATTGCACCAGGACAAGTGATCGTTGGATTTTCAAGTTTCGGACAAGCTAATTATGAAACCGAATACAATAGTGGTTTAGGAAGTAATGGATTGACCAGTGCAAGACACGATGTGTTGTCGCATCATTATGCGACGGCATTCCCTGAATCATTTGAGCCTACTTTAAAAGACGAAGTGGTGTATTTAGGAAAAAACAAAATGACGGATACCCTTGCTATAGAAGGATTTGGTGACATCAGTGTAGGTAAATTATTATTAAGTCCTACCAGAACCTATGCCCCTTTAGTCAAGGCGATTTTGACACAGCATTTTGATGCGGTTAAAGGAATGATTCATTGCAGTGGCGGTGGTCAAACTAAATGCATGAAATATTTACCAGGCAATATGCGCATTGTTAAAAATAATTTATTTGATGCCCCGCCAATTTTCAAATTGATTCAAGCCAATTCAGGTGCTAATACTAGAGAGATGTACCAAGTATTCAATATGGGACATCGATTAGAAATTTTTACAGATGCTGCTGCAGCGGATCATTTAATTGCCATTGCAAAAGATTTAGGTATTGCAGCACAAGTGGTAGGATATGTTGAAGCGGCTGACCACAAAGAATTGGTTTTGGAAGGAAGTTTTGGAAAGGAAGTATTTAGCTATTAATTTTAATCTATTAACAAGAACTATATGAGTGAAATTGTGGTACAAATAGAACATGCAAATATTTACCAAAGCGGTAGTCTTATTTTGCAGGATGTCAATTTGAATGTACAAAAAGGTGAATTTGTATACCTAGTTGGAAAAACAGGTACCGGTAAAAGTAGCTTGTTAAAAACCTTATATGGCGAATTGACTTTAACCGAGGGGGTAGGTCATGTAGTAGGATTTAATTTAAAAGAGATGGATTGGAAGAAACTCCCTTTTTTAAGAAGAAATTTAGGGGTTGTTTTCCAAGATTTTCAATTGTTGACTGACCGTAATGTGAATGATAATCTAAGATTTGTGCTGAAAGCGACAGGTTGGTTGGATGAACAGTTGATTCAACAAAAAATTGACGATGTGTTGGCCAAGGTAGGACTTCAAAATAAAGGGTTCAAAATGACCTACGAAATGAGTGGCGGAGAGCAACAAAGGGTGGATATAGCAAGGGCTTTATTAAATGCCCCTAAATTGATCCTTGCGGACGAGCCAACTGGAAGCCTTGACCCCGAAACAAGCGATGAAATCATGCAATTATTGTTCCAAATTGCCAAAGAAGACGGCACGGCCATCGTGATGGCTACCCATGATTATATGGTAGTCAATAAGTTCCCAGCACGCACCTTGACCACAGAAGGCGGCCGCTTGGTGGAAAAGGGCTAGTTTTTCTCCACAATTCAGCGTAAAAACCCCTTTTTGGCTTGACTTTTTGGCGCTTTTTTCATATGTTCGCAGACAATTTAAAGCGTTACAAAAGTGAGATTAAAGTCATTAGAAATCAAGGGGTTCAAGAGTTTTGCTGATAAAACTATTGTCAGTTTTGACGAGGGTATAACGGGTATTATTGGGCCAAACGGTTGCGGTAAGAGTAATATCATTGATAGTATAAGATGGGTGATTGGAGAATCTAAGATTTCTGCACTTAGATCTGAGAATTTAGATTCATTGGTTTTCAATGGTTCTAAAACAAGAAATGCAAGTAGCATGGCGGAAGTGAGTTTAACTTTCGAGAATACAAAGAATTTATTACCTACAGAATTTAGCACCATCACGGTGACACGTCGTTATTATAAAAATGGTGAAAGTGAATACCGTTTGAATGACGTTTCTTGTCGTTTAAAAGACATCCATAATTTATTCATGGATACGGGGGTGAGTACAGATAGTTATGCCATTATTGAATTGGGTATGGTAGATGATATTATCAAGGATAAAGATAATAGTCGTCGAAAAATGTTGGAGCAAGCTGCTGGTATTACCATTTACAAAACAAGAAAGAAGGAAGCGAAGAATAAATTGGATGCAACTGAGCAAGATTTATCACGTATCGAAGATTTGTTGTTTGAAATCAACAACCAATTAAAAACACTAGAGAATCAAGCAAAGAAAGCGGAGAAATATTTTGAGATTAAAAAGGACTATAAGGAAACTGCGATTGAATTAGCGATTGCTTCTTTAGAAGGCTTTAATTTAACCTACAAAGAATTAACAGAACAACAAGAGACGGAGACAGATAGGAAGTTTGAGCTTGAAGCGAGTATTGCTTTAGAAGAAGCAGCACTTGAACAAGAGCGTGTGGTATTTATTGAAAAAGAAAAAGGTTTGCAAAGTATGCAACATGAGTTCAATGAAATGTTGCAAAATCTTAGAACAAAAGAGAATGATAAGAGTCTAGCTGCACAACGTCTAGATTATTTAAACGATAAAGAAAAAGGGTTACAAGAATTCTTAGAAAGAGCAGAGGGTCAATTGAAAACCATTGGAGATTCAATCGAATATACCAAGCTACAAGTGTTAGACGAAGAGAAGGTATACAATGATTTTAAAAATAGAGTGGAGCAATCTCATATTGAATTAACCAATAAGCGTGCTCAGTTTGATGACCAAAGGACAGTATTAGACGGTTTACGTCAACAGTTTGGACAAATTCAAAGAAATCAATTTGAAGCAGAGAAGGATGTAGCAGTATCTGATACCTCTATTCAAAACATTCAAAGAAGCCAACATCAATTAGACGAAGAGCAATTGCACAGAACGGAGCAAATTGAATCTTTAACACAACAACTAGCAATAAAAGAAGGGGAGTTGGCTGCAAGCAAAGCGCATTTGGTAGACTTGCAAGCGCAACATGAAACTGCAAAAGCAAGCATTTTTGAAACACAAGAGCAACTAGAAATATTAAGATCAAAATTAGCAGAGCAAGCTAGAATTTTAGATGCTAAGAAAAATGAGTATGATTTATTAAAGAGTTTAGTGGACTCTATGGAAGGATATCCGGAGAGCGTAAAATTCTTACATAAGAATACTGGATGGAACCATAATGCGCCTATTCTTTCAGATATATTATATGTTCAAGAATCCTACCGAACAGCGGTTGAAAATGTATTAGAACCTTATTTGAATTATTACGTAGTGAATAATTTAAAAGAAGGGATGCAAGCGATTCAATTATTGGATGAAAACAAAAAAGGAAAAGCAAACTTCTTTTTATTAGATCAATTAGCTGGAGCAAATGCATCAGCTGCACCCGCTAATACCATTGCTGCTTTATCCGTTATCGAGATTGATCCAAAATATGCCGCTTTAGCGAATCATTTATTAGGGAATGTTTTCATTGCTGAAAATGAGGCTGCTTTAGAAGCAGATGCTACTGGAATCATTTTAGAGAAAACTGGTAAGTATGTGAAAGGTAAATATACTTTAACAGGAGGTAGTGTTGGTTTGTTTGAAGGAAAGAAAATTGGACGTGCTAAGAATTTAGAAAAATTATTGGAAGATATACAAGCACAAGAAACTGTAGTGAATGATTTGAAGGCTCAAATTCAAGTGAAGCATGATTCTGTGTTACAGTTCAATGAGTTATTGAAAGAACAAGAAATTAGATCAACAGAGCAAAATGTCAATCGTTTAATCAATGATGTTTTTGCAAATAAAAATAGACTTGAGAATTTACAATCTGCTCAAGTAGCTGCTGTTGCAAAATTAGCAGAGTTAGCAGAAAAAATTGCGCAAGAACACGCTTCTATTGCTGATACAAGAATTCAGTTGACCGAATTGAATACATCTTTACAAGCCACTCAAGCACAATTAGGTGATATCGAAATGGCTTATCAAGCAGCAGAGCAAGCTTACCATTTAGCATCTGGTGAATTCAATGAAATGAATTTACAATTGACCAAGCAACAAAGTAAGATTGAAGCCTTGCAACAAGAGGTTATTTTCAAGGGCAATCAATTGGAGGACCTACATGCTCAAATTCAATCCAACACCACACAATTGACTGAGGCTTCTACTGCAATCGTAGAAAGCAGAACGCAATTAGAGACGATTGAAACTGAATTGGTTGAGCTACTTAGAAATAAAGAAGCAGAAGAATTAAAATTAAACGAAGCGGATCAAGCTTATTATACTTTACGTACTGCTTTACAAGAAAAAGAAAGCGCTTTAAGACACCAGGTGAAGTCTAAGGAATTAATGGATCAATTGATCAATGAGATCAAGGATAAATTGAATAACTTAAAACTTCAATTGGCTGGTACTAAAGAAAGATTGAGTGTTGAATTTAAAGTAGAGTTAGAAGAGATCTTAGATCTTGGAAGACAAACAGAAGCCACTTTAGAAGAATTGCAAGCGGATGTTGAAAAGATGAAGAAGCGCTTGGAGAACATGGGTGAAGTGAATCCAACTGCGATTGAAGCTTATACAGAGATGAAAAAGCGTTATGATTTCATCTTAGAACAAAAGAACGACTTAGTTACTGCGAAAGACAGTTTAATGTTGACAATACAAGAAGTGGAAGCAACTGCGAATCAAGCTTTTTTAGAAACATACAATACAGCTAGAGAAAATTTCCAAAAGGTATTTAAGGCATTGTTCACAGAAGAAGATTCTTGTGACCTTGTCTTAGTAGACCCAACTAATCTTGCAGAAACTGCAGTAGAGATTGTGGCCAAGCCTAAAGGAAAGCGTCCTTCTTCTATTACTCAATTGAGTGGAGGAGAGCGTACCTTGACAGCTACTGCCATGTTATTTGCTATTTACTTAATCAAGCCAGCACCGTTCTGTATTTTGGATGAGGTGGATGCACCTTTGGATGATGCCAATGTAGGCAAGTTCACACAGATGATTCAGAAGTTCTCTGACAACTCTCAGTTTATTATTGTTACACACAATAAGCAAACGATGAGTGCAGTGGATGTAATTTACGGTGTGACGATGCAAGAGCCTGGAGTAAGTAAATTGGTGCCAGTAGATTTCAGAAGTTTAACAGCCTAGTTGATTAAATCAGTGCTCATATTATTCATCGCTTGCTTTTTGGTTTATTTACCATTTAGCAGGACGCCTGATTATTTTGACAGTGATATCACCCCAGCCTTAATTGAACGTAAATACGACCGTATTTATGCTGTTTTTAAAGAATCAGGTAAGCTCTATCAGGTACCATTAGATAATAGTGCTTATCAAGCTGCTATTGGATCAAGGATTGAAATTAGGTATGAATTAAGTGCCCCACAACATGCCAAAGTCAATCAAATCATTGGCTATTGGGTAGAGCCAAAAGAATTCATAGGCGCATTCAGCATCCTGATTGTATTATTGATTGCGGCTTATGCGACGACACATCGTCCAGATCCTGTTTCATTAAAAGAACAGATAGAGTTTAAGAAAGAAGATACAGGGAAGTATGTTTAATTTATCACAACCAGAATAGGTGATTTAGAATTAATACTATTCCGTAGCGAACATTCGAGCAAAGCGAGCTGAGAGCCTAGGGGTAGGTATTTATTCTAAATCAAAAAGGAGAAGTGAATTTATTTAGCTAGATAGCGCTTGATGTCTTTGTCGATGTCGCGGTTCTTGATCGTTTCGCGTTTGTCGTATTCTTTTTTACCACGACCAATACCAATCTCCATTTTTGCAAAATGCTTATCATTAAAGAAGATACGCAAGGGAACGATGGTGAATCCTTTTTCTTTGGTTTTAGCTTCTATTTTTTTAAGTTCTCTTGCAGTCAATAAAAGCTTGCGATCATGGACTTCAATATGGTTGTTCTTGTTCCCATGAGAATAGGCGTTGATAAATAAAGACCTTACCCAAAGCTCACCTTTGTCAAAGAAACAGAATGAATCATTGAAGCTCACTTTGCCAGCACGGATTGATTTTACTTCGGTGCCCATCAATACAATGCCTGCCACATATTTATCTTCTATCTGGTAGTTGAAATAGGCTTGCCTATTATTTAATTCTATTGACTTCGGTGCTTTCGCCATAAAAAAATATCCCGATGTGCAACACCGGGATACAAAAGTACTATTTAAAATTGATTTCTTTTTGGCATTAGTTCCTGAACATCAAAGCCACATCTGCTAGTTTTTGCTTGAGTTCCTTTCTATCTACAATGAAATCCAAGAATCCATGTTCTAATAAGAATTCTGAGCGTTGGAAGCCAGGAGGTAGATCTTTCTTAATGGTTTCTTTGATGACCCTTGGACCTGCGAATCCGATCAAAGCACCAGGTTCAGCAATATTAATATCACCCAACATACCAAAGCTGGCAGAGATACCGCCAAAAGTAGGATCTGTTAATAAAGAGATAAAGGGAAGTTTAGCATCACTCAATTGAGACAGCTTGCCGCTTGTTTTAGCTAGTTGCATCAAACTAAAAGCACTTTCCATCATACGTGCGCCACCACTTTTGCTGATTACTAAAAAAGGGAGTCTATGCTCAATACAATAATCTACAGCACGAGAGAATTTCTCGCCCATAACACTACCAAGTGATCCGCCAATGAATTCAAAATCCATACAAGCCACTACATAGCCTTCGCCATTCATTTTACCAACCCCCACACGCATAGAATCCTTCAAATCTGTTTTAGAATGAATTTCATCTAAACGTTTTTGGTAATTTTTAAGATCGGTAAAATTTAATGCATCCTTACTTTTGATTTCATCAAAAAGGACATTGTATTCATTATTGTCAAATAGGATGTTAAAATACTCATCACTACCAATACGATGATGGTAGTTACAGTTGCCACAAATGAACAAGTTTTCTTTTAATTCAGAACTTGTACAAATATGATTACAGGTTGGACATTTTGTCCATAAACCCTCGGGTGTTTCCTTTTTTTCTGCAGTCGAAGTGCTAATGCCTTTTCTGATTCTTTTAAACCATCTTGATTTATCAGCAGCATCAGAATGATTTAGTTCTTCACCTGTCAGGTTTACTTCAATATCTTCTTCTTTTTCACGCATAGGGGAAAATTTAAGCGTTTCTATTGATACAATTTAAATCGTCAAATGACTGCTCTAAACGTTGGATAAAAGACTCTTCTCCTTTTCTTAACCAAACCCTAGGGTCATAATATTTTTTATTTGGTTTATCAGCACCCTCTGGATTACCCAATTGAGTTTGCAAATAAGCTTCATTCTTTTTATAGTAACCTAACACACCTTCCCAGAAAGCCCATTGTAAGTCGGTATCTAAATTCATTTTGATCGCACCATATCCAATCGCTTCTCTAATTTGATTTTGAGGAGAACCAGATCCACCATGAAATACAAAGTAAACTGGTTTTGGAGCAGTGCCCATTGTTTTTTCTATATGCAATTGGCTATTGTGTAAAATTTCAGGCTTTAATTCAACATTACCTGGGCTATACACACCGTGTACATTTCCAAAGGCTGCAGCAACTGTAAATAAGTTACCTACTTTACCTAATTCAGTATAAGCATAAGCAACGTGTTCTGGTTGCGTATATAATTTGTCATTTTCAACACCACTGTTGTCTACACCATCTTCTTCACCACCAGTTACACCTAGTTCAATTTCAATACCCATGCCCAATGGCGCCATGCGTTTGAAAAATTCAACAGAGGTTTGGATATTCTCTTCGATTGGTTCTTCAGATAAATCCAACATATGAGAACTGAACAAAGGTTGTCCGTGTAATTTGTGGTATTTTTCGCTTTCGTCTATTAAGGCACTAATCCATGGCAACCATTTTTTTGAAGCATGGTCTGTATGCAATACAACAGGTACATCATAAAATTTAGCCACCTGATGTACATGCAATGCACCTGCGATAGCACCTTGAATATTTGCCTGTAAATTATCATTTGGCATACCCTTGCCCGCTATAAATTGTGCACCTCCATTGGAGAACTGAATAATGATAGGGGACTTTACTTTTGCGGCTGTTTCAATCGCTGCATTAATCGTATCTGTACCAGTTGTATTTACTGCTGGAATCGCAAAATTATTCGCCTTTGCATCGTTGTATAATGCTTCTAATTCTTTACCATATAAAACACCAGATCTGTACTTGTTCATAGTTTAATTATTGAGTGACAAATATACAATTTAAGACCCAAACGGCTGTTAGCTACCGCCTTAAAAAACACCTTAAAAACGATAAATATTAGTCTATAAAATCCTTGGAACGCATCCAATCGTCGTTGTACACTTTTCCTACATATCGACTACCATGATCGTGAAAGATACAAACGACTACGTCGGTTGATTTTAACCTATCCTTTAATTGAATAAGTCCTTGAAAGCAGCTTCCTGCAGAGTATCCGCAGAATAGACCTTCTTCTTTTGCTAATCTTCTAGTCATTAAAGCACCTTCTTTATCGGCCACTTGTTCAAAATGATCAATCACAGACATGTCATAATTTGCAGGCACAAAATCTTCGCCAAATCCTTCTGCGATATAAGGCTTTACATAGGACATGTCCACTTCGCCTGTTTGATAGTAGTGTGTTAACAAAGAACCTATTGGATCGATAGCCCAAACCTGAATATTGGGATTTTGTTCTTTTAAATATTTTGCTGTGCCCGTGATGGTACCACCTGTACCTGCAGTACATACAAGGTGTGTAATTTTTCCTTCTGTTTGTTTCCAAATTTCAGGCCCAGTACTTTCATAATGGGCTTGTCTATTCGCAAGGTTATCGTACTGATTAAAAAAGAAAGAATTAGGAATTTCATTTGCTAATTTTCTGGCAACAGAATAATAACTCGCTGGATCTTCCGGCTCGACATTGGTAGGGCATACAATTACTTCGGCACCTACGGCCCTTAAAATATCCATCTTTTCTTTGCTCTGTTTGTCCGTGGTAGTAAAGATGCATTTGTAGCCTTTCACAACTGCTGCCAGTGCTAAACCCATTCCAGTATTTCCACTAGTACATTCTATGATAGTACCCCCTGGTTTTAATTTTCCTTCTGCTTCTGCTACTTCTACCATTTTTAAAGCCATCCTATCTTTGATAGAGTTACCTGGATTAAAATAATCCACCTTCGCTAAAATAGTACCAGGGATACCTTCGCTCACTTTATTTAGACGGATGATTGGGGTATTCCCAATGGTTTCCAATACATTATTTAACCACATAAAACGGTTGCTTTTATTGATGGTGAAATTAAGTTAAAATACCTGAAAAACTAAAGGATGTTAGCAAAATTGCTAGTAATGATTTCGCAGAACTTTGTGTCGATCATCTTCTCGGCTAAAGCAATCATATTAGAAAACGCTTTTGCGTTACTAATACCATGACCAATGATCACAGGTTTGTTCACGCCCAAAACAGGGGTGCCACCATAATTCTCGAAATGGAAACGGCCAAAAAAGGAATCATTTCCTAAACCTTGATGTGCTGCAGCTTCGTACATTGCTTCTGCAGTTTTTAGAATAATATTTCCTGTAAATCCGTCACAAACAATCACGTCCGCTTTGTCATTAAAAACATCGCGACCTTCTACATTGCCTATGAATTGTATATGTGTATTTTCTTTTAAAAGAGGGTAAGTTGCTTGCGCTAATAAATTACCCTTTCCTTCTTCTTCACCTACATTCAATAAACCCACTGTTGGGGCATCGATCGTAAGAATATGTTTGGCGTATAAATTGCCTAAAATAGCAAATTGATTCAATTGCTCTGGTTTGCAATCTGCATTTAAACCAACATCTACAAGGATCCCTGTTTTACCATTTAATTTTGGTAATAGGGAAGCGATGGTCGGACGTAAAACACCTTTGATGGGTTTGATACTAAACATAGCACCTACTAACATCGCACCTGTATTACCGGCGCTTAAAAAAGCGTCAATTTTTCCTTCTGCTAAATAACGGAATCCAATAGCGATAGAAGAATTTGGTTTTTCCTTTAGGGCTTTTGTAGGGTGTTCATGGTAGCCAATTACTTCTGGTGCATCTACCAAATGCAAAAAAGGTGAGGCAATCCCATGTTGCTGAAATAGTGCTTCCAGCTGGGTTGCATCACCTATGCAATATAAATTATGCTGTGCTTTGGATAAATAGAGTTGAACGCCTTTGACAGCTTCGAGTGGTGCAAAATCACCTCCCATCATATCTATTCCAATATTCATTCGATTGGGATGATTATGCTTTTAAAGGCGCTTTCTCAGCTACTAATTTTCCTTTATAGTATAATTTTCCTTCTTGAACGTGCGCACGATGACGTACATGGATTTCTCCTGTTGTACCATCTTTGCTTAAAGTTACTTCTTGAGCAACATAGTGTGTTCTTCTTTTTGCGCTACGTTGTTGTGAGTGTCTGCGTTTAGGATTAGGCATCTCTTATTTTTTAAATTTTTAAATCTATTTTATTTACTGTTCTGTTCTGTTTTACTTAGTCCTTTAAATCTTTGAACTGATCCAATCCTTTCCAAATATCCTTTGAAGGCGCTTCGGCAGGCGGGTTTTCATTAAAGAAATTGAGTTGATCAATCACTTTTTGGTTACAGGTTGATTTGCCTTTGTCATCTACTTTGCAAATATGTTGCAAGGGGATGCTTAAGTTGATAAACTCGTAAATCCAATTGGAGATAGATAGGTGACTTTCGTTACGGTCTAAGTAAAAGATGTCTGGGTCTTCTTCTTCACTATTCATCTTATCGGCATCATCAACAAGTTTTACAACAATGTTGAATTCGTCCCATAGTTGAACGGTCAATGGATTGCCACATCTGTCACAAAGGGTATCGATTGTCCCATCAATATCAAAATGTAGTTGCATAAAACCTGAGTGCTTATCCAATAGGAGTTTCACTTTGGTCTGACAATTACTGAAATCTTGTGGTCCAAAATCTAAAAAGAACTGATCCTCAATACGGTATTCGAACTCATGTTCACCGGCTGTTAAGCCTACAAATGGAATTTCAAATGACCTGTTATGGCCCATAACCGTACTTTAAGGGTTGCAAAGTTAGTAAAATTCGGTCAAAAGACAAAGTTTATACTAATTTTACTAGATAATTATTCTGTACAAATGTATCGATTTAGAGCGGCTTTAAACCAATTCATAGTGCCTATTATTTGGCTCCTTCTTTTGGGAATCTGTCTGCTTGCGCCCTTTTATCCTGAGGAACTGGAAAGTTACTACACAAAGGGGCTTTTTAAGTACTGGACCATTTGCCTTCGTTATTTATTGGGTTGGATTCCATTTGCAATCGGAGAATTTATTTATATAATATTAATTATAGTATTGATAATCAATATTGTATGGCAGTTTAATTCAATAAAAAAATTCAGTCATTTAAGACAAAAAATCGGCTATTTACTCCTCCAATTCAGTTGGCTTGGGCTTCGTTTATTCGTGGTTTTTCAGTTGATTTGGGGACTAAATTACCTAAAGCCAGATCCATCCTACGCCTTCCAATTAAAAACTCAAACACCCAAAAATGCTGAAGTAGCTTTAGAAGAGATGAATATCTTGACCTATGAATTGATTCAAGAGCTAAACCAAACGAGGGCAGCATTGAACAATATTTCGGCGAAGTCCTTCCAATTTGAGCAAATTAAAACCCGAGTCGAATTGGCTTATGGCAAATTAACTAACCAAAATCAGCATTTCCAAATCAGTTACCCAAGTTTAAAAAAAGCTGTTTTTCCAACCTGGGGTGATTATATAGGCTACCTCGCTTTTTATCAACCGCTCACGGGCGAAGCAATTGTTCGGGCCGATCTGCCTATATGGACACAGCCTTATACCATTGCACACGAAATGGCCCATCAAATGGGCTATGCTTCAGAGACGGAAGCCAATTTTATAGCGTATGTGGCAGCTGCTGAATCTGGAGACCCGATCCTCAGGTATTCGATGTTATTACAAATGTTTACCTACGCTCAGGACGCCCAATTATTATTGCTTGCAGGTACAAAAGGGTATGATTCATGGAAGGCACAAATCGCTAAAAACAAAGCATTGCTCAGTCCAGCAGTCCTAAAAGACAGGCTAGCCATTAGGGCTTTCTTTAGTGCAAGGGCAGGTAAACAAATAGAAGCATCCACTCAACTATATGATCAATTCTTAAAATGGAATCAACAAGCAGCAGGGTTAGCTAGTTATGCAGATGTATTAAAATGGGTAAGGGCCTATCGTCTTAAAACTGGTTCTTCCACATCATACTCTCGATAGGTTTTTCTGGTTGGCCACTGTATTTAGCATTTGCTTTTTTATTGTAGCTCACTTCAATTTCACCATCTACTGGGAAGTAGATTAATTGACCAATAGGCATGCCTTTGTAGACACGAACAGGTTGTTTTACAGAAATTTCTAAGGTCCAATAACCACAGAAACCAACATCTCCTTTTCCTGCAGTGGCATGGATGTCAATGCCTAAGCGACCTGTAGAAGATTTACCTTCTAAAAAAGGTACATGTGCGTGCGTCTCTGTGTATTCTAGTGTTACGCCTAAATAAAAACCAGTTGGTTCTAATACAAACCCTTCTTCTGGTATTTCAAAATAAGTGATGGTGTTATGCGCTTTGGCATCTAATACAGCATTGTCATAGGTTGCCAACCATTTTCCAAGATGCACGTCATAGCTATTGCTCCCAAGATCTTTACGGTGATAAGGTTCAATTTTAATGGTACCTTTTTCAATTTCTTCTAATATGCGTGTATCTGATAAAATCATCTTAATCTTTTTATGTTTAATTTCGGCTTTTAAAACAGACCGCAATCTACTTCAAAATGCCTTTCTTTTATCAACAAAATATCAACGAGACTGCCCATTTAGCGATTTGGAAGATCCAAGAACCAGCTTCTTTTTTTGAGACAGATGTTCAACTGGCTGTGCCCATTGCAAATGAAGAAAGAAGGACGCAACATTTAGCGGTAAGACTTTTATTTAAGTTGATGATGCCAGAAGCAAACCTAGATCAATTGGTGATGGCAGATAACGGCAAACCCTATTTAGTCGGCGTTCCATTTCATTTTTCTTTTTCGCATTGTAATGGTTATGCTGCTTGTGGGGTAGATGATCGAGGTCCAATTGGGATTGATATAGAAATCATCCATCCGAGAATTGCAAAAGTGGCGCATAAGTTTATGAATGACCAAGAAAAAGCAATGATTGCGGATTTGCCAGAAGCGGAACAATTAAATCAGATGGCCTTTTTCTGGGCAGCCAAAGAAGCCATGTATAAACAACATGAACAATTGGGTATTGACTTTGCAAAAGATTTTAATATCCTTGCTTTAGCGCAAGCAGAAAGGGGAAGGGTGTCTGCAGAGATACTGCATAAAGGACTCCAAAAAATGGTGCAATTAGATTACCATTTTGGGGCGGATTATATCTGTGTAACTTGTTTCGTAAATTAATTACTCCTCTAGTCCAAGCGTTTCATCGTCTTCTAATAAATCCAAATGAATGGCATCTGCACCTGCGATGCCTTCTATGGAACCTTTAATATGCATCGCGTTAAGCAATACTTTTTCTAATTGCTTTTCTCTTGCTTTCCAGAGCTTCTCCATGGCGTCTCTTTCTTTTTGAATGCTAGAACGCATTTGTCTAAAGCCTTCACCAACTGCCTTCCATTGTTCGCTAAATTCATTGCTGGTGAGGTAGTCATAAAGGAAACTCATTTTATCGCCTTTGTTGACCTGGCTCTTTTTGGTATCATAGATTTTTAAAATCGCATTCCTTAATAATAAAGCCACGCTTTTAACTTCTTGGAAAGAACAGATATAGACGCCATCCTTTTCACCAAAACGATCTAATTCCTTAGGGAAGGTTTGTGTTACAATCACCGCAATATCGGCACCTTGGCTGCGCATGTCTGCCTTTAATTTATCAATCCATTCTTGGTTAAAGTCTTTGGTCCTTTTGCTTTCGTAAATAATTTTACCTGCTTCTTGCCCCAAATTATTACGCACCAATTGAATACAATCTGCGCCTCGAACTCCTTTGCCCACTTCTGAGATCTGATCGAAGGGGAAACTTGTTTTAAGTAATTCTTCTAATAATAATTCTTGCACTTCACCTTGCATCTGCATGCTGCCTTGTTCTGCTTTGCGGCGCATTTCTTCGGCCAATTTTCGTTGGTCTTCTAATTGTTTTTCTAACTCTTTAACTTTTAAAATATGTTCTTGATCTTTAATGGAAACTCTTTCTGCTTCTTCTTTTTGAATTTGTGCTTTTAGATTTTCTCTTTCTGTATTTAATTTTCTTTGTAATTCTAATTCTAATTCGACTTCCTTAGCTTGTATTGCTTGAACTTGTTTTAAAAATTCTAATTCTTTTTGTCTAAACTCATTGACTTGCTTGCTCATATTAGCTTCGTTGTCTTGCATCAACTTTAGCTTATGCTCGTATTCGCCGGCAATATTTTTTTTCAATTGCTCGGTCAATTCATTTTGAAGCTTCGTTTTTTGCTCGGCCAATAATTGATTGGTCTCTTCTTCTTTCTTTTTTTGCCAGTCAGTCATCTTGCCACGCAATTCTTTTTCTATCTCCTCACGAATTGCATCGGTTGGCTCGAAACTGTGTTGACATTTTGGGCAGGTAACGGTATAATTAGACATGACACAAAGATGCAAAAAATAATAACAGCCTCATAAAAATTATGTAGGTTTGCAACCCATGCGGAGGTGGCGAAATTGGTAGACGCACTACCTTGAGGTGGTAGCGCCCATACCCGGGCGTGGGAGTTCGAATCTCCTCTTCCGCACAAAAAAAGCCCTCCCGATGATCGGAAGGGCTTTCAATTAGGTTGTAATCAATCTTATAAAGACTTCAATATTTCGTCAGCAGATCTTACATAGTCCATATTTTTTGCTTCAGTTGCCATTTGCTTGCAAGTGTTTGCTGCTGCTTTAGCGCCCGCTTTATCATTCAATGCAACATGCACTCTTGCTTTTAATAAATGCAACCAATACGCTTTACCATTTGCAGCAATCGCTTTGTCTACAAATACCAAGGCCTTACTGTAATCATGGTCTAATTCAAGGTAAAAAGTAGCAGCGGATTGATACACATTTGGGTTCACTGTTGCCGCTGTAGTTGCCGCTTCAATTTGCGCGCGAACGGTTGGTCTAATATCTGTACTGATTGGGATATTTACTTTTGTTTTACCCCACTTCAAATAAATGGTAGCTGTTTGTGCAGCAATATTGTCCACGCCAATCGTGAAAGTTTCAGTAGTACTTCCAGTTGTTTCTGGAGCCACTTTAAAACGAACCACATCTTCTGCTTCTTTATAGTCAAAACTTCCCCAACCTTTAGAATTGGTATTGATGATGATTGTCCATTCTGTTGCACCAGGGATAGTAAATAATGCATAAGAACCTGCAGGGATTGTTTTATTTCCTAAAACAACAGGGTCAGAGAAAGTTAATTTGGTAGCACCATTTGCACCAGTTCTCCAAACATCACCAATTGGTGCAAGTAAGCTACCTGTACCAAAAACTGAACGGCCTTTTAAACTTGGTCTAGAATACACAATTTCCATTTTACCTAAGCCAAATTCTTGGGTTAGGGTTTGTGTTGGACTTGCAGCTGGCATTTTTACTTGAGCCATTGCTGTTAAGCTTAAAAAGCTTCCAAGTACAAAAAGTATTTTTTTCATATTTCTTAATTTTAATAGGACAAACCTACTTTATTTTAGGCGTTTATAAACTTATTTTTTTTGAAAAGCAGGGTGGAAACGGTCTAAGGTATCCCTTAAAAAATCCCTGTTGATATGGGTGTAGATTTCGGTGGTTGTAATGCTTTCGTGGCCTAGCATTTCCTGAACTGCTCTTAGATCGGCTCCACCTTCTACTAAATGGGTTGCAAAGCTATGACGTAAGCTATGCGGAGAGATAGATTTCTTAATGCCGGTTTTGGTGATGAGGTCTTTAATGATGTAAAAAATCATCACCCTACTAAGGCCTTTGCCCCGGTTATTTAAAAAAAGGATGTCCTCACAATTTTTAGCAGGTGTTTGGTGTACCCTTATGGTGTCCTTGTATAATTTAATATACTTAATCGCATCCGTGCCAATAGGCACCAATCTTTCCTTATCTCCTTTACCAATCACGCGGATGAATCCCACGTCTAAATATAAACTGGAAATTTTAAGTTGAATGGCTTCGGTGACCCTCAGTCCAGAGCTGTACATGACTTCCAAAATGGCTTTGTTTCTGCCGCCTTCCGGTTTGCTTAAATCAATTTCACCAATCATTTGTTCAATTTCTTCGAAGCTTAAAACGTCCGGAAGTTTACGACTGGTTTTTGGACTAGGTAGGAGGGTGGTTGGATTGACTGAACAAATCTGTTCAATTAAACAGTATTTAAAAAAGGCTTTTACCCCTGATATAATTCTTGCTTGTGAGGTAGCTGCCATACCTAATGCGCCAATGCTTTGAATAAAACTCTGCAAATGACTTAACTGGATGTCAGCAGGGGTATGGATCTCGGTATAGGGTTGCAGGAAATTTGCTAGTTTATCAATGTCTCTTATATACGCTTCAACAGAATGACCACTCAATGATTTCTCTAACTGTAAGAAAGCTTTAAATCCTTTTTTGTAGATATTCCATTGCATGTGCGCAGAACTAGTTTAGGAAAAGATTTGATAGTTAATTGATAAAGGGTTTATTTCGCGTCAGATTCATATCCCTATGCAAGTAAATTTAAGGTCATTTAAGCAGAAAGTTAGAAATAACGCAAAACAATTCAGGTCCTTCTTAACAAAGATAGAAAAGAAAAATCCAAAAAATCTAGACCAGCTTACAGCGAAACTTAGTCCAGAAGTTTGGGCAGAAGTGGATTGTTTGTCTTGTGCAAATTGTTGCAAGTCTATGAGTCCAACTTTTACGGCTTCTGATATTAAAAGAATTGCAGCCCATGTAAATATGAAGCCTGCTGAATTTAAAGCAACTTGGCTGGAGTATGATAAAAAAGATAAAGACTGGATCAACGTATCAAGACCTTGTCAGTTCTTGAATTTATCTAATAATATGTGTTCTATTTATGAAGTACGTCCTGCGGATTGTGCAGGCTTCCCGCACTTAACTAAAAAGAAGTTTGTAGACTATATCCATGTGCATAAGCAAAATGTGGAATATTGCCCTGCAACTTATAAGTTAGTCGAGAAGATGAAATTGTCTATGCAATAAAGTCTGATTGGATGTAGGGATCTATTTTAAAAATACACATCCTCCAAATAAAAGAGCACCCATTTTTGCCTAGCATCTAATTGAATGGCGATGACATCGAACTGAATGATTTTCCAGTTTGGATATTGGTATTGGTAAAGGGCAGCTCCGTTTCTTAATAGTTTCATTTTCTTTGGTTGGATATGTTGTTCAGGATAGCCAAATTGATTGGTATACCTAGTTTTTACTTCTACAATATGTAAGCAATTGCCTTTGGAAGCTATGATGTCAATCTCCAAATGTCGATGTCGCCAATTCCGATGAAGGACTTGAAATCCATTGTTGATAAGGTAGTTTGCCGCCATATTTTCGCCAAAAAAGCCAGTATCTTTGTTATGAGTAAACATGATCTTATTTTTGTGGTCTCAGGAAATTAGATAAAAGCAATACATGAATACAACGTATAAATTACAAGGCATACATAGGCATTATGATTGGGGTGGCACTCAATTTATACCAGCATTGATGCAACTGTCTAATGCAACCAATCAACCCTTTGCAGAATATTGGATGGGTGCTCATCCTTCAGCGCCAGCAATGGTTGAAACGGCAACAGGTCTTATTGCTTTAGACCAGTTGATACAAGAAAATGCAGTGGATTTTTTAGGTAAAATCACTACAGAAAAATTTGGAAGCCTTCCTTATTTATTTAAAATTTTGGATGTCGAAAAAATGTTGAGTATCCAAGTGCATCCCTCCAAAACAAATGCAGCAATTGGTTTTGATAAAGAACAATTAGCGGGCATCGCTATCAATGCAGCAAATAGAAATTATAAGGATCAGAATCATAAGCCAGAAGTAATGGTGGCTTTGAGTGACTTTTGGTTACTTCATGGATTTTTACCTGCGGCTGAATTGAAAGATAGATTGACAAGTTTAGCGCCATTACAAGTTTTGCAACCCGTTTTTGGCGAAGCGGATTATGCAGGTTTGTACAGTTATTTTATGCGTTTATCCAATGAAGCTTCAGATGCCATTTTAAAACCATTATTAGACATTGCTGTTGCAGAAGTGGCTGCTGGAAAAGTCGACAAATCGCATCCACATTGGTGGGCGAATAAATATTATGGGGGTAAAGTTCCAGTTGAAAATATTGATAAAGGAATCCTATCCATTTATTTGTTGAATATTGTATATGTTCCAAAATACCAAGGTGTTTTTCAAGGAGCAGGCTTATTACATGCCTATTTAGAAGGACAGAATATAGAGTTGATGGCCAATAGCGATAATGTATTAAGAGGCGGATTAACCCCAAAGCATATCGACATTGAAGAATTGATTCAACATGTCAAATTTGAACCCACCATTCCCGATTTACTAAAAGGGGATTCCTTAAACGCTTTTGAAACTCAATTTCCTTGCCCCGTGCCAGATTTTGGTTTAACCAAAATTACCCTTCCGGTAGGTGAAGCTTACACAAACCAAACTAGCTCATTAGAAATGTTCTTAGTCATGCAAGGAAGTGCACGCATCAACGGCATCCATTTGAAACAAGGGGAATTGGCTGTAGTAAAGGCTGGGGCTGACTATACCATAGAGCAGACTGGGTTAGAAACTGCCTTAATTTTTAAATCTTTTGTGCCTTAATCGATTTA
>JBILQZ010000111.1:0-5609 GCA_044372935.1 Sediminibacterium sp. | reverse complement strand
GAGTCGCCCTCAAACGTTCCTTTACATGGCATTACAGCACCCAAGGTTTACCCTATAAAACAATTACTTGTTCTATTCGTGAGCTCTTACCTCACGTTTTCACCTTTTCCTCTTGCGAGGTAGTTATTTTCTGTGGCACTTTCTCTATCCCATTGCTGAGATGCCGGCTATTGACCGGTGGGTTACCCTATGCTGTCCGGACTTTCCTTGGCAATTGCTTGCCACGATAGCTCGGGATTGTAGTCGTGTCAAAGGTAGTAAAATAATGTGGATGTGCTTAATACTCAAAAAAGACTTCAGTAGCACCATAACCGTAAAAATCGGAGAATTGATTGATAAAACTTTTAACCCCTTTCTTTACTTTCAAAAGATCGTGAATTTCATTTTTAAGTTTACCTGTGCCAACACCATGAATAATAACCATAGACGGTAAATGGTTGAGCTGGGCTAATTCAAACCATTTTTCGAATTCGTTTAATTGAAAATGGATGATTTCTGCATTGGTTAAATGGCTATGTCGATCCATTATTTTTTCGATATGCAAGTCTACCACCGACCTGGCTTTAGGTATATGTTCTTTGATTTTTGAAGCATCATACACCTTGTAGCCCGCATTTCTTAATACATCAATTGCAATGTGATTATCCTCAATTTTGTCAGGATAGGTCTTGAACAATTCATATTCTAATGTGACTTTATTGTCTTCCTTTAAAGTTTCAATTTTTTGAAAAATTTGCTTCGGTTTAATTTTAACATTAGCCTCAAAATGATCTGCCTTCTTTTTGTGTTGCTCTACTAAAGAAAAATCAAATGTAAATTGAGGGCTATCATTCACTACCGCAAATGGGATATCATGAATGTAAAAATCAGTGAAAGGTGCAATAGTGGATGAAATGGAAAAGTCAACTTCCCCTTGCGCAATTTGTTCGTAGACAAAATTATACGCTATACGCGTCTTATTAGATAGAAATATTTTTAAGGAGTCGACAACTTCGTCATTGAAATCATCTAAATTAAATTTAGGGATTAGATGCATCCAAACACCCGCATCCTCTTTGCTATCATTTTTTTGTATCTTCTCTTTTGGAATCTGGTCTACGAAAATCTTTTGAGGTGCTTTTTTTTCAGGGAAAAGTTTTTTCTCAGTAAATCTTTTAAAGTAAGGGAAATCAATTTGATCCATATAGGCTGGAAACTTGACTCCACGCACTTCTATCATCACCATTTGATCATTCATGATTTCAATAATACGCCCTTCCTCATTGCTATGCAACACTAAAATTTCATCCCCTACCTGATATTTCATCCCTTATTTTTTTGCTAGAAGACTATGCTTCTTAGAATACAAACTGTAAATTACTAATCCGATAAACATCCATACAAAAAACCATAACCAACTCACTGGTGGTATTTCTATCATTAAATACAAACAACACATGGCACCTACGATAGGTATTACGGAATATTTTCTGATAAAACTCAATACAGCTACAACTACTAAAATGAATACAAAAACTAAAAATAAAATTTCTTGATATCCTTGATCACCTGCTTCCATAAAGGCATTCAATATTCTGTGTTGACCAAAATAAATAAAGATCAAAGCCAATGCGGGAATAATGTACTGTCCATTGATATAAGGTAATCTAAAAGCCTGACGCTTGACGTCTGGTGATAATCTTGGCAAAACCAATACACCAAAACAAACCAATACAAAAGCAAATAAAGTACCAATACTTGTTAAATCAGTCATTCTAGAAATAGACATGAATAAAGCCGGCACGCCTACAAAAATACCTGTTATGATGGTGGCAAAAGCTGGTGTGCCAAATTTAGGATGCACTTCAGAAAATTTCTTAGGTAATAACCCATCACGGCTCATACTCATCCAAATTCTTGGCTGCCCTAATTGAAATACCAATAATACACTAGTTGTGGCCACTACAGCACTGATAGAAATGATATACCCAATTTTATGTAAACCGATTCTTTCAAATACAAATGCCAAAGGATCATCCACTTTCAATTGTGTATAATTCACCATTCCAGTTAATACCAAAGCAATAAGGATGTATAAAACAGTACAAATTAATAAAGAATAAATCATGCCTCTTGGCATATCTCTTTGAGGATTCTTACATTCTTCTGCCGTCGTAGAAATGGCATCAAATCCTATATACGCATAAAATACTGCAGACACACCAGCTAATACACCTTTGAATCCGTTGGGCATAAATGGCGCCCAATTAGCTGTATCCACATAGAAGAAGCCAAGTACAATCACCATCAAGATGATGGCAATTTTAAAGATCACCATAAAATTGGTACTCTTCTTACTTTCTTTAATCCCTCTATACACTAACATCGTGATTAACACCACGATCACGAATGCGGGTACATTTAAAATGATTCTAGTTTGACCAATCATAGGTGCATTGGTAATTGCATCATACCCAATGCGCGCCAATTTGCTAAAAGTCTCTTTAGTTCCACCAGCAGCTAAATGTTGCATAGCCTCTTCATAACCTTGTTGTGCTGTTTCAAAATTGGTTGACAACCATCCTGGTAAATGAATATGGAAACCTTCTAACAAATTGATAAAATAGCCACTCCAACTAATCGCTACCACAATATTTCCAATCGCATATTCTAATATTAAAGCCCAGCCAATGATCCATGCGATCAATTCTCCAAAAGTAACATATGCATATGTATAAGCACTACCTGCAATAGGCACCCTACTTGCAAATTCAGCATAACAAAGTGCACTAAATCCACAAGTGATAGCGGTAATTACAAATAGTATTGAAATACCTGGCCCGCCATGAAAAGCTGCTGTACCAATAGTTGAGAAAATACCTGCACCCACTACTGCGGCAATACCCATCAAGGTAAGGTCACGCACGCCTAATTCTTTCTTCAATCCATTTGCGCTATGTCCATCTACTAAACCTGTGGCCGCATCTTGTACAATTTTTTCGATTGACTTTTTTCTGAATAAAGACATATAATTATTGGATTCTGTTCATTAAATAATTGGCTAAATCGATCAATGGTTTTTTTCTAGTTGACACCACTGCGATTGCCTCTAAATGTGCTAATGCTTCTTGCATGTATTTTTGTTTCAAATCTTCTGCCCATGCATCTACTTTACATGCTTTAAAAATAGCAAGCACCTGATCTACTTTATCCGCAGGATCAGAGGCTAACAAAGTGTTTAGTTGCGCTAATTGTGATTCATTCGCTGTTTCTAAAGCACGTATTAGAAGGAATGTTTTTTTATTTTGTTTGATATCACCTCCTGCATCTTTGCCAAATACTGTCGCATCACCAAAGGCGTCTAAATAATCATCTTGTATTTGAAAAGCAATCCCTAACTTTTTTCCAAACTCATATAAATGCATGCAATTGTTTTCTCCTGCACCACCAATGATTGCCCCCATATGCAAACTTGCTGCTAGTAAGACAGAAGTTTTGAGCGTAATCATATGAATGTATTCGTCTAAAGTGACAGTAGCTCTTTTGGCATAGTCCATATCCAATTGTTGCCCTTCGCAAACTTCTCTAGCTGTTTGATTAAAAAGACTTAAAATTTTTGGAAGATGGTTTGGTTGAATATTTTGCAGGTATTCATAGGCACGAATCACCATGATATCTCCTACTAATAAAGCTGTATTGGTATCGTACTTTGTATGGACGGTGGCTTGACCTCTTCTTAAACTAGCTTCATCCATCATATCGTCGTGCACCAAAGAAAAATTATGAAAAAGTTCTACTGCTTTGGCTGCTAAATAAGCATCCGAATGAATTTCACTAAATAACTCATTTCCTAAAAGACATAGGACAGGTCGAATACGTTTCCCCCCAATTTTTAAGAAATATTCACTAGGCTCATACAAAGTAGCCGGTTGTGAAGGAAAATGTTGGGAATCGAAATCTTGGTTAAATTTTTCGATCAATTCTTGAAAAGGATGCATGTTACAAACTTACCCAAATTTTACCATTTTTTAAACAGTTGTTTGCCGGCTTAGACTTAAATTTGTTATACCCCCAAAACCTATTGTAATGCAAAAAATTGCCCTTTTTACCCTCCTGATCGTCCTAGTTTTTAGTGCCCATGTTGGTGCACAATCTTATACTTTAGAACCAGAAAAGAAAACCGGGCCATTTACCACTGGTTATAAGAAAGCCATTGGTGTCAAAATGTACCCTAGTGCTATTTCTTATAAAACATTTAAAACAGATACGAAAGCCTTTGAAATACTTGGCTACTTTACATTGGATGGATTTAGAGCCACTGTCATGATGGAAAAATACAGTTCATTTGCCAACACAGACCAATTGAGCTGGTATATCGGATATGGAGGACATATGGGCCTTTGGAGTGAAGAATGGAAAAAGAACAATCCCACGCACGATGCTGGCATCGCTTTGGGGGTGGATGGCATTATTGGTTTAGATTATAAAATCAAAAATGCGCCTCTTAACTTAAGTTTAGACTGGCAACCCTCTTTTAATTTTGTAGGATCAAGTTATTTTGAAAGTGGTTGGGCAGGATTAGGCATTCGCTACACCTTTAAATAAAGTCTTTACAAAAGCTTCTTTATCAAATAAGATTAGGTCATCCAACTGTTCTCCTAAGCCTATATATTTTACAGGTATTTTACATTGGTGCGCAATCGCTAATAAAACACCACCTTTCGCAGTGCCATCCAACTTGGTAATAGCCAAAGCGGTCACATTGGTCACTGCCATAAATTGTTTAGCTTGTTCTAAAGCATTTTGACCAGTAGAACCATCCAATACCAACAATACTTCATGGGGTGCATCAGGTATTTGTTTTTGAATAACACGTTTAATCTTATTCAATTCATCCATCAAATGCGCTTTATTATGCAAGCGTCCTGCGGTATCAATAAAAACAATATCTGACTTTCTAGCGAGTGCAGATTGTACTGTATCAAAGGCGACTGAACTTGGATCAGCACCCATATTTTGCTTTACTATAGGCACACCCACTCTTTCACTCCAGATAGTCAATTGATCCACTGCAGCTGCTCTGAAAGTATCTGCAGCACCCAATAAAACCTCATTACCTGCTGCCTTAAAATGATGTGCTAATTTGCCAATGGTCGTCGTTTTGCCCACTCCATTTACACCTACCACTAAGGTTATAAAAGGTTTTTTTGTGTTAGGTACTTGAAAGCCAGCAAGGTCTTGCGGTGCATCTACTAATAAATTGGCAATCTCATCGTATAAAATTTGATTCAATTCGGTGGTAGAAACATATTTATCTTTCTTAACCCTTTCTTGTATACGTTCAATTAATGCTAAAGTTGTATCCACGCCTACATCGGCGCCAATCAATGCTTCTTCTAATTGATCCAACACTTCGTCATCGACAGAAGTCTTACCTACAATGGCTTTAGAGATACGTTCAAAAAAACCTTGTTTGGTTTTCTCTAAACCTTGGTCTAATGTTGCTTGCTCTTTCTTCCCAAATAATTTGCCTAAAAAACTCATGGTACAAAATTAGTACATTACTACATAAAAAAACCTTCTCTAATGAAAGAGAAGGTTTTGAGTGATATTGATATCGAAGATCAATA
>JBILQZ010000110.1:0-5622 GCA_044372935.1 Sediminibacterium sp. | reverse complement strand
GGTTTATACTGGCACTTTGTAGATCTAGTATGGGTATTTGTATTCACTTGTTTCTATTTATTGTAAACTATTAACGAACTAATTTATTATGGCACATACGAACGATACACACGCAGAGCACGGAGGTGGTGCAATTGCAGAAATTAAAAAAGTAACCATCATCCTTTCAGTTTTAACCATCGTTGAATTGATCTTGGGTTTCTGGATGATTGGCATGGAAAGCAAAGCAATGGTACTTGGTATCAAAGGCGCTATCGTGATTTTAATGATGGCAAAGGCATTTTATATTGTTGCTTACTTTATGCACTTAAAACATGAGGTGAAGAACTTGATCATGACGATTGTCGTGCCGCTTTCTTTATTTGTTTGGTTTATCATTGCTTTCTTAGCGGATGGTAGCTCTTTCAGAAATCTACGTAATACCTATGATCCTTATTTCAAGGAGCAATCTACTATTAAGGTAGAGCAACCAGCACATGGTGCAGCTCATGGTGGTGGCCACGAAGGAGCAACTGAGCATGGCGCAGGTGCAGCCCACACGGACAGCACAAATCATGCTACTGATTCAGCTGCAAAGCATGAAGAAGCAAAGCACGACGCTCCAGCGGCACACTAATTTATTAAAGTAGAAATAGAGGCTGTAAGGCCCAATTTCTTTACAATATTCGAAACCACTCCAGTTAATTGGGGTGGTTTTTTGTTGTAACTTTACATCCTATAATATCATCAACAGCATGTCTAAAAAGTCTCTTTACGGTTTAATTATCGCTCTTGTAATTCCCATTGGTTGTTACTTATGGCTTAAATCTGCGAGTGATACTGCGGTAACCATGCCACGTCATTATTTGTTAGATACGGTAGTAAGTAGCGTCGTAAAAGGGAAGACGATTGATGATAGTATTTGGCATACGACTAAAGACATTCGCTTGGTGAATCAATTAGGCGACTCAGTGAATTTGTACCAACAGTCTGGTAAGATTATTATCGCTGATTTCTTTTTTACAAGCTGTGGAAGTATCTGTCCTAAGTTAACCACCAATATGGCCAAACTACAACAGTCATTTAGCCGTGGAGGGAATAGTCGCAAAAAAGTCTTAGATACCAACTTTATACAATTCATTTCTTTTTCAGTAGATCCTGAACGTGACTCTGTTCCAGTGCTAAGAGACTACGCTAATAAAATGAATGTGGCTTCTGACAACTGGTGGTTGCTTACTGGCAATAGAGATTCAATTTATAAGTTTGCTTTTGAAGAGATGAAGGTAGATCAGTTTAGCACAGAGCCTGTTTCTCCTGACTTTGTGCATACCAGCAGATTTGTATTGATAGATAAAAAGATGCAAGTACGCGGTTATTACAATGGGTTAGATTCTGCGTCTATGTTGAAATTGGCGAAGGACGTGGGCTACTTAATGTTAGAGAAGGATAAAACTAAAAAGAGTAAAGTATTTCAGGATATCATTGACTTGAGTTGGTTGTGGTTGGTGATCGCTTTGATGGTATCTAGTTTTGTTTACTATTTTACAAAGACTAGATTAAAAAATTAGTTGGATATGAATTGGAATGAATTTAAAACAAAATATAAATCAGAGATTAGAGTAGGTCTGATTGTATTCATTGTAACAATGGCTTACAGAATTGTTAGTGATATTTTAAAAAATAAATAAAATTATATGTTGCAACCGGTATTACAAAAGAACGATAAGCTAGCCTATACATTGATAGGCGTATTTTCTGCAATTGTATTTGTAGTAGTTACTTTCTTAAGTAAGTTTACTTTAGAAGTAGAATTGCCTTTTGATAAACACATTTTCGCACTCATCAATGCCTTATTAAATACGGCTGTTTCTGTTTTATTAATCGCAGGTTTGATTGCGGTGAAGCAAAAGAAATTTGCCATGCATAAATCAATTATGATGACGGCAATGATTTTATCACTTTTGTTTTTAGTTACTTATATCGCGCACCATTTATTAGCAGGTGAAGCAAAGTTTGGAGACGCTAACTTTGATGGCGTAGTAGATGATGCAGAAAAAGCATTGCTGGGTAATACAAGACCATTCTATTTGGTTTTATTAGGAACACATATTGTATTGGCTGCAACAAGCTTGCCATTTATATTATGGACTGCTTATAGAGCTTTAACAAGTGATTTTGCAGCGCATAAAAATTTAGCTAAAAAAGTATGGCCTATTTGGTTCTATGTAGCAGTAACAGGGCCAATTGTATACTTAATGATCAAGCAGTATTATAATTAGTATCCAAGCTCCTTTGCAGGATCCCAAAATAATTTTTCAAAGTCCAGGACGGTTTCGTTTTGGACTTTTATTTTTTCTTTCTCTAAGAGCGTTTGCATGGTGGTAGGTGTTTCAAAGTGCGCTTTGCCACTTAACATCCCATTTCGATTGACTACTCTATGCGCAGGGACTTTTGGTTTTACGCCATGAGACGCATTCATTGCCCAGCCCACCATTCTTGAACTGCCCCCTGTACCTAAGTATTTTGCAATAGCACCATAGCTAGTCACACGACCTTTGGGAATTAGGCGTACCACATCAAATACGTTTTGGAAAAAGTCCTTAGTCTTTGGAGTGTATTGCATCCGTCGAATTTTTAGATAGCGTTGCTCTAATTAATTGAGCCCTAGTTTTAATAGGTTCAGGCACGGCGTCATAATCGAATGGGCAGTGCTTGCAAGCTTCTCCACAGCAATAGCCCCTGCCTTCATGGTAGGCTGCGGTGAATACCCATTTTCCTTTCGGATCTATATAATAATGTACACCTTCAATCATTTTATTTATTTTTCCAATCTTTTCAACTTCCAATTCCTTATTTTTTTCTAGTCATTCTTCTTTTCTCTTGCAGATTCTACCTCCATTCTCTTTAGTTCACCAGCATCCATTGGGATATCTTTGATGGCTTCTTTTAAAATAGCATCTAGTTCTAACGGCAAGACTTTGTCAATATTAAACTGAATATAGTGAATCTTGTTACTCTGTGCGATATCCAATCCTTCGTAATAGGTTTTGATTAAACATCTAGGATCAATGGAAGCTTCTGCGTATAAGTTTTCAGTTTTATAAAGATGGGTTAATCCATAAAGCTCAATGACTTTTAAAGTGAAATGATAGAGTAGGGGACTATCCGTTTTTAAATGAACAATCCCTGCTTCTAATCTATTATTACCATCACCACTTTCATTTCTATTATTTCTGCTTTCTTTATTACTTCCGTCACCCCCAAATAAAAACTGCTGGTATAACCTTAAGAATTTAGGATGGGTTAATCGCTTCTTTGCTTTAGACCACCTTAATTGAGGATCAGGAAAAGTGATCCATATTTCATCTACTTCATCTTTCCCAAAATAGTTAGGGGTCAGTTCTATTTGAGATCTTACAAAAGCCACATTTTTCAAGGCATCTTTATTGGCAATGCTTGCCCCTTTCCAAATACGATTGCCTTTTAGGTCAACCCCAATGAAATTTTGGTCTGGAAACATGCGGCCTAAGCCAACTGCATATTCGCCTCTGCCGCAGGCTAATTCTAAAGTAAGCGCCTTGGAGGATGTAATCTCGTCAGGACTAGTTAATGCTGAAGTGTTTAATTTTGCAGTATCTATCGGGCTAGTGTCCTTACCTAATGCTTCAAAAAATGCAGCCCATTTACCTTGCATATCTTGCGGATATTCCAACACATTTTCATACTCCTTGATCGCCGCAAATTTGATTAGTTTTTTCTGCCCCATGGCGCAAAGATAGTATTAGAAAGGTTTCTAAGTAAATAATTGTTTTATTTATTTTCATCTTTATTTTAATTACACGTATATTTATAGCATTAAATACACGTGTAATGAAAACGAAATTGACCCTTGTAATGGAAGATGAAGTCATTTATAATGCAAAAAAATATGCAAAGAAAAATGACGAGAGCCTTTCTTCTTTGGTTGAGAATTATTTAAAGGCAGTTTCAGGAACGCTAAATTCAGCAAACCCCAAAAAAGCTAATTCAAAAAAAACGACCAGTCTAATCGAAAAGTATAGAGGCATCATCAATTTGCCAGATAATTATGATTATAAAAAAGAAATTGGATTGTATTTATTAGAAAAATACAATAAACTAAAATGAAACATATATACCTAGATACAAATATTATAATTGACATCTTTGCAGCAAGAACTCCACATGACATTGCGGCCATTGAGTTATACAGATTGGCTAAAGACAATAAAATTAAAATTTATATTTCAGCTGAATCATTTACTACTATATATTATCTCTTAAGAATTAGTAAAATAGCCCATAATAAATGCCTTATGATTTTTCAGGATCTATTGAAAACCACAGCTGTTTTAAATACAGATGAATCAATTATAAATAAGGCAATTCATATTGGATTTAATGATTTTGAAGATGGAGTTCAATTTGTTTCAGCAAAGTCTAACTCTAAAATAAATCTTATTGTAACGAGAGATAAAAAAGGTTTCAAGAAAAGTGATATACCTGTAACTGATGCTAATCAGGCGCTTCAATTGATTGGGTATTAATATTATCCTATCATTAGTTTGATTGCTTTTTGAGCTACAATCGGTGCAATAGCTACACCCATACCACTCATCCGTACTGCGCAAAACACATTCGGTTGTACTTCTTGAATAATCGGCTTTTTGATTTTTCCAATACCCATAGTGCCACTCCATCTCAATTCTATTTTTGGCTTTTTAGCACCTTTGGGTAAAATATGTTGCATCATAAAATCCTCTAAAACCTTTTGAATTTTAGTAGAAGTTTCTAATGAATATGTTTTTTCATTTTTAAAATCCTTGTTTCTAGCACCTCCTAATAACAATCGATTGCCTAAGTTGCGGAAATAGTAAAAGCCCTCATCATAATGGAAAGTGCCTTTGAATTTTAAATTAGGAATAGGTTCGGTTACAAAGACTTGACCTCTTGCTGGTACCACATCTAAATTTGGAATGAGTTGTTTTGCAAACCCATTGGTACAAACAATAAATTGTTTTGTTTCTAAGGGTGCTTCAAGATTTGTATGGATGGTAACGCCTTTTGAATGACTTTTAAATTTTTTGACTTCTGTATTGAATAATATTTGCACCCCTTTTGCTTGCACCGCTTTTTGAAGGGCTAGTACTAATTTAGCAGAGTTCAATTGACCTTCTAGTTGATTAAAGGCAAGTGCTTCAATGCCTTGAAAGCCTAATTTCTTTAGATCCTTTGTTGCATTGGTATAAATAGGAAGGTATTTGCCATTCTTCTTAGCCGTCTTTAATACAGGGGCCAGTATTTTATTTAAATAGGCAATATCCGCATCTAAATTTGAAGTATCATAGCCAGCATCAACCTTTTTAACGGTTGACTTTTTATCTATTTTTTTTGCCTCAAATAATTCATAGCCTCCCCATTGATTGTAATCAATCTCAGCTGCCTTGAAGACTTTTTGAATTCTTTGCAAACCATCATAGCGCATCTTTACAGTGGCTAACATGTCTGCTTCGCCCATTAATTGTACATCATACATCAATTCAGATACACTTCCAAAACATGAAAATCCAGCATTACGTGTGCTGGCTCCTGAGGGCATAATCCCTCTTTCTAATATTGTGATAT
>JBILQZ010000109.1:0-5623 GCA_044372935.1 Sediminibacterium sp. | reverse complement strand
GGACCATCAAGCTGCTTTTTTCTGTAATCAACAATCTGTTGAATGGTGATCATTTTCAATTGATGCTTTTTTGCAAACAATTGTAAACCCTCTCTTCTTAACATATCCCCGGCCTCATCCATGATTTCACAAATAATGGCCGCTTGCGGTAATTCAGTTAACAAGCATAATTCTACTGCAGCCTCTGTATGTCCTTTTCTTACTAAAACACCCCCCTTTTTTGCTACCACTGGAAATAAATGACCCGGTTTTATAAAATCGGCAGGTTTCGCATTTGCTGCTACAACCTGTTGCGCAGTGATGGCGCGCTCTTTAGCAGAAATACCTGTTGTAATGCCAAAAGCGGGAATTGCATCAATTGAATCATGAAATGCAGTATGAAAAGGATCTGCGTGGTTGGTTGGGACGGGTTGGATGCCAATGTTATGTGCTATTTGAGGCCCCATTGCAATACATACTAAACCTCTTGCATGAGTCGCACAAAAATTGATTTTGTCTTGCGTAGCGAAAGCAGCAGGAAATACAATATCTCCTTCATTTTCTCTGTCTTCATCATCCACCACTATAATTGGCGTACCTAATTTAAATGCTTCAAGTGCATCTTTCACTGAATCAAACATTACACATTTCTTTTTAACAACAATTGCTCTGTATATTTTGCAAGTATATCAAATTCTATATTTACAGGAGTTCCAACAGCTAATTGTTTGATATTGGTTTTATCTAAAGTTGTTGGGATGATACATAACTCAATTAAATTGGTATGCACTTCATTAATAGTAAGGCTCACCCCATTGATCGCAATAGATCCTTTATAAACAATATATTTTACAAATTGTTCAGGAACTGCAATACTTAAAAACCAAGCTGTTGGGGTGATATCTATCTTTTTTACTGTTGCAATTGCATCTACATGACCCAGTACATAATGCCCTCCAAGGTAACCATTGGGCTGCATTGGTAATTCTGCATTCACCTCATGTCCTAATTTATAATGACTGATGATTGTTTTTGAAATAGATTCAGTTGATACAAAAAAGTGCAGGTAAGCTGCATCGATTTTTGTGACAGTTAAACAGGCTCCATCTACCGCAACACTATCGCCTAATTGAACAATTTTTGCAAATGCAGGCATTTCAAGTACTAATTCCCATCCAGCCTCATTGGGATGAATGGCATGGATACTTCCTTTTTGAACAATACCAGTAAACATATGCGACGGTTTGAGTATTTTTGAACCGCAAAGATAACTCAATGACTAACAAAGCCGCAATAGATTACTGTATTAAATTAGCTAAAAACGGAAAAGAAAATGATATTAGGCCAAACCCCTTTGTGGGCGCAGTTGTCCTTGATGCAAACCAGGAAGTTATTGGGACAGGGTACCACCAAAAACTAGGAGGACCTCATGCAGAAGTGTATGCTATTGAAGAAGCACTACAAAAAACTGAAACGCTTTCTCAGTGTACTTTATATGTAAGCCTTGAACCCTGCTCTCATTTTGGAAAAACACCACCTTGTGTTGATTTAATCATAAAACATCGTTTAAAAAAAGTCGTGATTGCAAGTCTAGACCCCAATCCAAAAGTAGGAAGCGTCAAACAACTTGAGCAGGCAGGGATTGAAGTTGAAGTGATGAACGACCCTTTGGCAATCTCCTTAAACAAAAGATTTTTTACGCAACATCAAAAACAAAGACCTTATTTCATTTTAAAGACTGCAAGTACAGTGGATGGAAAAATTGCAGATCGAAATGGAAATAGTAAATGGATAAGTAATGAATTTTCAAGACAATTTGTACATACTCAACTTAGATCAAACGTAGATGCCATTTTAACCACCTACAAAACGATTTTAAAAGATGAGGCAAGTTTAACCATACGAATAGAAGGATCACCCATAAAAGAAACCAATGTCATAATAATTGACAAAGAGCTTAGCTTACTGAATGCAGAATATAATAAGCTGCCCATTTTTTATAATAGATCCAATTCAAAAATTTACTTCGTAACAGATAAAAAAAATACTATTGTGCAGGACAAGTCTATAGAGTTTATAGAAGGAGTATTTAATGATAAAGGATTAGTTGTTGAATCTATAACAAAGCAATTATTAGAAAAAGGAATTTATACCATTTTAACAGAAGCCGGGAATCGATTGAATGCGAGCTTAATTGATCAAAAAATAGCAGATGAATTGTACTGGTTTATTGCACCCAAAATTCTAAATGACTTACAAGGCATTTCAATGTTTGGTAACAATGAAATGAATACCCTAGCTACAACCTACGACCTCGAACTCGTCAATATTGAAAAATTCGATCAAGACCTACTTGTTCATTATCACTTTAAAAATGAGTTGGACTAAATCATCTTTATAACTGCATCGGAATTTCCATCAATAAAATTTCTGCATCGGGCGTCAAGGCCTTTAATTCAAATTGATCAAAATCAGTGATGCCTAATGCATCTCTTTCATTTAATTGATGACCGGCTAGTTCAAACTGTCCATACAAGACAAAAGCATACATGCCGTTACCTGCTTTTTTAACATTGTACTGAGTTTGAAAACCTTGATCAAATTTTCCGATATGAAACCATGCATCTTGATGGATCCATACGCCGGCATCTTCTGGATTTGGCGAAAGGACTTGTTGTAATTTATTAATGCGGTCCTTTGGGTCTAAAGTAATTTGATCATAACGAGGCGTTACATCTTTTTTATTAGGAATCACCCAAATTTGTAAAAACTTAACAGGCTTATCTTTATTCTTGTTATACTCACTATGTTTAATACCAGTGCCTGCACTCATCACTTGAATGTCGCCATGTTTGATCACGGTATTGTTACCCATACTATCCTGGTGTTCTAAATCACCTTCTAAGGGGATAGAAATAATTTCCATATTATCATGTGGATGTAACCCAAAGCCCATTCCTGCGGCTACAAAATCATCATTCAAAACACGCAATACTCCGAAATGAATTTTTTCTGGATTGTAATAATTGGCAAAACTAAAACTGTGTTTACTATGTAGCCAACCATGGTTGGCGTCCCCTCTTGAATCTGATGTATGTAAAACTGTTTGCATAATTAAATTATTAATAGCTTAAAATGGATATCGTTTAATTGATCTTGTGTTTATTCATCTTCTAGTTGTCCAAATTTTCCGTCATTGAAATCATTGAAAGCTTGCACCAGCTCGTCTCTAGTGTTCATCACAAAGGGACCATGCGCTGCAATGGGCTCCCCAATAGGTTCGCCACTTGCCACTAGTACTTTTGCATTTTCTACAGCTTCAATGGTAAAAGAAGTTCCTTTTTTATCCATCTCCACAAAATGATCTACAGGGATAGCATCTCCATCATTGATTTTAATAGTTCCTTCGATCACTATTAAAAAAGTATTCTGAGATGCAGGAAAATCAAAACTGGCTTTTGTTCCTTTTTCTAAAATGGCATTTTGTAAATGTACTTCTGTAAAAGTCTTCGCCGGACCTGTTTGACCCTGATAATGTCCTGCAATCACTTCTACATAACTCTTGCCGTCTGCTAAAATCACTTTATTCATTTGGTCATTCGTAATGGCTTGGTATTTTGGTGCCGACATTTTATCCTTGGCTGGCAGGTTGACCCAAAGCTGCACCATCTGAAATTCACCACCTGTTTTTGCAAAAGACTCCGCATGGTATTCTTTATGCAATAAACCAGATGCTGCTGTCATCCATTGTACATCGCCCTCATTGATAATGCCTGAATTACCAAAACTATCATGATGCGCCACTTGACCTTTGTACGCAATGGTTACTGTTTCAAAACCTCTATGTGGATGCACGCCCACCCCTTTTGGTGCAGGACTAGGAGGGAAAACAAACTTTGACCCATAATCAAGCATGATAAATGGATCCATTCTTTGCATTGACAAAGCAGGAAAAGAAGGGATGAAATTATGTACCCGAAAACCGTCCCCCACCATATGAGGTGCAGGAGGAGCATATATTTTAGCGATGTTTTTCATAGTTCAATGTTTGAACATCAAAATTAAGCATTTTCCAATATAAAAACGATGGCACCCGTAATAAATCCAATAAATGCAATCCAGCTGATGTTTTTAAGGTACCAGAAAAAGTCAATTTTCTCTATACCCATCACCGCGACACCAGCAGCAGAGCCAATTATTAATACCGAGCCGCCCGTTCCCGCTGTATAAGCTAATAGTTCCCAGAAGTAGTGGTCGGTAGGATACACATCCAATCCATACATGCTTTGTAAAGCGGCTACCAATGGCACATTATCTAAAATGGAGGATAATAGTCCAATGACTACTGCAATTACTTTAATATCTCCAAAGGTTTGATCCAACCATAAAGCAGATTGCTCTAATAAACCTACTTGTTCTAAAGCTGCTATACTCATTAAAATACCAAAGAAGAATAATATGCTTGGGGTATCTATTTTTCTTAGGGCATGATTTACAGACAAAGTACCCTTTTCGTCCAGCTCTTTTTTACTATGCATTAATTCAGTTAAAACCCACATAACACCTAAACTTAAAAGCATGCCCATATAAGGGGGCAAATGCGTGATTGTTTTAAAAACTGGCACAAATAACAAACATAATATACCTATAAAGAAAACTACATTTCTATCATTTGGATTCGCAAGTGCGTTTTGATTGGTAGAGATGTTTTCATGCAATTCAATATTCCCTTTGATACGATAACTAATGATTAAAGTGGGTACTACCATACATGTTAAACTTGCTAAAAATGTTTCTTTTATGATGTTCAGTGGCGTTACCTGATGTCCAATCCACAACATGGTCGTAGTTACATCTCCTATTGGACTCCAAGCTCCACCTGCATTTGAAGCGATAATCACCAAACCCAATAATTGCCATTTAACCAATTTATCTTTTACTAATTTATTGATAATAGAAATCATTACAATCGTACTGGTTAGGTTATCTAACACCGCAGACAAGAAAAAAGTTACCAATGCAATGGTCCAAATTAATTTCGTCTTATTGGTTGTTTTTATTTTTTCGGTGATATTTTGAAAGCCATCATGCGCATCAATCAGTTCAACAATTGTCATGGCGCCTAGTAAAAAGAAAACAATTTCTGCTATACTGGTTAAATGGTGCCCTAAAGCATTTAAAGTGGTTTCTTTAACTACAGGATTCATGACTAGAATCGTCCAACAAATAACTGCGGTGATCAATGCAGTGGCAGCTTTATTGATATGTATAGTATGCTCCAAAGTGATAAGGATATAGCCAATAACAAAAACAGCAATTAATAAACCAATCATGTTGAATAATTTAGGATATAATAGGCCTCAATTTACCCTGAATTGAGCAATAAAACACAAATTTTACTCGTTGTCAATTTGTAAATTTAAAATTTACTTGAATCGTAAATACAATTGCAAAAAATGACCTTGATTTGAGGGTTTAATCGACGCAAATGGAAAAAATAAATATATCAAAATCACTTGTTAAACTGTTTGGTTTAATTCGACTCGAAAAAAAGGAGATTACAGCCTTGTATCTATTATCCATCTTGTCTGGATTAATTCAACTGTCCCTCCCCTTAGGCATTCAGGCCATCATCAACTTTGCT
>JBILQZ010000108.1:0-5680 GCA_044372935.1 Sediminibacterium sp. | reverse complement strand
GCACCGATGCCTTTGTGGATGTCACAAGGTGTTCCTGCTATAATGAAGGGTAGAGATTTGGGACTAGGATATTAAACGTATTGAAACCATTGTCTATTTGGATCCCAGTTTTCGAATGCTTTTGCTACAGCAGATAAGAAACTAGATCCCATAGCACCATCTACAATTCTATGATCGTAACTCATAGAAAGATACATCATGTGACGCACCAAGATTGCATCACCTGCTGGTGTTTCAATTACGACAGGACGTTTTTTAATGGCCCCTAATGCTAGAATTGCAACCTGAGGTTGAGGTATAATTGGAGTACCCATGATGGAACCGAATGTACCTACATTCGTTACTGTAAATGTTCCGCCTTGTGTATCCTGTGGTTTTAATTGGTTGTTTCTTGCAGCATTTGCTAAATTGTTAACCGCTTTACTTAAACCAACAATGCTTAATTGATTGGCTCCTTTAATGACAGGTACAATTAAATTACCAGAAGGTAAAGCAGTTGCCATACCAATATTAATATCTTTTCTTATAATAATATTTTCACCTTGTAAGCTACAATTGATGTATGGGAACTTCTCCAAAGTTGCCGCTATACATTCCATAAACATAGGTGTAAAGGTCAATTTTGTTCCTTCTCTTTTTTCAAAAAGCTGTTTTACTTTATCTCTCCAAACTACCATATTCGTAACATCTGCTTCAACAAATGAAGTTACATGTGGACTAGTTTGTACACTATCAACCATATGCTTTGCAATCAACTTACGCATACGATCCATTTCTATAATTTCTGTATTTCCTGTTACAATCACTTCCTCTGGACTTGCAAATTTACCCGCTTGACTAGATGGATTAAACCCATAATCAACCGGAGGAAATTGAGTTGAACTTGTTGGTGTTGTAGTTGCAGGAATTGATTGTTGTTGTGTTACTGTAGTTGATACAATTGGAGCAGAAGGCGCTGTAGATGATTGTGCAACTGGAGTTGCTTGAACTATCCCTGCTTTTTTATTTGCAACATATTGTAATATGTCTTTCTTAGAAACTCTACCTTGACTACCTGTACCAGTTATTTGTTGTAATTCTTGTAAACTTATACCTTCATTTTGTGCAATGTTCATGACTAAAGGAGAATAAAATCTCGGGTCATTAGCATCATTGCTTTGAACTACTACTGGAATAGCAGCCGGAGTAAAAGGCACTTCATGTACTTCTTCGACAATTGGTTCCTGAACTGGTGTAGTTGCAGGAGTAGTAGCTTGAATTGTAGTTTCTTGTTGAACCGGTGTTGTAATACTACCGCTTGTTTGTATTCTAGCAATAACAGTTCCAATTGGAACAACTGAATTTGCATCAAATAGTATTTCTGTTATTGTTCCAGCTGCAGTTGAGGGTATTTCACTATCTACTTTATCAGTTGCAATGTCTAATAATGTCTCATCTAACTGAATGGTATCACCTACAGATTTATGCCATTTTAAAATGGTTGCTTCCATAATACTTTCACCCAATTTTGGCAAAATCAAGTCAACTACAGACATAGGGAATAATTTTAGCAAAAATAAGACTAAATCTTATTGATTATGAGTAACCTAAGTAAATTTATAGCCTGATTTGCAGTTACTTCGATGTTCTTTTGACGGTCAAATCTTAGGTAAAAGACCTTTGAGACCACTTTTTCGTGGTTAGAAACACCAATCCAGACCATTCCAAGCGGTTTTTCATCTGTTTGACCAGAAGGGCCCATAATTCCACTCACAGATATCCCAAAATCAGTCTTCATTTTAGCACGTATTGCAACAGCCATCTGTTCAACCGCTTCTTTACTAACAGCACCCACCGTCTGTAAAATAGGGGTAGGGACGTCTAAAAATTCAGTTTTTATACGATTATCGTAACTCACTACACTCCCAGTAAAAAAGGAGGAAGACCCTGCATGTTTGGACAATAAATGTCCAATATAGCCACCAGTACAACTTTCTGCAGTGGCTACAGTTTGGTTCTTAGATTTTAATAAGCCACCCACCACCATTTCAATGGTTTCATCCTTATCTGTCACCAGGTATTCGTTTACTTCCAACTTGAGTTGGTTAAAATAGGTATCTAAAGTTTGATTTAGAATGGAAGCTTGATCTCCTTTACCTGTCAATCTAAGTCTAACCATACCATAACTCGGCAAATAAGCCAATTTAATACTTTCTGGTAGGCTTGATTCAAATTCCTGAATTAATTCAGCTAAAAAGGATTCACCCACTCCAGAAGTTAACAGTGTTCTATGGGCAATTACACCAAGTTTTAATTTTGTTTGAATTATTGGAATTACTTTCTCAACGGTTAACCATTGCATTTCGTGTGGTACACCAGGTAAGGAGAAAATGAGTGTGTTATTTTTGGTGAAAAGCATTCCAGGAGCTGTTCCTGTTTGATTGAATAGTACTTCGCAAACATCCGGCACTTCTGCTTGCTTACGATTTCGTTCAATCATAGGTCTTTTATGAACCTGTTCAAAAATATAGGTGATATGATCTAAGGTAGGTTGGTCTACCACCATTTTACCTCCAAAATATTGATTCAATAGAGGCTTAGTGATATCGTCTGCCGTAGGGCCTAAACCTCCTGTAATGATAACTATTTGTGATTTTTCAATTGATGCATCTAAAGCTTGTTGGATAGAGGTTGTGTCATCACCTACAGCAATTCTTTGATGGACAGCTACACCAATCGCATTTAATTTTTGTGCGATAAAAGCACTATTGGTATCGATCACTTGACCTATCAATAATTCGTCTCCAATAGTAATGATCGTAGCTTGAACTTGATCCGTCATAATTTGCTTCAATTGAGGTGCAAAGTAAACCAAAAAAAGGCGTTTTAACTAAAAATAGATAGCTAGTTTTTCCTTTAAAATGGCAGGCATTTCGGCCCTTTTGCCCATATCGGCATCCATAAAATAGAGTTTAACTTGTCCGATGGTTAAAAGCTTCCCTGATTCATTATATACTTCTTGATCAAAAATTATAACATGGTCTTGAGGGAGCTCTTTGATTTGACTTTTTATGGTGATTAAATCATCATATTTAGCAGGTCTTAGATATTTGATATTTAATTCAACGACAGGCAATATTATGCCCATATCCTCTAATGCTTTATAGGATACACCTAGATTACGAATGGCTTCAACACGTCCTATTTCAAAATACATTGCATAATTGCCATAATAAACCACATCCATACGGTCTGTTTCTGCATACCTAACCCTTACTGTTGTTGCGTGTTCGTACATAAATATTGTATTTGTTGACAAATTTAAGGATTGTAGTTGTTTTTCCACAATAACCTTATTTAACGAAGCGTTTTAGATTCATAGTGTAATTTTATAAGACTATCCTAAATAAAGGCTTTTTATGTTTAAATCCATCCAATTAGCAAGTGCCCAATATTTGCTTTTACCCTTCGTATTACTCTATAGTACAAGCGTTTCAAGTCAATTGATGCATTATGAGACTCCATTACATCCTTTGTATCAAGAAGGAAAAAATTATTTGAGACAAGGGGATAGTTTAAACGCATACCAAGCCATACAATCTGCCCATTTTTTTGATCGCAATCAGGTGGATATGGCCTACCAATATCATTTGTTATCTATTGCATTAGAAAAACTAAATGCTTCGGAAAAAGCGGCTCTATGGTTAGCCAGTCAATCCAATAAGATTTATCATTCTAGGATTAATTTTGAACTTGCTAAATATTATTTCAAAAAACAAAATATAGAGCAGGCCTTACTAGCCTATGATAAAGTAAGTATAGATGATTTAGAAAATAAGGAATTAGCATTAATGCAGTTTCATTTAGGGTATATCTATTTTAAAAAAGGGGATTGGGAAAAATCAACAAGTTATTTATATAGTATTAGACAAGTTAAAGAAAGTCCTTTTTATTTAGATGCCAATTACTATGCAGGTTTTGTAGCCCTTCAAAAGAAAGATTTTACATTAGCTTTAAGTTGTTTTAAGATTGCAGAAAAAAGTACTTCCTATCAAACGCTTACGCCCTTTTACATTAGTCAATTATATTATTTTTTAGGTGAGGTAGATGCCGCTTTAGAAAATACAACCATTGCTTTAGAAAAGAAGGGTCAATTCTATAATGATCAATTAGCGCAGTTAATGGGTCATTTGTTATTTGAAAAAAAGCAATACGAGAAGGCTTTACCTTATTTATCTAATTATGTAGCTTCTCAAAAACAAGTAGAGCCGCAGGACTTATACCAATTATCGTTTTGTTATTTTCAGTCGCAACAATGGAATGACGCAATCAAAGGATTTAAACAATTAGCAAATGTAGACGACTCATTAGGTCAAAATAGCATGTATTTGCTTGCTACTTCTTATTTAAAAGTGAACGATAAGTTAGGTGCTAAAAATGCCTTTTTATTATGTGCGACTAAAAGTCAAAATTTAGCTCAAAAAGAAATTGCTTTATTTAATTATGCAAAATTAGCAATTGAATTAAAAGAGTACAGTATTGCCATTCAATCCATTGAGAAATTCAATCAGCTTTACCCAAATAGTAATGCTTATGCAGAAGCCAAAAGTTTATATGTCACTGCATTAACGTATAGCAATGATTTTAATCGAGCTTACGATGCCTATCAAAAAATGGATAGTTTAGATGAATCCTTATTAAAATTATATCCAAACATCTTATTTGGTAAAGCTGCTTTGTGGTTAAATGATGGACAAAATGAACAAGCCTATGACTTATTCAAACAAGTAAAGAATTTACCATACAATAATAAAGTACTTGCACAAACCCAATTCTGGATTGGAGAGCTTGCCTATAAAATGGGAAAAATTGATGAGGCTATAGAACACTTAGAAGCCTACTTAAAAGAACCAATTGAAATAGGGGAGATAACTAAAAAACATGCAAGTTATACATTAGGATATAGTTATTTAAAAAACAGTAACTATAGTAAAGCCTTACTTTTATTTACAGACGCTGCAGATTTTAACCCTTATGCAAATGCTGCCCCATATCAAAAAGATGCTTTAGTAAGGTTGTCAGATTGTCAATTTATGTTAAAGCAATATAAGCAGGCGTTGAAATCTTATCAAAAAATTATAGATCTAGGATGGAATTATGAAGACTATGCAAGTTTACAAAAAGCAATTATCTATGGAGCACTTGGGTTAAATAAAGAAAAATTGCAAATATTGAATAGGTATGAAACTGATTTTAATCAGTCTGTTTATTTAAGTGATGCAAGAATGGAATTGGCAGATACTTATACAAGTAAAGAACAATTTCAACAAGCAATTACGCCATTATCTAAGGTTTTATTAGACCAGAAAGCGACGGAGTTTTATCCTTTGGCTTATTATAAATTAGGCATTACTTTTTTTAATTTAAATAAAAATCAAGAAGCCTTACAGCAATTTAAGTCATTGTATACTGCCTATCCAAATGCAGAAGAAAGTAATAATGCTGTTGAATACATAAGGAATATCTTTATCGAAGAACAACAACCAGAAGCTTACGTTCAATTTATGAATGATTTTGGGAAACCCTTATCTGTTAATGAACAAGACTCTTTGATATATAGAGCCGCGATGATTCAATATGAGGATAGAAATTATACAAACGCTTCTATAGGCTTAAAGAAATATTATGCTTCATACCCAAC
>JBILQZ010000013.1:0-21126 GCA_044372935.1 Sediminibacterium sp. | reverse complement strand
CGGTAGTTTCATCAGTTGCGGTTGCTGTTACTGATAAAGCAGTTCCACCACCTCCGCAGTTTGCGTCATCGCTTGTTTGTCTTGCATAAGCAGTGAATGTTCTTGTAGAAGATGCAGTGAATGAATAAGATGCAGTCGCACTACCAGCACCTAAAGGAGTAGTAGTTTGAGTAATATTTCCAGTTCCTAAATCACTACCGCCCTCCTGTACAAATGTTTGATACACCTTACAGCAGTATGTTGGGTTAGGGTCTGTATCACTAATTGTAGATACAAGGCTTACACTCGTGCCCGATTTTGCGTAAATAGTTTGTGGGCTATCAACTCCTGGGCCATCAGTCAATAAAGCAGTTGCAGGGTTATTATTTGAATCTGTATATGCAGCTTCAAACTTTAAGTCTGTAAACCAGCCATTATTTGTACCGTTGCAACCTCTCCAAAAACCTAAATCAGTTAAGTTTAAAATTATTGGCACTGTTGCAACCGCTCCAGCGTTTACAGTTGTATTGACACTTGCAGTATCACCGCTTGAATCTTTTACCGTTACGGTATAGGCTCCAGCAGGCAGATTTGTGAATGTGCCACTTGCTTGATAGTTTACACCATCAATTGAATATGTATATCCCGGAACACCATTAACACCAGCAACAGTAATACTACCATCATTAGCACCAGCAACACTTTCATCTGTCTTAGAAACTAAATTTATTCCTAAATCAGCAGGCTGTGTAAGGGTAACGCTTGTTGTAGCTGTATCATTTGTGCTATCTTTTACAAGTATAGTATAACTACCAGCTTGTAAGCCAGTGAACACATTGCTGGACTGCCATGTAACACCATTGTCTATTGAATATTGCAAAGCACCTACACCGCCACTCGCAGTTACAGTAATTGTTCCGTCATTCTTATCAAAAGCAGTTTCATTTGTAAATGAAGCAACAGATAAGGTAAGGTCTGCAGGTTGAGTAATTGCAGTTCCAACAGTACTTGTATCGCCTGTGCTATCTTTAACAGTTACGGTATAACTTCCAGCTTGTAAGCCTGTGAATGTTGGGCTTGATTGAAAGTTTACTCCATCTATTGAATATGTGAAAGGTGCTACACCTCCAGTTTGAGTAACTGTGATAGTACCATCATTTGCATCAAATGCAGTTTCATTTGTAGTTGAAACTAAAACAGCAACAAGGTCATCAGGTTGAGTGATTACAATACCACTTAAAGTAGCAGTATCATTCACACTATCTTTTGCAATTATTGAGTAAGTTCCAGCAGGCAGATTGTTAAATATTGGGCTTGATTGCCATGTTACACCACCGTTTATTGAATAGGTAACAGGAGCAATACCTCCAGTAGAAGAAACAACTATTGAACCATCGTTTTTGTCAAAAGCAGTTTCATTAGTTTGAGATACCAAACTTATTAACAAGTCATCAGGCTGCGTAATAACAATATTAGTTACAGTAGCAGTATCATTTGTAGGGGTTGCTTGATCCTTAACCAAAACAGTATAAGTTCCGGCAACTAAATTATTGAATGTACCGCTTGACTGCCATGTAACACCGTTATCAATTGAATAACTATAAGCACCAACTCCACCACTCGCCAAAACAGTTATAGTACCGTTGTTAGCATCAAATGAACTTTCATTTGTGGAAGAAATTAAAGTAAGTGTTAAATCAGCAGGCTGAATGATAGTAACAGTTGTTGTATGAATATCGCCAACGCTGTCTTTACCATACACAGTGTAAACTCCAGCAACAACTCCAGTAAATAAAGGACTTGCTTGATAATTAACACCATCAATGGAATAAGTTATTGGCGCAACACCTCCGGTAGATGCAGCGGTAATAGTACCGTTATTAGCATCAAAAGAAGTTTCATTTGTTGAAGTTGCAGTAACTACTAAGTCATCAGGTTGAGTAACAATAACAGAAGATGTTTTTGAATCACCGCTGCCATTTTTTACAACTATCTGATATGTACCAGCAACTAAATTTGTAAATACATTGCTTGACTGAAAAGTTACACCACCATCTATTGAATATTCCAAAGGCAATTTTCCGCCACTTGCAGTGATGGTAATGGTTCCATCGTCTTTATGGAAGCCTGTTTCATTTGTAGCTACAACACTTGTAATCAATAAAGGTGCTAAGATTTTAAGGTCTAATACCTTGCTGGTTGTATCTCCGTTCTCATCTACATAAGTTATCGACAAAGTGTAATCATCTTCATCAAAAACAGCGTCCAGAGTTGTTATTGTTTCTTTAATGTCAACAGTAACACCAGCTTCATTGGTATAGTCACCTATTTTGTGACCATCAACTGTGTTCTGCAGCAATGTGTTCTTTTCTAAAGAATCTATTGCCGCTGCAAGGTCAACCTTATTGCTTACACCAGCTTCGTCAACATATGTCAACTCTGTTCCCGCAATAGACAAAGAAGTTACTGTTTCAGGACAACAGTCAGTATTTACATCCTGATAAGCAGTGCCATCCCAATAGTATAGCTTTCCAGTAGACTTATCTACATAAAAGATACCAGTTTGACCAGTAGCCGGGAAGCTACTTAAATTTGTGAATTGCTGATTAGAGTTAGAAACTAATTTGTCTCCTACAATTCCTAACCCTGCTCCAATGTCCGTACTCGTTATTACCTGTGTACACATATTTATTTATTTTATTTTTTAATAACCATATCCAATTAAAGTTCCGCCCAAAGATTCCACGCAATTTGTAGCACCTAACATACTATTAGGATAAAGATTACCTATAATAGTATTTGAAAGTGAAGATACACAAACAGTTGCTATGCTACAAGGGCTCGGCTGCGGAAATACGTTTATAAATGTTGTGCTGTTCAATTTACATAGTTCTGCAGTGGCATTTGCTTCATTACATTTTGAGTAAATTAAATTCACTTTTGTAATATTAGTACATATGCCCTCCGACTGTAACTCTATAAACGTGCAAGTATCGTCAACTGTGATTTCTATACCAGTCAATAATTGCGCTGCTGTAATAGTTGCAACAGTTGCACCATTACAATCTGTAACAGTAAAAGGTCCAGCATCTTCGCCTACTGTTGTAGCTTTAAGTAAGAATGTTTTTGTTGCCATGTTTTTATTACTTTATAATTTTTATACTAAGGTCATTCTTAATTTCTTAGGGTTGGTTGCATTTGCATAAGCAAAAGTAACCGTACGTCCTGAATTATTTAAACCTATTGTAGGTAATACAGTTGTCGCAGTTCCTAAATAGCTAACAATATCATAAGTGCCTGCTGCCATTGCATCGGGCAAATCTACTTTCCATCCTGCACTTGGTAAAAATCCTGTTGTTACATTCATTAAACTTGCACCTGCACCAACTGCTTTCACTTCCAATTTAGAAGTAGCATCTATATAAAGATATGTACAACTTGCTGTAGTTGAAGTTCCTGCTGAAACCGTTGCACCAGTTTGTACCCTAACCTGACCTCCAGGTGCTATAAATGTAGCCCCTTGTAAAATTAATTTTGCACCGTTACGAGGGTATATATTGCCAGAACTTCCAGCCCCAGTCATTGTTAATTGATTTGCAGCACCACCATTTAAAAAGTAGTTAGCAGCATACTGTCCACCAGTCCACATTAATCTACCTGCAAAAGTTGTTATACCATTATTTGCAATTGTATTATTTGCAGGGTCTCCACTTTGCCAATATGTAGTAGAATCTGTACTTGCAAGTGAGCCAATAGTTTGACTTGAATTAGCATTTGTACCAATTCTTCCACCATTTACTAAAACAATTTTTGCATATTGTAATGATGTTCCATAGCTTGCATTTAATGCAGTTCCATCAACAGTCATTGTACCATTGTAAGTATTTGCTGTATTACTAAAATGATGAATCCCATTTACAGGAGTGCCCATTGTTCCAACAGTCAAAGGAGCTGAACCACTTAAAATTCCTTTCCAAGTAGCGTTTGCATTAACTCCAACTTTAAGACAAGCAGCAGTTTGAACATTTATTTTAGGGAAAAAATCTGTGTTTGCTGTTATATAAATTGCACCCTCTTTTACGCCTGCGTTACACCATCCACAACCATTGATATTGAATGTATTTGTACTGCCCACTGATTGGATTCCATTATTAAAGAAAGTCGCACCGTCTAAAATGTTTATAGTTCCAGCACCCGCTAATCCAGTACCAAGAGCCCACCTACAATCTTGGACATTTGTTACAGCATTGTTGGTATATGTTTGATTATTACTCAACCGACCTTCTCCACAAATATTTGGTCCTCGCCAATTTACTATTCCGTTATTTATAACAGCATAGACCTTAACAAAATTTGCCGTATTAGCACCAAAGATATTTAAGGTTGCACTTGCTTGTATTGTTACAGGTCTTGCAGAACCAGTCAGTGCGTTTACTGTTTCACCTAATTGATAAGTCGCCCCACTTGAAACTGTTGTAACACCATCATTTGTATTTGCAGCCTTAGTAATAAGAATACCAGTGCCAGGATATGAAACACCTCCAATAGTTTGTGTACCTGATTGGATTATAAAAGTTCCTACACCAGTAACTCTTCCATCCATATAACCAGTACAACCTGCAGAAACAAAAGCTGTTATAGGGCTTGTATAAAGTAAAAGGTTATGACTCATGTCCGTTCCGATATCTTCAACAGTTCCTTTTTGTACTTCCCAAGGACCACTCGCTGGGAGTGACCCTATGTTACCAAAAATATCTATTACTTTAAAGCCATCAAATTGAGCAGAACTTTTTATACTGCCATAAGTATCTACAATATCTGTATCATTGACACCTCTTTTAGTACCTAATTTATTGATACATTTCGCTGGATCAAATATTGACATAATTTTCTTTTTTATATAGTTCTAAAGCATTATATGCTTCTAACTCTGTTTTAAATCTACCTATTCTTTTTTTTATACTATTTATTCTTATTTCAGCAGACCATCTATTTCTATGTTTATCAAAATGAACACCTTTGTATTTTGAAGTTTTATTTGAAATATCTAAAAAACTTAAATCATTATTTTTGAATAATTCTAAGGCTTTTTTATATTCATTTGATGCTTCTATTTCACTTTTAAATAATCCAATATGTTTTCTTTTTTTATTAATAGTAATATAACTTTCCCATTTTCCTGCTTTTTTGTGATAACATACACCTGTAAAAATAGAAGATGTACATTTTACATCTTTAGAGTTATTTTCTCTTTGTGTTATTACTTGCAAGTTTTCCAATCTATTATCTAATGGGTCATTATTTATATGGTCTACTATTATTCCATTTTTATTTTTACTAAATCCTAAAAAAGACATTGCAACTAATTGATGAACTTTTTCTGTTTTACCTTTATTATTGCTATATAAAGTCAGTGCTTTATATTGTCTTTTTTTAATTCCTGTTAAAACTGTATTCATTAATCTTTCTTTACCACTTCTATGATAATTTAATGACTTTACATTTCCTAAATTACTAACTTGATATTTGCCTTCATAGTTGGGAATATCTTTCCAAATTTCAGTATTTTCTATATTTTTCATATTGCAAATATACGAAAAAAAATCCATTTGTCAAAAACTCCCAACTACAAAATAAATATTAATATGCAGAGTATTCAAATTCTACTCTGTCGCCTGCATCCATAGTTTTACCACCATTTCCAGCAGGGATATAGGTAACATTTTTACCAACCCATGTAATTGCAGCGGCAGAAAGTCTAACTCCATTTCTATAAATATAAACTGCTCCAATAGGTGACTTCGCTAAAGTGAATGCTGTTTGACCAGCTGTTGCAATTGTATCTGTATCTAATTGCTGAACGCTGAAACTATAACTTTTAGTTTTATAATTAGTTCCATCACTTGTCCATACACTACCATCAGTACCAATGTAAACAGCACAGTCTAAATTTTTAAGTGCATCATTATTAGTAACAGGAGGATTTGCAGAATCAAAAATAGTCGCAGTAGATGGGTCTGTGCTATCAAAATATACGGTTCCACAACCAGTTGCAGCGCCCTCAATTAATAAGGCAATACCATTTGAATCTACATACCACTTAGAATCATTAGTTGTATTCCATTGAAAACGTGGTAATGTTCCAGTATTACCTGTTAATGTTGGGTCTGTTGTTTCAGAAACCCAATTAGCTGAACTACCACCACTTGGACGTAAAATCCAACTTGCAGAAGTAGCATCATAAATATATTGTGCAGTTATTGTTCCAGTGCTTGTTCCTGTTGATGTGATGAAATACTCATCTCCCTCTCTTGCACCATTCACACTTGTAGGAGCAATGGTTCCAAAAGAAACATTTTCAGAAGGTCTTTTTACCCATGTGCTTGACTGTTTGTCCCAAATCCATTGTTCTGTAACAGTTCCAGCACTGTTCCCAGTACTTGTTACAAAATATTCTTCACCATCCCATTCACCGTTTGATGTAGGTGGTGCAGTACCAAATTTCACTGTGTCTTGAGCGTTACGCTGCATTTCAATCCAAACTCCACTTTCTACATCGTAGATATACTGCTCTAATACAGTTCCAGTTGGTGTACCATCATCAGTAACTAAATGTATTGCTCCTTCAATTGATGTACCAGTAGGAGGGTTAGTCCCAACTGTTACAGGCGCACCAGTATTTATGCTACTCAAAGAAGATACTTCAAGTCTTCCAGTTACTTCATCCCATGTAACAACTTTTGTAGGTGTTGCTTCTGTGTCAGGTCTTAACATTCCCAACTTCATGAAGTCTGCAGTTTCAGCTTCTTTTGCCATTTCCGCAGTTAATCCACCACCCAAAGCAGCTGTTTCTAAAGGTATTGCCGCTGCATTAATTACTATTTCTCCGCCTTGCACATTTTGTACATTATAAATAGTTCCGGCACCGTATGTAATAGTACTGTTTGCATCCTGATAACTATTTCTAATTGTAGCAACTGTATTTGTTCCTGTAATATTTACAGTATCAATTTTACTTTGCTCAATTAAAAGAGTACCAGCACTTTTTGTAATTGCACCGTCTTGAATAGAGGTATTTTTTATTTCTACATAAGCTGCAGAACTTGAATCTAAAGTAGTATATACAGTTGTGTTTTCTAAATACAAAGGAGATGTACCAGTGTGTATAATATTTTTTATACCAATATCAGAAATTTTAACACTTGTTCCCGAAGAACTTACAGTTACACTACCATTTATTTGGGTCAATGAATTATACTCGCTTTGTGCTCCTACTATTGCAACATTTGGTACACTTATAGTAAGGTTTTCCGTATATACCCCTGCATGAACAATTATCTGGTCTCCTTGACCTACTAAGGTTAAAGCCTTTGCAATTGTTAAAAATGGTTTTTCTTGACTACCATTGCCAGTTGTATCATTACCATTTGGGTCTACATGAAACTCGTTTAAGTTTTTAAATGCAGCGTTACCAGCTTGTATCGCATCTCCATTGCCATCTACTATCCATGTATTACCAGCAGCATCTTTAAATGTGCTGTTAAGATTAGTAGTATTACCAGTAGCAGTAGGAGTAGGTTGGACAGTAGTAAGTACATTCAATGCAGTTGGTAAAGTGATTGTTTTATTGTTCACTACACCAGCTTCATCAGTGTATGGTATTGTAAGTACACCAGTAACAGCATCAAACAATATTGTTCCTATTGATGTAATTGTTTCGTATATGTCAACAACTGCACCGCTTTCATTTGTGTATGTTCCTATTTTATTTCCTGAAGATAAGGCATTTGTAATTGTAGTAACAGTTTCAGAGGATGCTGCTGGTAAAGTAAAGGACTTTGTATTTTCTGTACCAGTTTCATCTTTATACTTTAAAGTAACTGTGCTACCTGAAATACTGAAATCAGTAACACTTGTAACAGTTTCAAAAATATCTACCGCTGTTCCAGCCTCATTTGTATAGGTTGCAATTTTATTACCAGCACTTAACGCATTGGTAATATTTGTAACAGTTTCAGGTACAGGAGCACTTGATACTTTTATTGCATCTCCTTTTACATCAACTACCCATGTGTCTCCATTTGCGTCTTTAAATACGGTATTCAAATTTGCAGTGTTTCCAGTCAATGTTGGTGTAGGTTGTACATTACCTAATACGTCTAAGGGGCTTGATGTATTTACTTTAAAGCTGTCGCCATCTTTGTCAATAAAATACATATCTCCATTAGGGTCAATAACAAAACTATTTAAGTTAGCAGTATTACCACTTGCAGACGGAGTATAATTAACAGGAACCGGATTAAAATCCAAAGCATCACTATTATTTATTTCATTTCCCCACCTGTCGATATTTTTAAAATAACTCATTGATTATATTTTTTAATTTTAATTTAATTATCTTAATCTATGAACACATAATACACCTTGTATAGATGCAGCAGGAACACCTGTTGTTGCAGAAGTTCTTTGGTAAAAAATTTCATATGCTCTATCATTTGTATTATCTAAGAAATAGTTTCTTTCACCATAACTGGGACTTGGAGAACTTCCTAAAGCATATAAATCTTTCCAAGTAGCATTTGTTATTATTGCTCTACCTGTTACATATCCAACAGGTGTTGTATTAGTTAGATACATACCTTGCCCCATAATATCAAGAGAGCCTGATAATGCTTTTACTTGAATATGATGAAGTCCTGAGGTAATACCTAATCTAAATACTAAATTTTCAACAGTTAACTCAGTTCCTGCAACTGCATTTTGACTCCATAATTGACCTACTCCTGATACCGCACTGGCTGTAGCAGTTATAACATAAGGGTCAGCAGTTGTACCTGTACCTGTTACAGTTGTATTAGCTCCTGCAGTTACTTTAGTTTCGCTACCATCATAAACTACATCAATATCTTCAACGTAATATCCATTAAGAGTAGAAGACCATTTTAACTGATTAACACCGCCACTTGGTGTAGTTGCTGCAACATTTAAATCAGCTTTTACTGTATAGTTTGTTACACCTCCTACAACAACTGCTGTAAGTGTTAAGTCTACTGTTCCACTATTATCTCCAGTTAAAACTTGATTATCAGTATTAACAAATGTTGGTGCTACTGTTACAGTTTTAGTATCTGTAGTTCCGTTTTCATTTATATAAGGTATAGAAAGCAAACCGCTAACACTATCATAGGTAACAGTTCCTAAAGAAGTAACAGTTTCGTTAATTGTATAAGCAACTCCATCAACAGTTATTTTACCAATCTTATGACCTGAAACTAAATCAGCAACAGCAACGACGCTGCCTTTACCACCGTTCAAAGTTATTTCTCCAGTTGTTGGGTCGATAATAAAAGTATCAGGGTCAAGCGCATCACAACCTAAAACAGCTGTTCCATTTGGTAATACAACTCCTTTGCAATCGGTAAGTGCTTGACTTGTACCACCGCCTCCACCGCTCACTGTGATTTGCCCTGTTGTTGGGTCTACAGTGAATGTATTTGGGTCTAAGGAGTCACAAGTTAATAAAGCAGCCCCATTTAATATTTCTTTACCAGCACAGTCAACAAATGGCTCTACTGCTACATCACAAACAGCATACACATAGCTAATATCTATCCTGTCATTTACAAGCAATATCTCGCTATTGTTAGCAGCTGGTACATAGGTAACAGTGTTACCGCTTACAGTTCCAGCATTATCAGGAATTGTAGAACCGTTACGGCTGACTCTTACATCTCCATTTGGAATATTAGCCAAAACAAAAGTAGTTTGACCAGCGGTTGCAACAAATGTTTCTGTTTCTAAATATGGAATACAACCAACTTTAAAACTTTTGCCTGAGCAATTACCCAAAACAAAATCAGCTGGAGGGGTACTTGAAGTTACTCCAGTACTCATATTCATATAACTAAGTGAAGTAGTTGCACCGCAATCACTATCACAAATTAAAACCATGTAAGATACACCAGCAGCGCATCCTTCAACCATTGCTTTGCTTGTTGAAGCATTCGGGTCACAGCATGCTGACTGTGAAGATGGAAGAAACTCTATTTTGCTATCAGTCATTTTTTAAAATTTAAATTTTGTTCGGGCAGAGGAATCGAACCTCTCATGAAGCGGTCTTGCCCGAAATATTTGTGCGGTTTTTTTCCATACGCACCCATGGAATAAGATTTTGTCTGCGAGGTTAGATAACTACCTCGGCACAGGTAGCACCTGATACGACACAGCCAATGCCTCAAATTGCTTTCACGCAACCGCCACAAGATGGCTGATAAGAAGCGTAGAAGTCTAATTTGCTTTCAGAGGTATTTGCGAATGCAGCTCCATCAATGTCAACAGTGCTTACCTTAATTCCTTGATGGAAACCTAATGGTAAAGGAAACACGCTGTTTGCTGGGATGATTACATCAACGTCTAAAGTTTCATAGTCCGCACTGTTTGCACCAGCACAGCCACCACTTTCACAAGCACCACCATCAATGTAGGTGATAGTTGCTTTTACATCATTACAGCCTTTATTTACGATTTGTCCACCGTATGCAGCGCATTCGCCAGCAACGATAACAGCAAGTAAATCAGAAGGAGTTGCACCAGCACCAACAGCGATAGTAGCCTTAGACTGATGTACAATAGGCGCAGCAACTTTCATTGAAGCTGATGCATCAGAATTTGATAAAAATTGAACAGTTTGCATTTTATTGTATTTTATTTGATATGATATGAATTTTATCTAAGGTACAGCCTCCACTTATAACCTCAACGCTGTCAATTGTTACAAGACAAGTGAAGTCAGAAGTAGAATAATGTTGTATGCCCTCAACTAAGGTAAAAGGACCAATGTTTGTAGTAACTTTAACGACACAGCAAGACGGCTTTGTGATACTGAAATTATTTCCAGGTTTTAAAGTGCTTAAATCATCTCCGAATGCTTCTGTAATTTCACAATCAATAACCTGTGGATCTATACAAGCACCATAAACAAATGACGCTGGTGCATCTGTTATCCATGTTACACCATCCTGTGAAAACTCTGGCACTCTTGAAATAACAACACTGTTAATATTATCCCAAACTATGCGCTCTCTCGTTAGCCATGTAGAAAAAGAACCGTCGCCATTATCCACGCAAATAGGTACGGAAGTTGTAAATATAAGTTGTTGACCGCTGTCTACAGGGTCGCACATTTTTACAAATACAGGACTTGCACATGAACTGATTATTTCAACAGGCTGCGATGGGTTAGTGCTTGTATCACAGGCAGCACAACTTGAAGCGAGTAAGTCTGAAACTTCTCCAGTCTTTTCGTCTAAATAAGCTGTTAAGTCATTTGATGGGTTGGTTACTTTTGTGGCATACTTACTACCTTTTGCCGGATATGAATATTCGGTATATACACCTGAATTTTCAACAATGTAAGTCCCAGTTACAATCTTTGGTACTTCTACACCATCTACAATGGCAGACAAGTCATAAGGCTGCAATGAGTTTACAATGCTTCCATCTTCGGCTTTAATTATGAAAAGATTTTGAATGTTTGCCATTATAAATTTATTAGAGTAAAATACTCGTGAATGTTTTAAACTTAGCAAGTCTATCATCCAAACCATGCGTACCGCCATTTACCCTTTTCGTTATTTGGGTAACTATTTCAACACCAGCACCTTTATCAGCAATAAGGTTTAATCCGTTCTTGCTAAAAAAGAAAGCAGCAGAAGTCAATGGATATTTTTCAGCAACTAAATTTGGATTAGCAACAATATCATCTTCAACATATTCATTGAAAAGTTTAAAGTTATCTTTTCCAGTTAGTTGGATATACCCTGAACCTCTATACTTCCAACCATCCCCACTTGCTTCGTCACCATTACCCATACGATTAGCATAAACTTTATTAGCTATCATTTCAGGCTTTCTTGCATACTTTGCAGCGATTTCAGGATTAGGAAAATATTTTTTAAATATCTTTTGTAAGCCATCTGCAGAATAATTCAAGTTCTCATTAATGAATTTAAAATTGCCGCTTTCATGAGCACACTGTGACAAAAAATGGGCTAACCTTAAAGGATTATTTATATCAAACTTTTCAAATACAGACGGTAGTTCAGATAATAATTTTGCGCTTAACGTATTTTGTAATTTATTTATCATTACATTTTTTTTAAAAGAGGGAGGTATATTTCAACCTCCCTGCCTTAGTGCTTGGCGATACTAAAGGCTTATGAGTACAAATATATTAACAAGTTGGTACCTCTAATGGAGAGCAATCTTTGAAAATAAAGAAGCCATCGGCATCAGGATTGGTACAAGAACCAGGAATTGCTTTAACTAATTCCGCCCACAAACTTGGGAAGTAGCTGTATTTAGGACACTCAATATCACGTCTCCATTGATAGTCAAATGGTAAACTTGAACCGTTACCTAATGGTGCTAACTTGGTTGCATTAATAGCTAATTCACCTCTGAAATCTTTACCGGGAACATACTCATTCCAAGTAACTAATTGTAGAGCCTGCAAAGGAATAAGAACAAAAGTATTAGTACCAAAAACAGCATCGAAATTTCTGTCGTAGTACATCATTGGTAAGTCGCCTTGAATTTTAGTTATATCAACTCCCTCCTGTGATGCAGTGCTAACTTTAAACTTCTGCTGGATTGCACGAATGAAACGACCTCCGAAGATTACGAAATTAGAAATATCCATACCCTCATCGGCAACCTTTTCACTAATCCAAAATAACCACTCATCTGTTAAGGCTTTAACACCAGTAGCAGTATTAGTCTTGAAGAAAGGTAGAGTAAATTCTTTACTTGCTGGGATCATTGTACGCAAAAGTTCAACCATTGTTTTGTCAATAGCTTGAAGCATCTTCATATCAAATTCAGCAAACTTATCTGCCATAAAGGTAGCGTCATCAAGTTCACAGTATTGCTTCCATTCTGCTTCGTCAAATGTCAATGCAGCAGGGGTATCATCATCACAGCATACATGATATTTGGTTAAGATTTCGAAGTCTGCAAATTGAATTGCTGGACTGATAGGGCATTTTGGGTCAAGACAGTTCCATTCTGTAGAACAAACCTTTACACACATAGGTGTATTAAACATTAATTTAACACCATGCTTCTTGCCGGGAACTCCTTTAATGTCATCACTTAATCTTTTTAAGCCTGATGTATTAATTCCAGAAGTTAAGAATTGTAAAAAAGCCAACTGTCCGAGGTCTCTACCCTCTGGTACATTTCTACCGAAGTAGTCTTTTAATTGCAGCGTAGGCGTAGGACACGCATAAGTAGCTGGATAAGTTAAAGGCATATTGCTTTAATTTTTGATTAATAAAATAATGGGATTTCTATTTACGGCATAGCTGCCTGATTTTGTTACCGATGCGGAGGTAAGCCCTGATTGGAGATATAAAGGTAATTAATAGATTATATAAACAAAAAAAAAACCCTCAAATGTAGAAACACTAAGGGTTTGATTGATTGAATTGCTATGTAAAATTATGAATGAAACTGCTTCTCGTATTCTATATGTCTTTTTTCAGACTCTGAAACTGATTTGTTAGGTTGTATAGTAACAGTCTTAACACCTCCAGCAGCTTGTCCACCAGCCTGAACTTCTTTCCATGCACCTAATGCTTTTAACTCATCAGCGATAGCATCTTTCAATTCCATGTGTCCACTCTTATCTGCTTTGTCTACCTTAAAATTAATGTTATCTTTTTTTCTGATAGAACTAACACCATTCTCAACAATAACAGCATACTTATTTTTAATGGAGTTGTAAACCTTATCCCATATTAAGTTAATGCTTACAGGTACATTTTGCTGCAATCCTGATGCTTCAATTAATGCAAGTGTTTCCGTTTCTTTTGCAGTTAGCTTTTCAGCTAAAGTACTTTCAAACTTTTCATTCAAGGAATTTATTTCCCTGGTTCTTGTATCAAGTTGCTGCTTTAAAGTAATATTCTCATCTTGCAAAGCTGAAATGTCTTTATCTACATTGAATTTGGACTTATATAATCCAGCAGCCTTTTCAATGTATTTGCCTATGTCCTTTTTTTCATCTTCTGTAAAGTTAGCCTTTTCAGTTTCAGTCAATCCAAAATGCTTGTCTATTGCTGATTTGCCTATACCAGCAATCTTGTTTTGACCCTCTCCAAACTTTTCTTTGAACCAGTCTTGCGGTAATTTGTTTCTATCTATTGTTTGATAAAAACTTTCATCTTCAAGCAGTTTGCCTTTTATCCTATTGACAACCGTTTCAACTGCCTGTGGTAGTGTGTCATCAGTAATGGAGTTTGATGTCGCCTCATCAATTCCCAACTCATTTAATAATTTTTGTAAACTCATTTCTTTGTGCTTTTTTTAGATGGTTTTTTAATAGGTAATTTATTTTCTTGCTCTATAGAAACAGGCATAGGTATAAAATCTGTTTGATTAATCTTTTCAGTTTCCTTTTCAATATCAAATAAAGGCTCTTTTGGCTCACCGTATTTGCTGCCAACTATTTTATACCTATGCCCTGATTTTAACAACGAATTAAGCGACCTATAAGTTGCTGAACTTGTAACACCTTTGCCATCATCCCTCTTAATTAATAACATTGCATCCATAAAAGGGAACTTCTTTGCAAGTAATTCTATTTCTAATGCAGTTAATTTTGATAGCTGCTCAATGCCAATACTTTTAATATTATCAGGGTTGTAAATTTCAATATGAATCATGCTATAAATATTTAAAGGCTGCCCTACTAATTAATAATGATATTCCATACATGGTAAGGCTGCCAGTAGGTATCAATACAAATAATAATAAAAACCAAACAGAAGTACAGGTTGAACAATACCCGACAGCATTCGCCCATCCGGCTAATGGTTTTACCCTATTAACTAAATAGGAATCCCAAACTTCATTGTTAATTATTTCTTCTTCAATGCTATTGCTTTGATTGTGCTCTCCCCTTTCAACTATTCTAAGCTGGTAGAGCCTAATGTGTGCAATAAATGCAGTGTACTTTGATAAAAAGGATTTTGGGTTGTAGTCGTCATGCGGGTCACCAATGGCATAAATTAATATCCTATAAATGCCTACAATGCTAAGAACAAATAATAATTCTTCAATCATATATTATAATAGTTATTGACAGCTTTCAGCAAATATCTGTTCTGTGCAAAACTTAAAGTCAATCAATGGGATATTTGCAGGATCAAAGATAGTGCCTGTGTAGCAATAATTCTCATTTAAGTTACATAAATCAAAAGTTATTGACGAACCAGCTATAAAAGTATCTGTATATTTTTTAGCAGTACCTTGAAAAGATAACAGCAAAGTATATTCTCCGTCTATTGTAGCGTTCACATTAAAATTTACAGTTGACTTGTTATCACATACAAGAACGGTACATAAATCTATTGGGCATCCACATTGGTAACTCATATTAACATTCGATTATATTGCAGGTATCAACCTTGCGAGTGATTGTAAAATTGATTGCTATATAGCACATTCCTTTTATCTTAATTTGTTTGCCTTTGCCTGTTTCTTCTGCGTAAACTTTTGTCGTATCATTGTTTATTGACAAAACAGATATGTCATACCCAACCATTGCAGAAACAAACTTTTGCAGCTTACTAAAGTTGTTGAAAGGCTTATCAGACCAATTAACAAATCTATAGTAATAGGTAACGTATGGAACCTTATTGCACCCTCCTAAGTCACGCATTTCAGTCTGTGCCGCTGCATACTCCCTTATATATGATACTTCGCATACATTGTCTTTTGGATGCAAAGAAACAAAGTCACTCCCGGTATATGATACAGGCATTGTAACTCCGTTAATAACTTCCAAGGAAACATCATCATAAAATTTCCCAAATCCGTTTTGAAATAAATGGCAAAAACTATTTGTAGTCATTCAATATGCTTTTAAAATCTTCCTCTAAGTTAGTTTTAATTCTTTTAACCATATCATCCTTTTCATCCTTACTTAAATCAAATATGTTTTTTTTATACTGCAATTCTAAGTTTTTGATTTTTTCCCTTTCCTTTTGAGACTTAACAGCAAGAACAATTCTTTGTCCGTTCCTGACTGTTTCAATGCTGTTCTGCAGGTCGCCCTCAAAAACTAAGTCTACAACCTTTGTCTGTCTACCAGCAGCCATTCTAACCTTTGCGTATGAATTAGAATACGTACCTAATGCTTGACCTTTAACGTCTTTTGTACCTTGACTGCTATTGAATACCCTTTTTGATAATTGAAATCTTGTCTGCTCAACAGATTGAACTACAATATCAACTGGCATTTCACTACCAGCCCAATCTTTCAAGTCGTTTAATAGGCTTCTTAATCTCATATCTAAAATACCGCTGTTGCTGTGTTAATTTGTGAGCCGCATATCACACAACTATCATTCATAGTCCTAAATGATTGCTGCATAATCTTAATTATACCAACTGTCGCAGCATTTCCGTATGCTGGTACGCTGCCAAACATTAATTCCTTGTACTTTGCTTCCAATGTATTAAGATACAGCTTTGCATTTTCTTCATTGATATTTAAAGTAGTGTCATTCATACGTGGGCTAATTAATAACCTCATGTATGCCATAATACCTATCTGATACCCTAATGCTTTTGCAAATAAACTTTGATACTTATTGACAACGCTGCAAATAACGCTTTCCATATTGCATGATATATAAGCAGCTGGTATAAAGCCAGTAGCCTGTGTAGTTGCTCCGCTTCTATTATAGCCGTTCAATTGTAAGTGTATGCCCCTTTTAGCTGCACAACTTCCACAACCTCCATTTTGACAAGTAAGCATTGCAAACTTTTTACTTGCATCTTCACAATAAATTCTTACTGACTTTGCGCTTGATGTATAACTAACCTCAACAGTTGTTTCCGTTTTTGAAATACCAGTTACAGGATATATCTTCTTTTCTTTTCCATCATCTAATACTAAATTGAAATCCCCATCAAGTTCAGGCTTGAATGTTACAGTGGTAACAGTTATCTGACTATTTGTAGACCTGAAATAGTTTGTTAGGTTGCTTCCCCAATTAGAATATACTTCCGTAAATTTGCAATGATTAACGTAATTATAAACTATGCTGTTTATAGAATAACCATCAGATGCTGAACGTAGTATATCTGACCATACTTGCTCTTTTGCAGCTTCAAGCAATTGATTTGAATAAGCCGCTCCTGTTTGTTCTGCATCACTTGCAAGATGAGCCAGCATGATATTGCTAACGTCTACAAAATTAGAAACATAACTCCCAGTATAATTAGGGTTACAATAATCTTTGAACTTTACAATGTCTAAACAATTCATAATATTTTATTTAATCAATGGTATAAACTGGTGTCTGCATCCTGGATGAGCCTTAACAACAGGCAAATTCTCTGCTGTTAAATCAGGGCTGCCACCATTCTTTTGAGCAAATTTAATCCATTCGTCTAACTTATCAATGGGAATTTCTTTATCGTATTTGTCAATAAACTGTCTGCACTGTGGGCTACTGTTGTCAATAAGTGTACCAACTATACCGTAGTGAGTTATTTTAGTTTTAAACTTCTTGTATATTTCTTGGTCAACAATAGAACTATAAGCGGTAGCAGCCTGCCTACTTATGTTCTTAACATACTTTGCCATTTCTGATGGAGCCTTACCTGAAATGATTTTATTTTCAAGTAATGTTCTAAGTTCAGCCTGACTTGCGTTGCCCCTTATACTTTCATATATCAATGTTCTAAATGTCTGATTGAACTTTGCATTTAAACCGTCTGCATTAGAACTATCTATAAATTCATTAATAGCAATCTTCTGTGAACTATTTAATGCAGCTTTTGATATCTCTAAGTCTGCATCCTTATAAAAACTAACCTTTGCATCACTTGCAATACTAATATCTTTTAGTATGGATGCTATGCTTTTACGATATGCGGTGCTGTTGTAGAACGATTGTATGCTTTTAGAAACAACCCTGCCAACACTGCCTGATATGCCCGTTATTCTCCCTCCTTTTGTGATTACGTTATTATTTACCTGTTTAATAATATCATTCAATAACTGCTTTTCAACAGCTTTGATATCTATATTATCCGCATTGGAAATAGAGTTAATCAAGTCGTATATTTCGTTACTTGTCATTAAACTAAGGTAGAAACTTTGTCAGCTTGTTGTTGTGTTTGTATTGTTTGCGGAGTACCTAATTGCTTTCTTGCTTGTTCCTCTGTTAATCCAAATCTATCACTAACAAGTGCAACGGCTGCCTCTAAGTCATACAAACCAGATGCAACGGCTTTCGCAATTTCAATCATGCCAGTCAATCCACCAACAGAACCTTTCAATGTTTCAGATGAACTACCTGAACTACTTACAGCTTCCATAAAATTAGGTTGCTTTTTATTTATCTCAAGCATTAGCCTTGCTTCAATAGCTGCATAATCCTTATCAAATAAATCAGGTTCACGAGTGTAAAGCTGCATTAATATAGGGTAAGCATAGGAGTGAGTTCTCCAGTCTGTGTCATTAATAACACCGCTATCACTTAAAGTTTGCAAATCTTTAATAGAATAGAAAACAAATAAGTCTACCCTTTTTAAAATATCTACAATCTTTATTACCGGACTTGTACGGCTGATATATTTGTTTAAGAAATTTTCTGTGTGAACAGTCTTAATGAACACAGGCGCATCAGTTGCTACAATTGAATTAAGGTAGTCAAATGCTTCCAACTCATTCATAATAGCAAATGACAAAGGCTTATTAACAGAAACAGATCCTGTATTGCTAATTGCAGAAAAGTTATCAATAGCATCCTGTATATTATCGTATATAACCGATGATATCCTACCTAACCATGCGTACATTGATTCCAGTTGCTTCTCCCTGCTCTTTGCGCTTTCTACATTGCCTGTTTCAACTCTTTGCTGTATGTATATTGCATCTTCTGCCATCTGCAAAGACTTCTTCCATGCTTCTGCATTATAGTTTAAGATACCAATATCAGGAGTAAAAAATTCAACTGGTTTTATATTAGCATTTAGTTCAGGGACATCAGGGAACAGTTTTCTTTTGTAAATTTTAAAAGGCGACTGCATGCTGATATTGCCACTACCACCACAAGTTCTGCATGGTCTTGTCCCATCAGGAAATTCGTCACATGGGTCGCAAGTTTCTTCTCCCCTTACACAGTGCTCACAAGGCAATTCTACTTCACTCATTCTCGGATATCCAAATAACGCTTCCACGCTCCTGAATGTCCTATGCTGTATCAATGAATGATTGCCAAAAGGAATAAACCCAGCAACTGCAGAATGATATACTCCCTCCGTTATTTTTTCAACTCCAGTATATGTATATGGAGATTTTAATTTCTTACCAAAGTTTATGATACTCGCAGTAGCTTTGTCTTTGTCAGCATCTATTGTAATGTATTGGTCTTTATTTATGTAGATATATTTTATCTTATCCCCAAACACATACTCAACACCCTCAAAGTATGATGCCCTGATATTTTTAGTATCATTGTAATAATTGGTTATGCTGCCTACTTTCTTTGCTTTCTTTTCAATTGTATATTCAGAATGTTCTAAGTCAATAAAACATATTTCATCCTTATTGATAATCTTAATAAATTCTGTTGATATAAATTTAGACTCCCATGTTTTGCCATCTTCTTCAAGCATCCACACCTGAACGCTATTAGGGTCATATGCAGTGCTAATATTTATAAAATCATTTACATAGGTTCTAAAAAAACCGCTTTCTGTAAGTAGTTCTATAGTTTTGTTATCCCCTGTAATATCAAAACCAGTGTTGTTGAATATCCTTGAAAGGTTGTCTATACCCCTCCATATTGAACCCTTTGTAATATTTTCATACGTGTCTAAAACGTATTTTTGACTTTCAGGTTCTTCATTAGAAAATACTTTCCAAACTTTATCAAACAGTCTGCCTTGCGTATGTACACAAAGTTCCTCTCTATTCTTTTTATAGTAATAGTCTAAATAATCGGAGTATTGCTTATCCGTTCTTGCTCTGTTTATAAGTTGTCCAATATCATCAATAGTGTACAAAATCAATCTTTTTAAATAAACAGGCAACTGATATATGACCAGCTGCCTGTTTAATATTAAATATTAAGCATTTGCTTTAGGCAAAATGTTGTTTAATCCTGTTACAATTAATGGTGTAGGAACTACAAGACCTTTCCAAGAAAACTCATATTCAAAACTCATGAATTCTTCTCTGCTTTCAGGAAGTATATTATTGAAACTTGACAAATCTACTTTACCAATTGGAAGTATAACGTCATCCCCATCACAAAAACGAGCAATCACATTATAAAACTTCAATGCACCTTTAACAATGCTTTCAGCAAATTCATGGTTATAAAAAGAACTTGTCTTATCGACACAGTATTGCTTGTAAGTTAAAGCCCATTCAATTTGTTCTACTGATGCAGAACCACAACCGCCTTTATCAAAAGTGGTAATATTCTTTTGTCCGTATGCACCGATACCAACACCAAGATTTCTGATTTTATCATCGTCAATAAGTCCTTGCCACCATGCAGTATCAAGCAAATTTGCTTCGCTAATAGTTTCTGAACATTCAATAAAGTAAAGGTCATTTAATCGACCTGACCAAGTAGTACACTCACAGGTTGTAGAGGTTTTTGTTGGCAATGATGTTGGGTTACATTCGCAACCGACAATCATATTAGAGTAATTTACAGGCATTTTATAGGTTTTTTTTATTTAAAAATACCTTAGTACCGCCAAGCACTTTTCAAAGATATTAATAAATTCCGTTTAAAAAAATAATTAAGTACAAATTGCACCGACTGTAAGCGTTACACCTGCTGGTGCAGCATCCCAACTATTGTTGAGCATACAAGTTGTAAATGAAGTATTATTTTCATTTAGTGTAACACTTTGGTTAACCTTTTGACAGTTTTTATAGTTCATGGTAGCTGAAAAGAATGGCCCAATACAGTTAACACCTTTTGAAAATGAACCAGTGCCTTGAATAATTAATGGGTCAATGCGTGAGCACACTGTTTGAGGTGCGCCCTGCAATACTTGTATTTCTGCAGAATCAGCACTACCACATTCAAACCATCTAAATACTGT
>JBILQZ010000107.1:0-5808 GCA_044372935.1 Sediminibacterium sp. | reverse complement strand
ATCAAGATCAACACCAAGAAGTCGCTCAAAAGTTAATCGCTGCTTATCAAGGGCAGGAGCCTTTGGCTGCTTATTTGAAAAAATATTTTGCTGCCAATAAAAAACATGGAAGTAGGGATCGCAAAAGCATTAGTGCTTTTTGTTATGCGCATTTTAGAACTATGCACGCCAATTTCCCTTTACAGGAGGTTGTTTCAAAGGAGATTGATCTTCCAGTTTTTATCCATTCACATACGGTACAGCCGTTGTTATTTATTCGAATTCGACCTTGGCAAAATGAGAAAGTGATTGCAGCTTTACAAGCAGCTTCCATTGAATATACGGTGATCAACGAACACTGCTTTGCCTTTTCGAATACCACTTCTTTACAAAATATATTAGCGCTCAATAAAGAGGCAGTGATACAAGATTTAAATTCTCAAGCATTAGCTGAATTATTAAATCATGTGCCAACCAGTATAGAAATACCGATACAAGTTTGGGATGCTTGTGCAGCAAGTGGTGGTAAAACAATTCTAATGTATGATACCATGCAAAATATTCGGATGCATGTGTCTGATGTAAGGGAAAGTATACTGTTCAATGCAGACAAGCGTTTGCAAGAAGCGGGCATTCGTCCTGCAAGTGTTCAAGTGATTGACTTGACGCATCCATTTGAAATTAAGAAACCTTTTGATTTTGTGTTTGCAGACCTGCCTTGTTCTGGATCAGGAACTTGGGGTAGAACGCCGGAGCAAATTGCTTTTTTCAAAAAAGAAAATCTTAATAGCTATACCAAATTGCAATCTAAGATCATCGAAAATATTTTACCTACTGTAAAATTAGATGGACATCTTTTGATTGCGACCTGTTCTGTGTATGCTGCAGAAAATGAAGCGCATGTAGCAGCCATTCTTGCGCAAGGGCAGTTCGAATTAATTGAACAACGCTATTTTAAAGGCTATACCAATCAAGCGGATACGCTATTTGGAGCTATCTTAAAACGCCGCTCTGTATAATTCCTCCAGCAACCACATCGTCGCCTTCGTAGAACACAGCACTTTGTCCTGGCGCAATGCTTTTAACATTTTCATAGAATCTAGCTTGCACGCCATTGTCTGTATGGGATAGGGTACACAATGCACCACTATCATGGTACCTGATTTTTGCCATCAAATCCATAGATGTTGGTAAATGGTCGTATTTTATCCAATTCATTTTAGCAACCATCATATCGTTCTTATCTAAATCGGATTCTTCACCAATCACGACCACATTGTTGACAGGATCAATATTTGTAACATAGACAGGATGGCCCATTGCTAATTCTAAGCCCTTCCTTTGTCCTATGGTATAGAAAGGATATCCTTTATGTTTGCCTAGCCTTTTTCCTTTTGTATCAACAAACCAACCGCCATTCACTTTTTCTTCTAAACCATCTACACGACGTTTTAAGAAACCTCTATAATCATTGTCTGGTACAAAACAAATTTCATAGCTCTCACTTTTTTTAGCCAGTTCTGGATAACCCATATCAATGGCCATTTGCTTGATAGCTGTTTTATGCATGCCACCTAATGGTAGGATGGTGCGCTTTAACAAGTCTTGGTCCACGCCCCATAATACATAACTCTGATCTTTTGTTTCATCCAACCCCTTGGAAATGACATAACGTCCATTGGTATGTTGGCGCACTTTAGCATAATGCCCTGTGGCTATAAATTCACATCCTAAAGCATCCGCTCTTTTTAATAAAGCACGCCATTTAATATGTGTATTACACATCACACAAGGGTTGGGGGTCCTTCCTGCTAAATATTCTTCTACAAAATTTTCAATGACAAAGTCACCAAACTCTTCCCTGATGTCTAATATATAATGTGGAAATCCGTTGTTCACAGCCGCCATTCTGGCGTCATTAAAGGAATCAATATTACAGCAGCCTGTTTCTTTGCCATTGGCATTGCTGGTGGAGTAGTCCCATGTTTTCATGGTAATACCTACTACTTCATATCCTTCGTTGTGTAAGAGTAATGCAGCGACAGTGCTGTCTATTCCGCCGCTCATAGCGACAAGTACCTTTCCTTTTTTGCTCATATTTCGGTGGCCAGTTAAAAGTTGGCTTGGCACAAAAGTAACAAAAAATTACTACCTTCATTGTCTTAGAAAGTTAAAATATACGAATATGATAAAGTTACAAGTCATCGGAAATTTAGGCAAGGACGCTGTTGTGAATAACGTCAATGGGAAATCAGTGATCAACTTCAATGTAGCCCATACAGAGAAATACAAGGATGCACAAGGCGTTCAAAAAGACAGGACTACATGGGTGGATTGTTCTTATTGGACCGATCGTACTGCTGTGGCACCTTATTTAAAGAAAGGAACACAAGTATATGTAGAAGGGACACCAGATGTAAGATCTTATACGACTGCAGATGGTCGTCAAGGTGCTTCTTTAACTTTAAGAATTGTTTCTGTACAATTATTAGGTGCTAAACCATCTGGCGGCGCTGGAAGTGAACAACCTAATTATGGCGGAGAGTCTAGTCCAGCACAAAGCTATAATCCTGCACCAGCTGCTGGAGGCGATAGTGGAGAAGCAATGGACGATTTACCATTCTAAATCATTCAAGTTTTATTATTCAAGGGTGTACTAAACAGTACACCCTTTTTATTTGTAAATTTGTGCCATGCAATCAAATAATTATTATACCTACCAAGAACTTGCTGTATTTGCTGAAGCTGTTTTTTTAAAGATGGGCTGTTCACCCACAGATGCGCGCTTAGCGACCAAAGTTTTATTAGCTGCCGATCTAAGAGGGATTGATAGTCACGGTATTGCCAGGTTAGTAGGGTATGTGAGGTTATGGGAAGTAGGCAGGATCAATGCCACACCCAATATTACAATAGTGCATGAAACGCCTTCTACTGCGGTGATAGATGGAGACAGGGGCTTAGGCTTAATTGTGGCTCCAAAGGCCATGGAAATTGCGAAGGAAAAAGCTAAACAAGTTGGTACAGGTTGGGTAAGTGTAAAAAATAGTAATCATTTTGGTATTGCAGGTTACCATGCAATGATGGCATTGGATCAAGAAATGATTGGGATGGCGATGACCAATGCAAGTGCCTTAGTGGCACCTACTTATGCTGCAGAAAAATTATTGGGTACCAATCCAATTGCAGTAGCCATTCCTGCTGGTCAGGAAGCACCTTTTGTAGCTGATTTTGCTACGACGACTGCGGCTAATGGTAAACTTGAAATTGCACAAAGAAATAATACCGATATCCCATTAGGTTGGGCGCAGGATGCAGCAGGCAATGCCACTCAAGATGCAAGTATTTTGAAAAAAGGCGGCGCATTATTACCCTTAGGTTCTGAAAAAGAACAGGGTAGCCATAAAGGGTATGCATTAGGATCAATTGTTGATATATTTTCTGCAGTATTAAGTGGCGCAAGCTTTGGACCATGGGCGCCTCCTTTTCCTGCGTATGTGCCTATGCCAGAAAATATGCCTGGTGAAGGACTAGGACATTTTATTGGTGCAATGCGTATTGATGCTTTTAGGCCCGCTGCTGATTTTAAATCCAATATGGATCTTTGGTTGAATCGCTTCAGAAATGCAACACCAGCTCATGGTCATGAGAAAGTGTATGTGGCAGGTGATATTGAAAGAGCAATGGAATCGACACGTATGCAAAAGGGGATTCCTCTGGTGGAGGCAGTCCAAAAAGATTTAGCGGATCTTGCAACAAAAATGTCTTTGACTTTTGAAGTGAAGAGCTAACAGCTGTTCATCCTTTTTGTGGTTATCTTTGATTTGAAATTAATTATTGATTCTTTAATATAGAGATGGTATGAAAGTAATGAAGTTCGGAGGCACCAGCGTTGGTAAGCCTGAGAGAATGCGTCAAATTGCCCAATTGATCACAGCATCAGATGAACCTGTAATGGTTGTATTAAGTGCATTGAGTGGTACAACCAATGCTTTAGTAGAAATAAGTAATCGTTTAGCTGAAAATGATAAGCAAGGTGCGAGTGAAAAAATCGCAAGCTTAGAAAATCATTATCACCATTTTATAAAGGATTTATTACAAGAAAGCGCCTTGCATACAAGGGCAATGGAGATGATCAATGAACATTTTGAATTTTTAAGAATTACCCAAAAAATATCTTTGAGTGACGCATTAAATAAAGACATTTTAGCGCAGGGGGAATTGATGAGCACTAAATTATTTTCATTGTTTCTAGAACAAGCTTCTGTTGATCATATATTATTGCCCGCTCTGGATTTTATGCGATTAGATCAAAATGATGAACCAGATTTACCATTAATACAAGAAAAATTAAAAGCAGTTCTAGCAAATCATCCAACAAAAAAGATTTTTGTAACCCAAGGTTATATTTGTCGCAATGCGAAAGGAGAAGTAGATAATTTAAAAAGAGGGGGTAGTGATTACACTGCTTCTTTAATTGCTGCAGCAGTACACGCGTCGGTTTGTGAAATTTGGACTGATATAGATGGCATGCACAATAACGATCCAAGGGTTGTTGAAAAAACATTAGCAATAGAACAATTGAGCTTTGATGAAGCTGCTGAGTTAGCTTATTTTGGAGCAAAAATTTTACATCCAACTTGTATTTGGCCCGCACAACAAGAAAATATTCCTGTAAAATTATTGAATACCATGCAACCCGAAGCTGCTGGTACAGTTATAAAGAAAGAAGCAGGTACAGTGGGCGTGAAAGCAGTGGCTGCAAAAGATGAAATTATCGCTGTGAAAATAAAAAGCACAAGGATGTTACTTGCCTATGGTTTTTTGAGAAAGATTTTTGAAGTTTTTGAAAAATACAAGACACCAATTGACATGATTACAACTTCAGAGGTGGCTGTATCTGTTACGATAGATAGCGATACTCATTTAGATGAAATCATTGCAGAATTAAGTAATATAGCTTCTGTTGAAATTGAAAGAGGACAAACCATTGTATCTATAGTAGGTAATGAAATTGCTAAGACGGATTCTGTTTTGCAAAAATTATTCAATGCAATTGATGAAATACCTGTAACGATGGTAAGTTATGGAGGTAGCGCACACAATATTACTTTGTTGATTCCAAGTGCCTATAAAACCAAAACCTTGCAACTGATCAATAAAGGACTTTTCGATTTATAAATAGAGTTTGTTGGTTTAAAATTTAGCGCCGATAGAAATAAAGAATGTTCTGCCGTCAGCTGGTAATGCACCAGGCCCTGGATAGCCTCCTGCACGTCTGGTAAAATATTTTTTATCACCTATATTATTAACGCCCGTCTTTATATTAAAGTTTTTAGAAAATTTATAGGAGATAGTAAGGTCTGTAATTGCGTAAGAAGGGATGCGTCCAGTATTACCATTAGCAGATGCGGTAAGTGTATTATTTGCATCACTAAAAGCTTCCCCAACATAACTTAATTGAGTAGTAATTAAAAAGCTTTTGTAGCCATAGCTGATACCAGCTCTAATAATATCTTGAGGTGCATTCTCTACTTTTTTATTTTTTGTACTTGCATCTTTATGGTCTCCACTATATCTGGCATCTGTATAAGCATAAGAACTAAACAAAATCAAGTCGGTATGCACACTATTAGTAAATGCCCTTATTGGATTGAATTCGATATAAGTTTCCAATCCTTTACTTGTACTTGCACCTACATTGGTTATGAGTCTATAATTCTTGCCCGTTGGGGAAATTGTCCCAACTCTATTATTGTATTGTAAGTAAAATACACTCAAGTCAAATTGAAGGAAATTTTTTACTTTCCCCCTATAGCCTAAATCAATATT
>JBILQZ010000106.1:0-5822 GCA_044372935.1 Sediminibacterium sp. | reverse complement strand
CTGATGTCAATTCTTTATTTGAAGCTTCAGGTGATGGCTTTACGCCACACCCTACCAAAACGATTACTGCGTATAAAACGCTATATATTTTTTTCATTGTTTACTTTTTAAACTAACTATTTTGATAATAAATAATTCAGGGTGGATTGATTTTGATGAAATAGGGCTAAAGCTTCTAATGCCTGCATTTCGATTTGCTGCACCTGCGTCATTGCAGTAGACCATTCGATATAACCAATCTGTCCTTCTTTGAAAGAAAGGTTCGCAATTTGACCCATTTTATTTGCATTAGGCACCAAGGTTTTTTGAATCTGCTGATACAGTTCAATTGCTTGTTGATAATTGCTCCATGCTTTTTGAATTTGCAAATTCAAGTCAAAAAGTGCTTTGTCTTTTTCCATCTCCAACACTTTTTCATTCGCTTGACTCGCTTTCACTTTATTTTTTAAACCAGCTTTAAAGAGCGCGATATTCAAGCCTACCGTTACTGAATTATACCTTGTTTTATCTTCGGGCCTTAGGTTAAAACTTTGATTAGTATAACCCATTGCAACTTGTGGTAGCAATTTCGATTTTGCTAGATTTGTTTCCTGCATACCAGCTTGTACCTTTTGTTGCCAATAAGCTTTCATTGGATGATTCGTAGGGATGCTTGTATCTAATAATATAGGTTCAAATTTCAATGGATCTGCTGGCAGGAAAATAGTTGGATCAGCTAATAAAATGGCAAATTGATTTTGCAAGCCAATCAATTCATTTTGTTGCTTTATCATCAATTGTTGATGCATACTGACCCAGTTTTGCATATTCATTTGAGCTAAACCATTGTCCTCTCCTGCTTTAAACCTTGCCTCCACCGCAATTAATTGTTTCTTATAAACAGTATCTAATTGTTGAAGTAATACGCCTTTAGCAACTTGAAACTGTAAGTCGATATACAATTGTTCTATTGCGTGTTTTGTAAACTTTTGATCTAACACCATTTGGTAGCCATAAGATTGACTCATAGAAAGGTTGAGCTCTTTTTGAGCCTGGTACACTTTAGGAAGATCAAATACTTGCTCTACTGCATATTTTGAATCATTCAAATTACTATTTACTTGACCCAGCTCTCCTCTAAAGGTTAATTTTGCTGGATCAAAACTAGAACTAGCCATTGTGTTATAATAATCCCTTTGCGCTGCTGTTGTTTTTAAAGTTGGTGACACTTTGAGTGCTTGTTCCACCGCCTGTGACAAGGTCTTTTTCACGGGCAAGGGTTGCGCATGCAAACTGCTTGCTGACAAGCCAAATACCATCAACAGCATAGGCAACACAGTTGATCCAAGCTTTTTCTTTTCAAATAATTGATAAAAAATAGGCAGCACAAATAAAGTCAAAAGTGTTGCTGATAAAAGACCACCTATCACCACAGTGGCTAATGGCTTTTGAACTTCTGCACCAGCACCATTACTAATTGCCATTGGGATAAAGCCAAGGGAAGCTACAGAAGCAGTTATTAAAATTGGCCTTAGTCTTGTCTTAGTTGCCGTTACAATTATATCTAATATAGTTCTATTGGGTTCCATAGCTAATTTATTCATCTCCGTTAATAATACAATCCCATTCAAAACAGCTACTCCAAAAAGTGCGATGAATCCCACTCCCGCAGAAATACTAAACGGCATGCCTCTTATCCATAAGGCAAAAACGCCACCAATTGCTGAAAAAGGAATCGCCGAAAAAATAAGCAAACAATGTTTGATATTATTAAATGCAAAAAACAACATCACTAAGATCAATAACAAAGCTACTGGAACAGCAATTTGTAATCTACTTACGGCATGTTCTAAGTTTTCAAACTGTCCGCCATAAACGACATAATAGCCAGGTGGAAATTGAATAGATTTTTTCACTCGATCTTGTACTTCAGTTACCACAGATTTTACATCCTTACCTCTTACATTAAAGCCCACCACAATTCTTCTGCCCGCATCCTCTCTTTGTATTTGATATGGGCCTTCTTCTATTTTAACTTCAGCTAGTTCATACAAGGGCACCTGCTTGCCGTTGCCTACCGTGACCATTAAATTTTTTATTTCCTGCCAATCTTTTTTCTGTACTGCATTCAATCTTACTACTAGGTCAAATCTACGATCACCTTCAAATACTTTTCCAGCTATCCCGCCTGCATAAGCCGATTGTATCACTTGATTGACTTCTTTAATATTTGCTCCATATTTAGCAATGGCTCCTCTATTAAAATGTACCACTACTTGTGAAATGCCAGTAACCGTTTCTGTATACAAATCTTTTGCGCCTTCTACTTCTGCAATGATATTACTCATCAGTGTGGCATACTTTGCTAAGCTGTCTAAATTTTCACCAAATATTTTACAAGAAACATCCTGTCTTGACCCAGTCATTAATTCATTGAAGCGCATTTGCACTGGATACTGAAAACCAGATGTAATGCCTGGTACTTGAGACATTACTTTACCCATTGTATCCGCTAATGCATCAAAGGTCTCTGCAGAAACCCAGTCTTTTTTATCTTTTAGAATAATCATTAAATCAGAAGCATCCATCGTCATCGGGTCAGTTGGAATTTCACCTGCACCAATTTTTGTTACAATCTTTTCTATTTCAGGAAAGCGATCAAGTAATAATTTAGAAGCTTTTTGTGTCGCATCCAATGTGGTATTGATAGATCCACCACTTAAAACTCTTGTTTCAACTGCAAAATCACCTTCTTCTAATTTTGGAATAAACTCTCCCCCAAGTGTTGTTAATAAAATCAATGCCCCAATGAAAACAGCAATTGTAATAGCAACTATTTGTTTTGGCATTTTCAACGCTTTTAATAACAGTGGTTCATAGAAGGCTTCTAATTTTTGCATGTACTTGTCTGTAAGCGTTTCCTTTTGCATTCTGTTTTTACTCAATACCCAGGCACTCATCATCGGCACATAGGTAATGGACAATATAAATGCACCAATTAATGCAAATGAAACTGTTTGCGCCATTGGTTTAAACATCTTGCCTTCAATACCTGTTAGGGATAAAATAGGCAGGTATACAATCAAAATAATAATTTGTCCAAATGCAGCAGCACCCATCATTTTATTAGACACCTGACCAACCATGGTATTCATTTCTGTCTTATCTAATTGACTATGTTGTTCTTTTTTTGAGCTATGGTATAACTGATGTAAAACTGCTTCTACAATAATGACGGCCCCATCCACAAGCAGTCCAAAATCCAAGGCACCTAAACTCATTAAATTACCACTCACTCCAAATAAATGCATCAATATAAATGCAAACAACATAGAGAGTGGAATCACAGAGGCCACCACTAAACCTGCCCTTAAATTACCTAAAAATAAAATCAAGACAAAGATCACAATCAATGCCCCTTCGATTAAATTTTTTGAAACCGTACCAATCGCATTGTCCACCATTTTTGTTCGATCTAAAAAGGGTTCTATTACGACACCTTCTGGCATATTTTCTTGAATAGTTGCAATTTTAGATTTAATATCCTTGATTACCTGTTTACTGTTTTCGCCTTTTAACATCATCACTACCGCACCCGCTACTTCTCCTTCTGCATTAAAAGCGGTTGCTCCAAATTTTGTCGCTTCTCCTAATTGTACCTTTGCAATATCTCTAATTAAAAGGGGCATTCCATTGGCCAAGGTTTTAACAGGAATGCTTGCTATCTGATCCATACTATCTACCATACCCTCTGTTCGAATAAATAAAACATTTGGACCATGTTCAATATAGGATCCCCCTGCATTTTGATTGTTATCATTTAAGGCAGTGTAAACATCGTTCACAGATAAATTATACTGTTGAAGCAAGGCCGTATTGACACTCACTTCGAATTGTTTTACAGCTCCGCCAAAACTACTTACATCTGCTACCCCAGGTGTCCCTAATAATTGCTTACGTACAATCCAATCCTGCATGGTACGTAATTCTGCCAAACTATACTTTCCCTCGTATCCTTTTTTAGGCCTTACCACGTATTGGTAAATTTCACCCAACCCTGTTGTCAATGGACCTAATTCAGGTGTGCCCATACCCTCAGGCATTTGAGCCTTTACCGTAATCAATCTTTCTGAAACCTGTTGTCTAGCCCAATATATATCAACACTTTCATCAAAATCAATAGTAACTAAGCTTAAGCCAAATCTTGAAAAACTTCTTTGTTCAATAATTCCAGGAATATTTCTTGTAGCTTGTTCGATAGGCACCGTAATTAAGCGCTCCACATCAGGCGCGCCAGCACTTGGTACAGATGTAATAATTAATACCTGGTTATTGGTAATATCCGGGACAGCATCAATGGGTAATTTTGAAATAGAATAAACACCCCCCAATACCATAGCAAATAAACCCAATAGGATAACCAATTTGTTCTTAATAGAGAACTGAATAATTTTTGATAACATAATTTAATTTCTTATTCAACATAAGGAATAGACAAACCGCTTTGACGCAAGTCATGTCAATGATAGTACAATGAAAATTAAATTATGCTCTTGGAGGCTGAAAAATGGCGTTCAATCTTGCAGAAAGATTGAAATCATCTTCGATGACTGGGTAGGTTTTATTGAGTACAAACTCAATAGGTTGTATACTGAAACTTTTTGGTGCAAAGACACTTACGAAATTTAAAAGCGAAATGGTCCTATTAGAGGATTTGAAGGGCAATTCCATGTCTTGTTGAAAATCACTATCATAGGTTTGAACCGAAAAATAATGCATGTCGATAAACTTACCGAAACTAATCCCTTTTGTAATTTGTTGATGCGTTTTATAATGCGCGACCAAATTAGGCAATTTCAGTAATTGATAAGCCTCTGTAGCTCCTAAGAGGTACAGAGACATCAATAATATGGTGATGACCTTTCTCACTCTCTAAAGTTAAGGCTTTTTTCGCTTTTTTACTTTAGGTAAGGCATTGAAAAATAGGTAATCTACACTCAGGTAGAGGCTATTATTGGTCATCCGGTTGGTTTTTTCTAATAGGGGGAATCGATAACCCAGGTTCAGTTTGGCCTGGCTATTGAAAATGAACTGAATAGCAGGGGCGACATCTAAGTACTGCCCTTTGCCAGACAATAATTTTTGACCTATTAATTCAAGGTAAAGATTCACATTCGTTTGTCCATAAGAAGTATAACTTTTGGGATAAATAAGTACCCCATTGGAAAAACTATACTGAAAAGCAGATTTCCCATAATGTTGACTCCAATCCTTTTTTTGAACAACCCCTAGACTAAGTGAACTGGCCCATTTATGTTTCAATTGAGTTAAAATCAAGCCTGCACCTTGAACAGATTCCTCCCCATCCAATAAAACGGCATTGGTGTGTACAGCCCTTTGATTGGATTGAATCGCTTTTGCATAAAATGCCATACGCGTATGTGCATACATTGCATCTTTTGTAAAAAAGCGGTATTGTAAATAAGCATCTTTAGCTGCATAATTCGTCCCAAGATAAACAGATAGCTTTTTGCTAACTCCAAATTGCAATTGGGTATACTGATTATCGCGACTGCTATTGCCGCCCATCTTTTGAAAGTTATGCTTGATTCCTAATGCATTGGCAGGCTTGGTACTTGCGGGCTCTGAAAAGACATAGAGTTCTTGCGCCTTTAGATTTACACTCATGCAACACAAAATCAACAAGTAATAAAAGCCAGCCTTTAATAAAAGCCTATTCATATACAATACTTTGAACACCAAAACCTGCATCAGTCACAGCAAGTTTAATTTGATCTACATCTACTTTTTTACCTGTTTTAAAAGTCATCTGGTACATTGAC
>JBILQZ010000105.1:0-5854 GCA_044372935.1 Sediminibacterium sp. | reverse complement strand
GATCACAGGTACTTACTCTTCTATCTTTGTAGCTGCTCCAGTATTAGTAGATTTTGCTAAGAACAAGCCATTAGGTGTAGAGCCAAAAGCAAAAAAACACAGTGCTAGCAATGCATAGTCTATGTTAATCGAATAATAAAAAAAGCCCACTATAAAGTGGGCTTTTTTTATACCTATACTTATAAAAAGTACGAATGATCTAATCCAATTAAACGGCGAAAGAAGTACCACATCCACAAGTGCTAGAAGCATTGGGATTGGTAAAGGTAAAACCGCGACTATTCAAACCACCCTGCCAATCGATCTGCATCCCATAAAGGTAAATTTGATGGGCAGTTTCCATACAACATGGAATCCCTTCAATAGCAAATAAAAGGTCTTTTTCTGTAGGCACATCGAATCCAAGTACATAGGTCATGCCGCTGCATCCACCCCCTTTAACACCCACTCTTAGTCTTTGTTGTTGGTCGAAGTCTGGGGCATTCATTAAACGATGAAGTTCTTCTATTGCACCTGCCGTAAAAGTGACCGGTGTTGCCGTTTCAGTTATTGTAGACATAAATAATATATTTTTAAACAGTTTCTAGCCTATTTAAAGTGCTATTGCTGTCCTACAAAATTAACACTTATCCTGGGAATGTTTTCTAGAGAACTTGTCGAAAATAGAAAAATTATTGGCTGTATAAACAAGCAAAAATTCGTAATTTGAACTATGGAATTAAACAAGAAGCAAACGGACAGTGGCATAGAGATTAAGAAGGTCTATACTTCATCTGATCTTCCAAATAATGCACAGGAAATTCCGAACCCTGGTACCTATCCTTATACAAGAGGTGTTCAAAGTGATATGTATCGAGGTAAGTTATGGACAATGCGCCAATATGCAGGTTTTTCTACCGCTCAAGAGAGTAATCAACGATACCATTATTTATTATCTCAAGGAGTAATGGGTTTGAGTGTTGCCTTTGACTTACCCACACAAATTGGATATGATGCAGACCATGCCTTGGCAGACGGTGAAGTAGGTAAAGTGGGTGTGTCCATATGTTCTATCGAAGACATGGAAATTTTATTCCATGATATTCCTTTGGATAAAATAAGTACCTCCATGACGATCAATGCTACTTCTTTTATACTCTTAGCATTGTATGTAGCTGTGGCGAAGAAAAGAGGCATAGATTTAAACCAATTATCTGGTACCATACAAAATGATATCTTAAAAGAATACGCAGCAAGAGGTACTTATATCTATCCACCTAGACATTCCATGCGTATCATCACTGATATATTTGAATGGTGCAGCACAAGCTTACCTAAATGGAATAGTATCTCTATCTCTGGCTACCATATTCGTGAAGCAGGAAGTACTGCTGTACAAGAAATTGCATTTACACTGAGCAATGGAAAAGCCTACGTAGAAGCTGCCATAGCAAAAGGCCTAGACATTAATGTGTTTGGAAAAAGGTTGTCCTTTTTCTTTAATGCACATAATAACTTATTTGAGGAAGTTGCTAAATTCAGAGCGGCAAGAACGATATGGGCTAAGATGATGAAAGATTTAGGTGCAACAGATGAGAAAGCAATGATGCTTCGCTTTCATACCCAAACAGGCGGAGCTACCCTAACTGCACAACAACCTTTAAACAATATTACAAGAGTTACCATACAAACCATTGCAGCGGTGATGGGTGGTACGCAAAGTTTACATACCAATGGGTTTGATGAAGCATTGGGTTTACCTACAGAACAAGCTGCAACGATTGCATTAAGAACCCAACAAGTGGTTGCTTATGAAAGTGGTATTCCTGAAACAGCGGATCCATTAGCTGGAAGCTATTTTGTAGAAAATCTAACCCAAGAAGTAGCTACAAAAGCCCTTGATTTAATCCAACAAATAGACGAGATGGGTGGTGCAGTGGCTGCTATTGAATCTGGATGGATGCAGAACAAGATTAGTGATAGTGCCTACAAATACCAAAAGGACATTGAGTCTAAAGAAAAGATCATTGTGGGAGTTAACGAATATCAAACAGCAGAAACGAATAAGATCCCCATTTTTAAAATTGATTCAAGTATTCAAGCAGCACAAATTGAAAAAATCAATGCATTAAAAGCCAAGCGTGATAATACCCTAGCCAATGCTTGTTTAGAGGCTATTAAAAATGCAGCCAATACAGGACAAAACATCATGCCTCCAGTCATTGCTGCTGTAGAAGCAAAATGTACTTTAGGAGAAATTGCAGATACCCTCAGAAACGTATTTGGTGAATACCAAGCTTAATTAAAATCTAAATAATCTTTCATTTAATTTATTTCATTTAACAATTCAATTTCATTCATCATCAAAACCTATAACATGCGTACACTTCTAATCGCAATGAGCTTATTGATTGCAGGCAGTTCATTTGCACAAGAACTTCCAAAAAATTATGCCCAATTGCTTGAAAAAGTTGAACCTGAATTAATTCAGTGGAGAAGACATTTTCACCAAAATCCAGAATTGTCTAACAGAGAATACAATACTGGAAAATACATTGCTGAATTTTTAAAAACCTTACCGGGCGTTGAAGTACGTTATCCAGTTGCCAAGACAGGTGTCGTAGCGGTATTAAAAGGGGGCAAACCTGGCGCAGTCGTTGCATTAAGAGCAGATATAGATGCATTACCTGTTTATGAGCGTAACAGTCTACCTTTTGCATCTAAAGTAACCACAGAATATGATGGTAAGAAAGTGCCTGTGATGCATGCTTGTGGACATGATTCACATACTTCTATATTGATGGCCACTGCTAAAGTATTACACGCTATGCAGAAAGATTTACCTGGTACTGTAGTATTCTTATTCCAACCTGCAGAGGAAGGTGCACCAGGAAACGAAGAAGGTGGTGCTCCTTTGATGATTAAAGAAGGTGCTTTAGACAATCCAAAAGTAGATGCTGTATTTGGTATCCATATTAGTTCTCAAACACCAGTAGGTACTTTAAAATATAAGCCAGGTGCATTCATGGCATCTTCTGATTGGTTTACTATTAAAGTAAACGGAAAAGGAAGTCATGGTTCTCAACCTTGGGGTGGTATTGATCCTATTGCTGCATCTGCACAAATCGTAGAAGGTTTACAACATATTGTAAGTAGACAAATGGATTTAACAACTGCACCAGTAGTGATTACAGTGGGTACAATTAATAGTGGTGTTCGCTCTAATATCATTCCTGAAACTGCAGAGATGACAGGTACCATTAGAACATTAGACAGCAAGATGCAAAAAGACGTGCATGAGCGTATTAAACATACTGTGAAATCTATTGCTGCAAGTTCTGGTGCAACTGCAGATGTAACCATTGATACAAAAACTTTAGTGACATTCAATGATCCTAATTTAGTAAAGAAAACCTTACCTGCTTTAATCAAAGCTGCAGGTGCAGACAATGTTTCTGAATCAACTTGGGTAACAGGTGCCGAAGATTTTTCTTTCTTTGGAGAAAAAGCGCCAAGCTTCTTTTTTAACTTAGGAGCCTTACCAAAAGGCACTGATCCAAGTAAAGCTGGCCCACACCACACACCTGATTTTTATTTAGATGAATCAGGATTCATTGTTGGTGTAAAAGCTTTCTGCCAATTGGTATTTGATCATTCAAAGACTAAATAAGTAAGTTTAATTTCAAGATACTTGATAAAAAAAGAGAGGCTTTTGAGCCTCTCTTTTTTTATACATCAATTTAATATTTTTATGGATTAGAATTGATGGATGCTATTTCGTTGTAGGATAATTTCTTGCGCCAAATAATAGACTTCCTATACGCACCATAGTACTGCCTTCCTGTATCGCTAGTGCATAATCACCACTCATGCCCATACTTAAAATAGAACAAGTCTCCCCCATGGATTTTCGTGTAAGTTCAAAACATTTTTTTAATAGCTTAAATTCTTTTTGAACTTGAGTAAGGTCCTCAGAAAAACTAGCCATGCCCATTAACCCTTTGATCTTGACATTTGGATAGTTTACCAGTCTACCTGATGCAAGCAATTCTATCAAACCTGCCTCATCAAAACCAAATTTAGTTTCCTCTTCTGCGATATGCACTTGCAATAAGCAATCTATCACCCTATCTTGTTTTAATGCTTGTTTATTGATTTCCTGTAACAGCTTCTCACTGTCTACACCATGAATTAAATGCACAAAAGGTGCAATGTATTTTACTTTGTTGGACTGTAAATGACCAATAAAATGCCATTCGATATCTTTTGGTAAACTTGCAGCTTTATCTACTAGCTCTTGCACATAATTTTCGCCAAAAGCTCGTTGACCTAAAGCATACAATTCCATTAGATCCTCGTTGGGCTTAGTTTTACTTACAGCTATTAACGTCACCTCTTGGTTCGCTAAAGTTGCTTGAATAGACTGATAAGCCGAAATGTTTACTGACATATGCTACAAAGGTAATTAGAACAGCTCAATTATTTAGTAATTGAACGACCAATCACCATCTTCTGGATCTCGGAAGTACCTTCATAAATTTGGGTAATTTTTGCATCGCGCATTAAACGCTCCACATGAAATTCTTTTACAAATCCATATCCACCATGTACTTGCACTGCTTCAGTCGTCACCCACATTGCAGTATCACTAGCATGTAGTTTAGCCATAGCCGCACTCATCACATAGTCCATATGATTGTCCTTTTCCCATGCCGCTTTATAACATAATAATCTTGCCGTTTCTATTCGAGTAGCCATTTCTGCCAACTTAAATTGAATGGCTTGGTGCTCGTGGATTGGTTTACCAAATGATTTTCTTTCTTTACTATAAGCCAATGCTAATTCATAAGCACCGCTCGCTATTCCTAAAGCTTGTGCTGCAATACCAATTCTGCCTCCATTTAATGTCTTCATGGCAAAATTGAATCCAAATCCATCTTCTCCAATTCTATTTTCTTTTGGTACAATTACATCGGTAAAAGAAATAGAATGCGTATCACTTCCACGAATACCCATTTTGTTTTCTTTAGGGCCTACAGTAACACCTGGAGTATTTTTTTCTACAATAAAAGCATTGATACCTCTTGACCCTTTAGATGCATCAGTTTGCGCCATCACTAAATAAACAGAGGCAGTAGATCCATTAGTAATCCAGTTTTTTACGCCATTTAAAACATAATGATCTCCTTTGTCGATGGCACTGGTATGCTGGTGTGTTGCATCACTACCCGCTTCTGGCTCACTTAATAAGAAAGCACCAACATATAATTCACCGTCTTTTTTCCCTTGCGCTAAAGGGGTTAAATATTTTTGTTTCTGTGCTTCATTTCCAAAATATTCTAAACCCCAACATACTAAACTATTGTTGACACTCACACTTACACTCACACTAGAATCTACTTTGCTGATTTCTTCCATCGCCAACACATAACTAATGGTGTCCATGCCAGCACCACCATACGCTGGTGAAGTCATGATCCCCATAAAGCCAAGGTCAGCCAATTGTAATAATTGTTCTTTGGGTACTTTTTGATGTTCGTCTCTTTCTATGACGCCAGGTAAACACTGTTGTTGTGCAAATTCACGCGCCGCCTTTTGAATCATCAATTGCTCTTCTGATAAACGAAAATCCATAGTCAAATATTTCGCCGAAATTACACTAACAATTGTTAGCAGACAAAATATTTAATCAACTTTTTTAGACTTTCTTAGATATTATTTCGACATTTTCGCTTTAATCAACTGAGCCAAAACGGAGCTATCAGCCGCAGTCATAACACGAGCACTGTCCTGTCTAAAATGACGCTTGAAGGCAAGCAAGGAAGCGATGCTGTCCTTTGTCTCATAGCCTACCAAACTCAAAGCATGTGTGATA
>JBILQZ010000104.1:0-5885 GCA_044372935.1 Sediminibacterium sp. | reverse complement strand
TATTGGGGTTTGTGTTGTTCCAAAGAATGCTTTGCAACATGCTTCATGAAAATCACTATCCTCAGTGATACTTTTATAGCAGTATAAACATTTTCTAGTCATTCGTTTCTATTATCGGTTTAATGCTTACAGCGCCTATGCAGTTTTGGCAACAAGCCATTAATAATCCCATTTTATCTTTTGGATTTATTTTCCAACTCTTTGATGCAATATCTAAAAGCCATCCCTCTGGTATAAGTCCTTCGAAGAAGGCAAAAAGTTGCTTGTCTTTATAAGGTTTAGTTCTAACAGGTATTGTAAAGCTTAAAAATTGGTTCGGATATTTTTTAATATAGTTGTCATTATACTGGTATATATAATGTCCATCATCCGTTTCTGTTAATAGACCAGCTAATTGATTCTGATAGTATACTTCAGCTTTTCTCATTCAAAATCATTTTGATTATTACTTAGTTCTTTGCTACTTACTGGCGCTAGGGTGTGGCCAAACATTTTTAGAACATGATTTACCTTTTCTAGGTTTAGATTCCTTTTTCCTTGCTCAATTTTTCTTATTACAGTTAGTGCAACGCCTGCTCTAACAGCAAATTCTTGTTGCGTTAAATTGGCTTCTTTACGCTTTTGTTTCAAAAATTGATCTAATGGTATCATTATATGTTTTTGTAGTTATTTTAGCTAAATTAAATAAAATATATCTAAATACATATAATAATTGTATTTTAACAAAAATTATATGTAATTAAATATAATAATTTGGATATTGGATCCTGAAGGGGAGTAAAAGAAAATCCTTGTAATAAGGATTACAAGGATTTTAAATCTAGGTGATTTAACCTAGCGGACCGGTAATTCATCCATTATGACTTTGTAATTCATAGTATTAATACAAAAAATCACTTTTGTACTACACAGATTCGTAATAAAATGTGAAAAAATACCAGTAAGCATAATAGATTATATTCTATTAATATTTGTTTTAAAGCTTATCTTACATATGTCCATTTTAGCTGGAAAGTTTTTTTAGAAAATTTATAACACAATTAATAATGAAATTAAAGTTATTTTTTATTTCCATTTCTTTGTTTGCATCTATAGTGTTTACTGGCTGCGCAAAGGAAGAAGCACTTTCTCCATTAGAGCAAAACAAGATTTATTTAACTGGCCTTGGTTCAACACCTACTAAGTGGCTTTTAACAAGTTTAACTTCGTCGGTTACAGTGCTTCCATTAACATTTGCCCAAAAAAATTATTCAAAAACCTATTCAAAAAATGGCTCTTATGCTGATAGTGATGGGTTTCAGGGTACCTGGGATATGTCAAGCTCCAGTCAGCTAACTGTTCGTTACGTTAATTTCCCATCAGGTACACCTGCCACGCAGACATTTCAGATTGTTTCTCTCTCTGCTACTAATCTCATCATATTACACAATAACAATGGTACACCTATTACAGCGGTATACACGGCAGGTAATTAGTTTGGTTGTTGTGTTATTATGGTATTCATGCCTTAATGCACAAAACGTAAACCCGATTAACACCGTTTTTAGCGTTGGCGCTGTTGGAACTACAGGGTCAACCACACCTATTTTTTCTGGCCCAGTAGTACTAGATGCTACTAATTGTATCAAACTTTACAGCGGTCTAGGAAGTTATAATGCAACAACACCAGGTTTATTTGTGAGTAGTTGTATTGTTCCTGCATTTACAAATACAAGGCTACAGCTCATTTGTTATCCTAACCCTGTAACTACAACGGTATGGGTTAAAACAGCGCAGCCACTAATGGAAACATCTGCAGGTGTATCCCTTTCACTTATTGGTGCCGATGGTAAAACAATAGCAGCATACACTACTAGTGTTGCGCAATTAGGCACCGGCTTCGCAATTAATGTTTCAAATAGAGCAGCAGGAGTTTATTATATCCGCTATAATGCAAATGCACAAACAGGCGAACTAAAAATCATTAAAATTAATTAAGCAATATCCTATAATGTCAAACTATATGTTAAAGAAATTTATTCAATCAGCGTTACTACTAGTTGTTTTATTTACAACAGTACACTCTTATGCACAGGTTAGTCAAGCACCTGATGGTATTCAGTTCCAGGCCTTGGCAACAGACGCAAACGGGCGTCCAGCTGCAGGTAGAGTCATTTATGTAAGAGATGCCATTATTGCTAAATCAGCAACAGGTAGTATCGTTTACTCAGAAACGTTTAAAGTAACTGCGTCTTCTGCTGGTATCTTTACTATTGTACTTGGTAAAGGAACCTATGCAAGTGGTGTGACAAGTATTGCTAATATAGACTGGTCTAATGGCCCCTTCTTTTTAAACTTGAAAATAGCCGTTGAACCCACCGTACCTAATGCAGGTTGGAATGTAAATAACGAATATGTGGATCTTGGTACTTCACAGTTTTGGAGTGTGCCATATGCACTTTATGCGGGTAATGTAAGAGGAGCTGATGGTAAGTTGAACACTTCAGATACCGCGACAATGCTTAAGCCATACTTTACTGCTATTAACATTAAAGCAAATACTGCCGATGTAAATATTTCACTTGCCTTAAAAGCAAACACTTCGGATGTGAATACTGCACTTGCAACTAAAGTTGATAAGGTTACAGGCAAAGAATTATCCACCAATGATTATACCACTGCAGAAAAAACAAAACTTGCAGCCATTACTGGAACCAATACAGGGGATCAAGATTTAAGTGCACTTGCAACAACTGCGGCGCTTGCCTTAAAAGCAAATACTTCCGATGTGAATACTGCTTTAAATTTAAAAGCAAACACTGCTGATGTTAATACTACACTTGCAACTAAAGTTGATAAGGTTACAGGCAAAGAATTATCCACCAATGATTATACCACTGCAGAAAAAACAAAACTTGCTGCTATTTCTGGTACTAATACAGGGGATCAAGATTTAAGTGCACTTGCAACAACTGCTGCGCTTTCCTTAAAAGCAAATACTTCCGATGTGAATACTGCACTTACAACTAAAGTTGATAAGGTTACAGGCAAAGAATTATCCACCAATGATTATACCACTGCAGAAAAAACAAAACTTGCAGCTATTTCTGGTACTAATACAGGGGATCAAATAAACATTACTGGTAATGCATCGACAGCAACTACAGCTGGAAATATAACAGCAACTGCAAACACGACATTAACATCCTTGTCAAATTTAGCAACAGTTGGAACAATCACAAGTGGTGTATGGAGTGGAACAGCGGTAGCAGTTGAAAAGGGAGGAACGGGTGCTACAACAGCAAGTGCTGCAAGAACAAATTTAGGATTGGTAATTGGTACTAATGTTCAAGCACCATTAATTGCAGGAACAGATTATTTAGTTCCAACAGGAAGTGCTGCTAGTTTAACTAATTTTCCAACATTTAATCAAAATACAACTGGTAATGCAGCGACAGCAACTACGGCTGGAAATATAACAGCAACTACAAACATGACATTAACATCATTGTCAAATTTAGCAACAGTAGGAACAATCACAAGTGGTGTGTGGAGTGGTACGGCGGTAGCAGTTGAAAAAGGGGGAACAGGACTAACTAGTGCAGGTGCTAATGGTCAAGTATTAACATCTAATGGAAATGGAGCACTCTCCTGGATAACGCCGAGTACAACCGCCACAGCATACAGTGGGGTATTGCCTTTAGCCAATGGAGGAACTGGTGAAACAAGTATTTCTGGTATTAAATCAGCCTTAGGTTTATTAAGCAATAATGTTGCAATCGGTTCTGAGGCTGGAACTCCAGGTCAAGGTGTTAATTCAAATACTATTGCAATAGGAGGTGGAGCTGGAAGAGGAAATCAAGGACAAAGTTCAGTTGCAATTGGATATGTTTCTGGAGACCAAAATCAGGGGGCGAATAGTATTTCCATTGGTGGAAACGCAGCTCAGGCAGGTCAGGGTTCGCAAGCTGTTGCAATCGGATATGCAGCAGGTCAGAATAGTCAAGGCGCTAATGCAGTAGCAATTGGTACTTTTGCAGGTCAATCTGGTCAGGCAGCAAACAGTATTGCAATCAATGCGACAGGAACTGGTACTCCGTTAAATCCACAAAATTCCGGACTTTTTGTTGACCCTATTCGTTCAACAACTGCAACTACGAATTTATTATTTTACAATACAACAAGTAAAGAAATAACTGCTGCAACTGGTAATGGTAGCTTTGTTGATTTGACAACAAGTCAAACAATTGCAGGAACAAAAACTTTTAGTAGTGATATAACTGTTAATGGCGTAAAAATCGGTCGTGGTAATGGTAATACTGATCAAAACGTAGCAGTTGGTGCTGATGCATTAGCTTCTGGTACTGGTACCAGAAACACTGCAATTGGCTATGGAGCTATGAGACAGTATAGTGGAACCTCATTTGATAATAATACAAGTGTAGGGTATTTTAATATGCTTGGATTAACAACAGGAGGCGCTAATACTTCTATGGGAGGAGAGACTATGTTTGCGGTTGGATCCGGAGCTAATAATACGGCTATTGGAAATCATACTTTAATGAATGCCACTACTAGCGGTAATACTGTTTTAGGTGCTGATGCAGGTAATACAATTACATCAGGTTCACTTAATACTATTATTGGATTTCAAGCAAATGTGGGAACCAATAGTTTATATAATGCCACTGCTATTGGTAATGGAGCAGTTGTTACAACAAGTGATGCGATTCAATTAGGAAATACATCTGTGACCAATGTAAAAACATCAGGTACTTTGACCGCGGGTTCAATTACCTATCCTAACTCATCAGGTACAAATGGTCAGGTTTTAACTATTGATGGGAGCGGGACTGCAAGTTGGAGAAATACTGCTGCTCCTGCTGGCAATACATTTGTAACTAACATAGCTGGTCCAATTAATACTTCAAATTATAATCCAGGAGATGTAGTTTATGATCAAAGCGACGGCACTTTTTATTTATTTAAATCTCCAAAGCAAAGTTCATTAGGTTTTACTGGTGCAAATTCATATTTTGCGTATTTTGATTTTGGAAAGAATGTAATAAGAATTCGACCAACATTAACTGGACAAATTACTTCAATTTCCCTTAATATTAATGGTGCAACAAATGCTGTATTCTCAATTTATAGTAGCTTAAGTTCTTGTGCACCTGGTGGAGGGGCATTCAATAGTACAATCGCTACGGTTGATCCATTAACTTTATTAGGATCCTCAAATTCTCAAAGCGGTAGCGGTATTATAACATTCACGTTTGCAACGCCAATAGCTGTCACCGCAAATACAGATTATTATTTAACGGTTTCATCTGCGATTAATAGTGTTAGCAGTATAGCAGTACGAACAGGGGTGACCGATCCGAATTTTGCAATTTCTTATAATACATGCTCAATAGATCAAGGCTCACCAAGTGTTCAGATTATTTATTCTACTACATATATTACACTGTAACTACATATATTACTGTGTAATATATGTAGTAGAGATTTGGCAAGGATAAAGTTTTGTTGAATTTAATAATCAAATCCAAATTCATGAACAGGTCATGAAAATTACAGGACATAAGAAATTGTTGACTTTACAGAGGTATGTAAAAAGTGGTACAGATATTAATCAAATGTTAGAGATAGGAAAAAAGATAAGAAATGGGTAGAAATGAACGGGTTGCTACACTTTTAGCTACACAAAATAAAAAACCCCTTGATAATCAAGGGGTTTTACTCATTTTACGCGGACCGGACGGGACTCGAACCCGCGACCTCCGCCGTGACAGGGCGGCATTCTAACCAACTGAACTACCGATCCAAACCTCCAAAAACTGCCTTTACAGGTCGTTTTCAGGACGGCAAAGATAAGGGTAAACCCTTTTCATAAACAAATCTTT
>JBILQZ010000012.1:0-21673 GCA_044372935.1 Sediminibacterium sp. | reverse complement strand
AAAAGCATTTTATGAATTTCATGCAGCCATCATGGAACCATGGGATGGACCTGCATCTATCTCTTTCACCAATGGACAAATGATTGGTGCTACATTAGATCGTAATGGACTAAGACCCTCTAGGTATTGTGTCACCAACGACGATCGTGTGATCATGGCATCTGAAACAGGAGCATTACCTGTAGATCCTGCTATCGTCATAGAGAAAGGCAGACTTCAACCTGGCAAAATGTTTGTCGTTGACATGGAAGCTGGACGAATCATCAGTGATACTGAATTAAAACAAGCTATTTGTAGCGCACAACCTTATGCAGATTGGTTAAATCAATATAAAATTAGACTAGAAGAATTACCAGAACCAAGAATTCAATTTACACACTTAGAGCAGGAACAAATTTTCAAATACCAAAAAGCTTTTGGGTACAGTAAAGAAGACCTGGACTGGATCATCACGCCAATGGCATTAGAAGGCAAAGAACCTATAGGTTCGATGGGGACAGATACACCTCTTGCTATATTAAGTGACCAAGCGCAACACTTAACAAGTTATTTTAAACAATTATTTGCACAAGTCACCAATCCACCTATCGATCCGATAAGAGAAAGAATGGTGATGTCATTAGCCACTTTTGTTGGCAGCTTAGGTAATTTATTAGTGGAGGATGCAAAAGATAGTCACTGTGTGGCTTTAAAACATCCTATTTTGAATAACCATGAATTAGAAAAAATTAGGTCTATTGACACGGGTGTGTTTCAAGCAAAAACATTACAATGTTATTTTAGAGCGGATGGAAAAGAGGGTTCGTTGAAAAGAGGACTGGATCGTTTATGTCGTTATGCAGTGGATGCAGTGGAGGATGGATTTGAAGTCATTATATTAACCGACAGGTCTATAGATTCTGAACATGCAGCGATACCAAGCTTACTTGCTTGTTCAGCAGTGCATCATCATTTAATTCGCAAAGGGTTAAGAGGTAAAGTAGGGATCATTGTTGAAGCAGGAGATGTTTGGGAAGTACATCATTATGCTTGTTTAATAGGATTTGGCGCCACCGCAATTAATCCTTATTTAGCACTCTCCTCTATCCGTGCTATGAAATTAGCAGGCACTTTGAAAACGGATTACGACACAGAAAAATTAAAGAAAAATTACATCAAGGCGGTGAATGAAGGCTTGTATAAAGTGTTTTCAAAAATGGGTATCTCCACTTTACAATCTTATCAAGGTGCACAAATTTTTGAAATCATTGGTATTAATAAAGAAGTAGTAGACCGCTATTTTACTGGTGCTACTTCCAGAATACAAGGGATGGGCTTAGATGAGATTGCTATAGAAATTTTAGCAAAACACGAATTGGCTTTTGCAAAAAAAGCAACACTCAACGATCGTTTACCTGAAGGTGGTATCTACCAATGGAAAAGAAGAGGTGAAGCACATTTGTTTAACCCACAAACTATCCATGCATTACAACATGCAACCAGCACTGGCGACTATGCTGGATTTAAGAAATATTCCAAATTAGTGAATGACCAAACTCAAAAAGCCTATACGCTAAGAGGATTATTTGATTTTAACCCTACTAGACCAAGTATTTCGATAGATGAAGTAGAACCTGCCACTGCTATTTATAAACGTTTTGCAACTGGCGCAATGTCCTTTGGTTCTATTTCTTGGGAAGCACATACTACACTTGCTATTGCCATGAATCGTTTAGGCGGAAAAAGTAATACAGGTGAAGGTGGTGAGGACCCTATTCGTTATCAAAAAATGGAAAATGGGGATTCAATGCGCAGTGCAATTAAGCAAGTAGCTAGTGCAAGATTCGGTGTAACAAGTCAATACTTAACCGAAGCAGATGAGATTCAAATAAAAATGGCACAAGGTGCAAAACCAGGTGAAGGTGGACAATTACCTGGCGATAAAGTAGATGAGTGGATAGGAAAAACAAGACACTCCACACCAGGTGTTGGTTTGATCTCCCCTCCTCCACACCATGATATTTATTCTATTGAAGACTTGTCTCAATTAATTTTTGATTTGAAAAATGCCAATAGAGCTGCTAGAATCAATGTGAAATTGGTTTCAAAAGCCGGCGTAGGTACAATTGCCGCAGGTGTAACCAAAGCAAAAGCAGACGTGGTGTTGATTGCTGGATTTGATGGTGGTACAGGCGCCTCTCCATTAAGCTCTATAAAACATACTGGACTTCCCTGGGAATTAGGTTTAGCAGAAACACATCAAACCTTAGTGAATAATAACTTAAGATCACGTGTTGTGGTTCAAGCGGATGGACAGATGAAGACTGGAAGAGATATTGCAATAGCGACTTTACTAGGTGCAGAAGAATGGGGCGTAGCAACTGCTGCATTAGTAGTAGAAGGCTGCATTATGATGCGTAAATGTCATATGAACACTTGCCCAGTAGGTGTAGCAACTCAGGATCCTGAATTGCGAAAAAGATTTAAAGGCGACCCAGACCATGTAGTAAAATTCTTTGAATTTATTACTGAAGAACTAAGGGAAATCATGGCAGAATTAGGCTACCGAACAGTGAATGAAATGGTAGGACAAGCGGATGTATTAACTATGCGCAAAAACATCCAGCACTGGAAATACAAAAAAGTAGATTTAAGTAGCGTGTTATATAAAGCGCCTGCTGCAGCTGATATTGGATTGTTTCAAACAGCAATTCAAGACCATGGATTAAATGATGTTTTAGATTGGAAATTATTAGAAGCTGCAAAACCTGCTTTAGAAAATCAAATTAAAGTAGCTGCTTCCTTCCCTATCAAAAATACAGATAGAACGGTGGGTACTATTTTATCCAATGAAATTTCCAAACAATACCAAGCTGAAGGTTTACCTGCGGATACCATCCATTTTAAATTTACCGGAACTGCTGGCCAAAGTTTTGGGGCTTTCAATACCAAAGGCGTGACACTAGAGCTAGAAGGAGATGCCAACGATTATTTTGGAAAAGGATTAAGTGGCGCCGAATTAATTGTCTATCCAGATAAAAAAGCACAATTTATAGCAGAACAAAATATTTTAATTGGTAACGTAGCCTTTTATGGTGCCACCAGTGGAACAGCTTATATACGAGGGCAAGCAGGTGAAAGATTTGCTGTAAGAAATTCTGGTGCACATGTGGTGGTAGAGGGCATTGGTGACCATGGTTGTGAATACATGACAGGAGGCATTGCAGTTATTCTTGGAAAAACAGGAAGAAATTTTGCTGCAGGTATGAGTGGAGGTATTGCTTATGTGTACCATCTTGAAAATAATTTTGAAAGCCTTTGCAATACTGAGATGGTTGACTTGGATCCTTTAGATTCCAATGACGCTAAAATTTTACAACAAATGCTTACGGCACATTCTGCTAAAACAGGAAGTGCTGTTGCTAAATTTATTTTAGCTGACCTAGACAATCAAATTAAAAACTTTATCAAAGTATTTCCTAGAGATTATAAAAATGTTTTAGCTACTAAAAAAGCAGCTTTACTAAATAAATAAAAAGGAAGCAACCAATTTTATTGGTACTAAAAGGAGCAATTATAAATTTTAAGTTAACTATTGAAGATAAAATTATGGGAAAGCCAACAGGATTTAAAGAATTCACAAGAACCCTACCCAATAAATTACCGGTAGCAGATAGAGTTCAAAACTATCAAGAATTTGTTGAGCGTATGCCTGACCAACAATTGAACGAGCAATCTGCAAGATGTATGAATTGCGGGGTTCCCTTTTGTCATAACGGCTGTCCATTAGGTAATATTATTCCCGAATTCAATGACGCTGTATATAATAAAGAATGGAAGGAGGCTTATGATATCTTAATCTCTACCAATAATTTTCCAGAATTTACCGGACGTATTTGTCCCGCACCCTGTGAAAGTGCTTGTGTCTTAGGAATCAATCAACCAGCAGTGACCATTGAAGAAATTGAAAAACATATCATTGAAATTGCTTTTGAAAAAGGTTTTGTTCAACCTAGAAAACCAAGCACAAGAACAGGTAAAAAAGTAGCCGTGATTGGATCGGGTCCAGCAGGTTTAGCAACTGCAGCACAGTTAAATTATGCAGGACACCAAGTGACTGTTTACGAAAGAGATCCAAAACCAGGTGGCTTATTAAGATTTGGCATTCCAGATTTTAAATTAGAGAAGAAGGTGGTGGAAAGAAGAATAGACTTATTAGAACAAGAAGGAATTGAATTTATATGCAATGCCAATGTAGGCGAAAATATAAGAGTAAGCGATATCCAACGTAATTACGATGCCATCGTATTAGCAGGAGGCGCTACCATTCCAAGAGATCTACCCATTCCTGGAAGGGCATTCAAGGGCGTACATTTTGCGATGGATTTTTTAAAGCAACAAAATAAAAGAGTAAGTAATATTTCGATTGACGAAACTGAATTAACCGCTACAGGGAAAAACGTCGTAGTCATTGGTGGAGGTGATACAGGTAGTGATTGTGTTGGTACATCAAATCGTCATAAAGCAAAAAGTATCACGCAATTTGAACTCCTACCTAAACCACCCGAATCAAGAGCATCATATATGCCTTGGCCTACCTACCCTATGTTGTTAAAAACAACCACTTCACATGAAGAAGGTGCCGAAAGATTATGGAATGTAGCCACCAAAGCTTTTATTGGGGACGAAGCAGGAAATTTAAAAGGTATACAAATTGTGGATGTTGCATGGACCGCCTCCTCAGATGGTAGACCTGCTCAATTTAAAGAAGTGGAAGGAAGCCTTAGAGAGATACCATGTGAATTAGTATTATTAGCAATGGGCTTTTTACATCCTCAAGCAACCGGATTATTAGAACAATTAGGTATTGCTTTAGATGAAAGGGGCAATGTAAAGGCCAATGAGCAGGCCTACAAAACTAATCAAGAAAAAATATTTACGGCAGGTGATATGCGAAGAGGACAATCTTTAGTGGTATGGGCGATCAGTGAAGGAAGAGAATGTGCCAGACAAGTAGACCTATTTTTAATGGGTAGCTCTTTACTAGAGTCTAAAGACAGTAGTTTATTAGAAAATGGACTGCAAAATGCCTATTAATACATTATAAATATTTACATATATACATTTTTTTGCTTTAGGGCATAAAAAAGGGTCAATTAGACCCTTTTTTAATGAAAAACTTTTCCACAGTAATAATTGTTAGTTTTTACATTTTTAGTAATACATATTGATATAAATCAATAGAGCATTGACTTTTATCGTATTTTAAATTTAATTTTATATCATATTATATTTATATTAATATATAATAATTTAAAAAACGTATTCCACTTTTAAGTAGTTTTACCCTGTTACCAATCATATAGAAACATTTATAATATAAATACACAATTATGAAGCATGAAACTGTTCAAAAATGGGCTCCCTTTATCCTTTTAATCCTTGTTGCTATTGTTGCACTTTTTGTACCACCCTTACCTAGCTACGCTGGTGATGCGAGTACTTACAGTCCGGCAGACATTGCCTGGATCCTTGTTGCAACAGCATTGGTATTCATTATGACACCAGGCTTAGCCTTTTTTTATGGCGGTATGGTACATCGTAAGAACATTATCTCAACAATGATCAAGAGTATTGTATCCGCTGGATTAGTCACCATTATTTGGGTGACCATTGGCTATAGTTTAAGCTTTGGTGAATCAATCCAAGGTATCATTGGTAATCCGATGACACATTTATTTTTCAAAGGCGTTGCCGATGGCGCTCCTGTTTTACAAGGTGGCGTTCCATTAACTATTCCTTTGTTATTATTCGCCTTATTTCAATTGATGTTCGCCATCATTACACCTGGTCTTGTAGTTGGCGCAGTGGCTGAAAGAATTAAATTCACTTCTTACATATTATTTATTGTCCTATTTATGCTATTAGTGTACGCACCATTGGCACATTGGTCTTGGCATCCAAATGGTTTTCTTTTAAAGATGGGTGCATTAGATTTTGCAGGAGGTACGGTTGTACATATTAGTGCAGGCTGCGCTGCATTAGCTGGCGCTATTGTCTTAAAATCGAGAAGAGCCAAATTAGAACAAAAAGAAATTCCACCAGCCAATATCCCTTATGTATTGATTGGTACTGGCTTATTATGGTTTGGCTGGTTTGGATTCAATGCAGGATCGGCATTAGGCGCGAATAGCCTTGCTGTAAATGCTTTTGCAACAACCAATACTGCCGCTGCAGCAGCAGGTTTAGCTTGGATGTTTTTTGATGTCATGCGCGGTAAAAAACCATCTGTACTTGGGTTCTGCATAGGCGCAGTGGTTGGATTAGTAGCAATTACACCAGCCGCAGGTTTTGTGGGTATCCCTCAGAGTATTTTTATTGGCGTAGTAGGTGCAGTAATTTCAAATGTATTAAGTCATGTATTCAAATTATCTAGAGTGGATGATACTTTGGATGTATTTCCTTGTCATGGTATTGGTGGTATAGTTGGTATGTTGCTAACAGGTGTCTTTGCATCAAAAGCAATTAACCCAGCAGGGAATGATGGCTTATTTTACGGCAACCCCGCATTCTTTTTTACACAATTAAAGGCAATGCTAATTGTAGTTGCTTATAGCTTCACGGTATCTTATGGCATCTTTAAATTCATCGCATTTATTTTACCATTACGTGTATCTGAAGAAGAGGAAGAGTTAGGACTTGATGCAACACAACATGATGAAAAATATGGCAGAAACCCAATGAAAGCATAAAAAGGGTACAATGAAAAAATATATTATTATTTCTAGTTTGTTTTTATTCATTTTAAAAGCAGGTAATAGCCAAACTGATTCAACAAAAGCTGCTAGTCCCTTTGTATTTTCTGGAAATGTGGATACTTATTGGAGGGCTGCATTCAACAGCTCAAAAACGACTAATAATAATTTTACCAGTTTTACCAATTCAAATCAACAACTACAACTGGGTATGGTTTCAGGAAAGCTAGATTATACCAAAGGAAAATTGTTCGCCACCCTTGACTTAGGCTTTGGAAAAAGAGCTGAAGAATTTTCTTACAATGATAAAGACATATTATCAAATATGAAGCAAGCTTATATTGCTTATAATGTATCAGACCGATTGAAAATAAGTACTGGTAAATGGGCCACACATATTGGATATGAATTATTAGACGCCCCATTGAATAGGAACTATAGTATGTCTTATGGATTTTCTTATGGCCCATTTTTTCATACAGGTCTTAAAGCAGATTTTGCAATCAATAGTAGTTCAGGTATCATGATTGGACTAGCCAATCCTACGGATAATTTAAATGCAGTTGGTCCTTATAAAGTATGGATTGGACAGTATAGTAAAAAGTTATGGAAGGATAAAACAGTGCTTTATGTGAATTACCAAGGTGGCAAAACGGGTGAAAATGCAAACTACAATCAATGGGACTTAGTTGTCACCAATACTATAAGTGACCAAGTAGCAATCAATTATGACGGTACCGTTTATATGTCAAAATTAGCAGGTAAGAAAACTATTTGGAAAAGCAACGCATTTTACGTGAATTATGATCCAAGTAAAAAATTAGGTTTGACCTTCCGATCAGAAAGTTTCTACGATAAAAATGCAATTTCTGCAGGTGCATTTGCTACAGCAATTTTTGCAAATACCCTATCACTGAATTATAAAATAAAAAAAATAACCCTCCTTCCGGAATTACGCATCGAGAGTGCAAAAGATCCAATTTATGTAAATAAAGAAGGTAGCCCAACAAGCAAATCAGCAGGTTTCGTACTTGCGGCGATCTATAAATTTTAAATGGTTTTATTGGTTTTTAAGCAAGCAATCTACGGCCTGAATGTCTATTCGGGCCTTTTTGTTTATATTAGCATTCAAGATGAAAACTATCCTACGCCCCTTTAGATTCCTTTATTGTTGTTATGCGCTTTTTGTATTTGCATTACTAACTATTATTTCTTTACTTACCATGTTGATTACCCTGCCCTTAGGTGAGAAAAACTTAACAAGACGCATCTATAAAATCGCAAGGTATTTTTCTAAAGCATTGTACCTATTTCTAGGCATGCGCCATAAAGAAATTTACGAGGGCAAACATCATTTTGATCGCCCCCATGTATTTGTGGGCAACCATAATTCTTATATGGATATCCCTCCAATTGTAAGACTGAAACATCAACCAATAAGGCCCTTAGGAAAATTTGAATCCTCTAAGATTCCACTTTTTGGACTTTTTTACAGGCATGCAGTGATCTTAGTTGACAGAAGCAATCCCGAAAAAAGAGCAGAAAGTCTTAGGAATCTAAAAGAAGCTTTAAGACAGAAGATTTCCATCTTTATATTCCCAGAAGGCACCTTTAGCATGACAGAGGATCAACCCTTAAAATCTTTTTACAATGGGGCTTTTAAATTAGCCATAGAAATGCAAGTACCTATTCAACCTGTCCTAATGATAGATGCAGTGGACAGGATGCATTTTAGTAGTATTTTTAGCCTTAGCCCTGGTATGAATAGAGTAGTTTATCTACCTACGGTGTATGTTGACAATTACACAATGGATGACCTTGAATTATTAAAGGAACAAGTCTACCAAATGATGGAGGCTGGCTTAAGAAGATATCGAAACTATCCAGCATCTTAGTGTATTTTTGTACCCATTATGTACGCCGAAATTATTATACCATTAGCCTTACCTAAGAATTATACTTGGGCTATTCCTGCTGAATTTGCAGAAGGTATCATGATTGGTATGCGCGTAGAAGTCATGCTTGGCGCTACAAAGAGATATGCCGGTATTATTAAGCGGATCCATGCAGAAAAACCTGCCGGCTTTAATCCCAAACCTATTCTAGGCATATTAGATGAAGCCCCGATTGTCTTTCCTGCCCAATTGGCACTTTGGGAATGGATGGCTCAATATTACATGTGCACCGAAGGCGAAGTGATGCAAGCTGCAGTGCCTAGTCATTTAAAAATATCAAGTGAAAGTATTTTTATCCTCAACGAAGAAGCGGTTATAGATGGACAAAATTTGAGTGACGCAGAATATATATTGACAGAGGCTTTACAAATAAAAAAACAATTGAGCTTAGTAGAAATACAAAAGCTACTTGATAAAAAAGTGGTATATCCTGTGGTGAATAAACTTATCCAAAAAGGCATTTGCTCCGTACAAGAAACCATGCAGGATAAATACACCATTAAGGTGGAAAATGTATTGCACTTACATCCAGATTTCAAACAAGAAGCAGCTTTAGAAAAATTAATGAACGATTGGAGCAGGGCGCCAAAACAATTAGCATTGCTGCTTTCTTTTTTACACCTTCAAAAAACAGAAGGTCAAGTGCAGCAAAAAGCATTACTTGAAAAATCTGGCGCAGCACATGCACAATTAAAAGCATTGATCGAAAAAGGGATACTGATTGTTGAGAAAAGAAAAATAGACCGACTAGCTGTTGACATTAACACAGGCAATGCTCATTTACACGCCTTGTCTCCTAAGCAACAAATTGCTTTTGATGCAATGGAAGCACAAATGAAAACCCATTCGGTCAATTTGTTACATGGTATTACCGGCAGTGGTAAAACACAGATCTATGCCGCATTGATTGAGCAAATTATTCAATCCAATCAGCAAGCATTGTATATGCTACCAGAAATTGCATTGACTGCTCAAATGATCAGAAGACTTAAACAATATTTTGGAGGCAAAATTGCTATTTACCATTCAAAATTTAACCCGAACGAAAGAGTTGAAATTTGGAACAAAGTAAAATCTGGAGAAATCAAGATTGTACTTGGAGCCAGGTCTGCTTTATTCCTACCCTATAAGGATTTGTCCTTGATTATTATTGACGAAGAGCATGATGGATCCTATAAACAACAGGATCCGGCACCAAGGTATCAAGCAAGGGATACCGCCATTTATTATGCCAATCAGATTGGTGCTAAAGTAATACTGGGCTCTGCTACCCCTTCTATAGAGAGCTATTATAATGCCATGCAAAATAAATATGGCTACCACTTTTTAAGCGAAAGATTCAGTGAAGGAGCATTGCCAACAATGCAAATTGTGGATACAAAAAAACAGTCCGACCAGGCTGGCATTTTAACCCCCTTTTTATTAGATGCGATTCAAGCAACCGTCGCTAAAGAGAAACAAGTGATCCTGTTTCAAAATAAAAGAGGCTATGCCCCCTATATCATTTGTGAAACCTGTGGATGGATACCGCATTGCAAACAATGTGACGTGAGCCTGACCTTACACAAAGCCAAACACCTACTTTCTTGCCATTATTGCGGCGCTACCTACCCTGTGGTGCATACCTGTGAAGCTTGTGGCAAACAAAGTTTCAAACAGAAAAGTTTCGGCACAGAACAAATAGAAGAAAAATTAGCCAAAGCACTTCCTCATCTCCGAATTGCAAGAATGGATTTAGACAATGTAAAAGGGAAAAACGAACACGATCAATTGATTCAACAATTTGAACAAAGACAAATTGATGTGTTAGTAGGTACCCAAATGGTAGTCAAGGGGCTCGATTTTGAAAATGTAGATTTAGTGGGCATTGTAGATGCGGACAGCCTATTGAATTTTAACCAATACAGAGTGAACGAAAGGGCTTTTCAAATGATGGAGCAAGTAAGTGGTAGAGCTGGTAGAAGAAATGACCAAGGTAGGGTCATTGTGCAATTAAGTCAAACCAATCACCCAGTGATTGAATTTGTAAAAGCACATGATTACATTTCTTTTTATCAATTTGAATTGAATAATAGAAAGCATTTTGCCTATCCTCCATTCAGCAGATTGATGAGCATTTTATTTAAACATAAAGAAAACCATATTGCAGAAGAAGCTGCAAACCATTTTTTGAAATCATTAGATCCTTCTATTCAAAAAACAGTAATGGGACCTGCACAACCCATTATCAATAGAATTAGGAACAAATATATCTGGGAGCTTTGTGTAAAAATCAGCAGACAACCACAGCAATTGCAAATAGCAAAGCAACAATTATTGCATTTTATCCATTTAATTGCTGTACATCCAAGGTATAAATCGGTACAGATTATTATAGACATCGACCCTAACTAAAAATCTAGTGGTCTTATCTATTGCTTAATACTTAATCGTTAAATCTACACGTCTGTTTTGTGCTCTACCTTGTTTTGTTGCATTATCTGCAATGGGTTGGGTATCGGCTAAGCCAACTAAAGTAGTTCTATTGATAGCAAGTCCTTTTTTAACTAAATATGCTTGTACTTTTTTAGCCCTCAACAAAGACAAGGCATCATTTATTTTACGCTTACCAGTATTATCTGTATGACCTGTAATAATTAAAGTTGTTTGAGGATATTGTGTCATCATAGTAACAACCACATCTAATCCACTCAATGATTTTGTAGCGATGGTCGCTTGACCTACTTCAAATTTTAATGCAGCAGCAATATTAGATAAAGCAGGTTGAAGGTCTTCACATCCATTGTTTGCAGCAATACCTGCAATGGTTGGACATGCATCCACTTCGTCATTCACACCATCCTTGTCTGTATCTGGTATAGGGCATCCTTTGTAACCAGTTAAACCAGCAATAGTTGGACATTGATCTTGGTCATCTGGTATACCATCTTTATCTGTGTCTGGCACAGGGCAACCTCTGTATTTTATAATACCCTCTGCATTAGGGCATTTATCATTTTCGTCATTGATGCCATCTCCATCTTCATCCGGAACAGGACAACCTTTGTATTTCAACAATCCTGCACGATCTGGACATGCATCTATATCATTGCTAACACCGTCATCATCTTGGTCTGCTTGAACTGGAGCTTCTGGAAGTGCAATTGGCTTCTTTTCTTTTAATTTCAAAGGGAAAGAATAACTCACTCCATAATTCATGTGCATTTTAGTAAGCTTAGAAGCTTCTGCATTATAAGTACCAAATACATTCAAAAAGGAACCTTGTTTTGCTTTAAACTGAAAACCAAGTCCCATTGGTGCATAAGCCAACACATTAGACGCCTCCTTTGCTAGACCAATCCCTAGAATTCCATAAGGCACCAATGATTTATCATCTGTAGCTAATTTAAGATGAACACGGGTATCTAATGCAGCATATAAAGTATTTGTAGTGGCTTTAGTCTGCTTAGAAGAAACGTAGTAGGGATATTTAAGTGAACTCATATCTAAGTTCACTACCGCATCTAATTTAGGCGCAATTCCCTTTAATAATTGAAGACCTACGGCAGGGGTAGAAACAGTTAACCCCTCCGTAAGAGGGGTTTTCTTAAAATTCAGTATAGATGCTTTCAAAGCAATCGAAGCTGGTTTGTTTTTATTTACTTTTTGTTCTTGTGCGTTACTAGTTAAAGCAGCAAATAAAATTAAGCTTAGCCCAATTACTCTTTTAGACATATTTTAAATTTAGTTCAATGGAAAATTATAGCTGATACCATAGTTATAAGAAGGTACAAAAGACTTAGACATCTTAGTAGCATAAGCTGCAGTAAGATTCAAAGTAGAAGTTTTACAAGTTTTGATTTGTAAACCTAAGCCCAATGGAGCATAAGCACCATATTTGCTGAAATTGAAACTTCTAACACCTAAACCAAAAGAAACATATGGATTCACTTTTTTGTCCGTCTTGAACATTTTTACGTTCATACCTGATTCAAAAGAAGCATACACATATTCAGTATACCCTTTAAATGCATTGATAGTGATACCAGGCATTGTTGAAATAGACAAGTCTACGTTAGTGAAGATATCAATTTGATCAGTATAAGGACGCATCATCCCTAAACCAATAGCTCTTTTAGTATCTGGTAATTGTGCCCATTTCTTATCGCTCAAAACCTGACCGATTGAAGTTTTGTTAACTAAAGAAGGGGTTCTATAATCTATTGCAGTGTACCTTGCAGACAAGAAAGTTTTTTTCTTACCGCCATTGCTGTCTTGAGCTTGAGCAGAAATAATTAAACCCAAAGCGATTAGAGAAAATAATAATTTCTTCATATAAATTGTTTGTTAAATGTCTCACAAAATTAGGGCTTAATGCCGAATTATTGAAATTTTTTATACCCCCAATTACTCGTCCAATTTAGGGTTGGATTTGGAGTATCCGATGGCATCTACCATCACTTTTACTAACCCTTTTGACTTGAAAACCAACTGTTTAGCCGCAGCTTGACTTAAATCGATGACCCTTCCCTTCTTTAGCATATTGGGATGCATCCGGTCATTGATCCTAACTAGTACCGATTTGCCATTACGCAAATTGGTGACCCTGACGATGGTATTTAATTTATATAAATTACAGGCCGCTGTGTATTTATTATTGTAAAAACGCTCCCCTGTAGAAGTCAAAGTCCCATTTAAATTTTTACTGTAAAAACTTGAAATCCCTTCTATATGATTGATCTCAATTTTGATTCTATTGGTATCAATCCTTTTTTTATACTTTTTGATATTGACACTGTCCAAGTAATTTTCAGTGGTGAGGGTGTTAGAATACACTTGTTGAGCCTGTACCACTTGAGTATTCAATACCAAGCATGCCATCCATAAAATGGAATAATAAAAGAAGCTATTTTTTTTGTTTACTTGCATGCGCTTAAATTGGCATTACCGCAACCACACTATCCAAATTCAATGGACCGTAAATGTGCGGGAACAATTCATTTAAATCTTCTGCTAATTCAAATAAGACAGGTCTTTGCACTTTTGCTTTTTCAATTTTAAGTTTTACCAATCCTGTATGGCCTTGGTAAAATCTTTCTAAAACTCCTTCAATCTGTCTCTCGATTGAACAATGAATAAATCCGTCTTTCTCGAAATCTTGTGGCATATAACTTTGATTGGCTTGTGCTGCCTCCCAAGCTTTACTTGTTGTCACATGATATATAAATTCGCTTTCCATTTTTTTACTTTTAATTATTTAATAATCCTTGGTATACGCTGATCAATAAGCATTAAATCTGCTAATACGATCGCCGTTACCGCTTCTAATACCACAGGCACCCTTAGTGCGATGCATAAATCATGCCTGCCTTTTACTGAAAAATCTTCCGTTGCATTGGTTTCCCAATTCAATGTATGTTGTGTTTTTGGTGTAGAGGAGGTTGGCTTGACTGCAATCCTAAAAACAAGGTCATTACCATTGGTATATCCACCCACTACTCCTCCAGCATGATTTGTTTTTGTTTTGCCAGAAGGATCTACAATAGCATCATTATGATCCACCCCATACATACTTGCAGCATCAAAACCAGTTCCAAATTCAATTCCTCTAATGGCTGGAATCGCAAAAACAGCATGACTGATTAAGGATTCTACTGAGTTAAAGAAATGCTCACCTAAACCAATCGGCAAACCTTTCACCACACATTCTACAATTCCGCCTACACTATCTTTTTGATCGATGGCATTTTGTAAGCCTTTTTCCAAATCCGTTTCTCCTCCAATACTTAGAATCGTAGACTTTACTTCAATACCTTTTAATATTTTTTTTGCAATGACACCTGCTCCAACTAGGGCTGCAGTGAGTCTACCACTAAAATGGCCTCCACCTCTATAATCTTCAAAGCCGCCAAATTTTTGATTTGCTGTAAAATCAGCATGACCAGGTCTTGGGACAGCTCGTTGTTTTTCATAATCTCCACTCCTAGTATTGTTGTTTTCAAACAAAACCATCAATGGCGCACCAGTCGTAGTATCATTAAAAACACCCGTTTTAAAGAAAGGGATATCATCTTCTTGTCTTGGTGTAGTCCCTTTTTGCTTTCCTCCTTTTCTTCGCTCCATGTCTTCAAGGAAATCGGAGGCTTGCAATGGTAAACCAGCTGGACATCCATCCACTACAACACCCACGCATTCGCCATGCGATTCGCCAAAAATTTGAACTTTAAATAAGGTACCAAAACTATTCATGAATGTTCTATTATAGTGTATACAAGTTAAGGAATTTAAAATAAATCCACTTTTGCTCCTAAATTTTGAAGGTGTGCGTAAAAGTCAGTGTATGATTTATTTACTGCTTCCGCATCCGTGATGGTAATAGGCCCCTCTGCAACCAATGCAGCAACCCCACAAGCCATGGCAATGCGGTGATCATGTTGTGAAAATACTTCCGCACCATGGATACCCGTTCCGCCATGCACCAACATCGTATCTTCTTTTAACTCAATTTGAATGCCTAATTTGGCGAATTCTGTTTGCAAGGTAATCCCTCTATCACTCTCTTTATGTGCTAAACGAAGCACTCCGTGAATAGTGGAAACGCCTTTGCAAACTGCAGCCAAAGCAACCAGTGGCGGAAATAGATCAGGGCAATCTGTGGCATCAAATTCAAATGCTTTTAAATCTATAGGCTGCCCTTCTATTCCTTTTGCTGGCCCAATGACAATACAATCCTCCTCTGTTTGCATTGAAGCCCCTGTCTGTTTTATTGCTTGCATCACCGCTTTATCCGCTTGAGTAGAATCCATTTGTAAGCCTTTCACCGAAATCGGACCAGCAATCGCTCCTGCTACTAATAAAAATGCTGCTCCACTCCAGTCACCTTCTACCGTGTAGTCAATATGAGCTGCCAATGGTGGATGTGCTAAAAATTCAAATTTTTCATATGACTGATGTTGCACTTTCCAACCAAATGTATTTAACACTGCCAAGGTTAAATCGATATAAGGTTTACTTTTTAAATCTTTTACATGAATCACTGCACCATTTGCTTCTGCTGCAGCGAAGGCCATTAATAAACCAGTTAAAAACTGTGAACTTAAAGAACCATCCACAGTGATTGTAGTCGGTTGCAATGGACCTTTTATTTGAATAGGTAAAAAACCTGCTTGAGATTGAATGTCAATTTTTAAACTTGGGAAAATTGCATCAAAAAAATGCATCGGCCTTTTTACCAAACTTCCTTTTCCTTCGATCATAATAGTATGATCACTCAATGCGGCAATCGGTGTAAACATCCTAATCCCTAAACCACTTTCGCCACAATTCATTTCAGGACCAATCGGTTTCACCCCATTCGATTCAACAAAAATTTCACAAGCCTTCATTTTTACAGTGGCGCCTAATTTCTGGATCACATCGATTGCAGCAAGGTCGTCATTGGAATGACCAGGATTAAAAATACTTGTAGTGCCCTGATGCAATAAAGCAGCAGCACAAGCTCTTTGCATACTGCTTTTGCTTGCTGGCGCAACTTGCACCCCAGAAATTTTATTTGGAAACACTGTAGCAATCATATTACGAATACAGTTGAATCAGTTTTTGTAAAGTTTTCATAGGAATGGTTTCATATACCCCTTTCCCAATTTTATTCAAAAGCACATATTGCATACCTGCTTTAGCGTTCTTCTTGTCTTTTTGCATGATCTCTACCGCAGCTGGCACATCAAAATGCATCGCAGTGGGCAAACCATATTTTTTAAGTGTTTCTACTAAGATTCCAGTTCCAGTAAAGCCTTGTAATACTTGTGAAATTTTTGCCGCATACACCATCCCGACACTAATTGCATGTCCATGCAATAAAGCATGTTCATTTTCTATCGCATGTCCTAATGTATGTCCAAAATTCAATAATTTACGATCACCTTTTTCGAACTCATCTTTTTGAACCACTTTCACCTTGATCTCCACATTTTTTTGAATCAATGCAGCCAAAGCTTTTTTATTTTTTTGATAAAATGCTAAATTGTTTTCATTTAACTCCTTCATCATTTTTGCGTCTTTGATAGCAGCATGCTTGATGATTTCTGCAAAACCATTCTCCCATTGGTAGCTTGGCAAAGTGGTCAAGAAACTATGATCGTATAAAATGAAATTAGGTTGACGAATCAAGCCTACCATATTTTTATAGACACCCACATCAATGCCATTTTTACCTCCGATAGAAGCATCCACCATGGCTAAAATAGTAGTAGGTACAAAACCAAATGCAACGCCACGCATAAATACACCTGCTACATAACCTACCATATCTGTCACCACGCCACCGCCTACACCAATCAATACGGATTGTCTGTTGGCGCCAAAATTTAATAAAGCTTCAATGATAAAATCTACTGTAGCTTGTTGCTTATGTGCTTCTCCTGCAGGAACCACAATCGTTGGTTTTCCTTTAAATTGTTTTTGATGCAGGGCATACACATTTTCATCTGTGATATAAATCGCATTTGCTTTATCCACCATTTTAGCAATGGCTGCAAATTTGCCGTCTAACACAAATTCAACTGTACTATTTGAAAATTTTACTTTCCAGTTTTTCATTGATCGATATTTAAAATAACTAAAATCACAAGGCGTGCCAGGTAATTTTAGTTATTCATAATTTTATTTTGTTGTTGGATACTTTCCATATGCACCGCATCCATATACTTAGTGATAAAATCTTCACTTAATCCCATCTTATTCCCTTTAGCCACCGCTCTTTCTAAAATTTCGTTCCAACGGTTGGTTTGTAAGATGGTGATATCGTTGTTCTTTTTATACTCACCAATTTTTTTAGCCACATTCATGCGCGTAGACAACACTTGCAACAATTCATCATCTAACTGATTGATTTGTTGACGCAATTTCTCCAATGCCATATGAAACTCTTCAGAAGCAACGTTTTCTTTTCTCCAACGGATCGCTTCTAACATTTCCTTTAAGACTTCTGGTGTAATTTGTTGTTTTGCATCACTCCAAGCATTATCCGGATCAATATGTGATTCAATAATTAAACCATCAAAATCTAAGTCAATCGCTTGTTGTGCAACTTCTTGTAAAATATCACGACGACCACAAATATGAGAAGGATCATTGATCATTGGTACATTTGGAAAACGACGCTTCATCTCAATGGCTAAATGCCACATGGGAGCATTACGGTATTCTGTATTGCCATAAGAACTAAAACCTCTATGGATTAAACCAATTTCTTCGATTCCAGCTTTTGCAATACGCTCCATGCCACCCACCCATAATTCTAAATCAGGGTTCAAAGGGTTTTTAATTAACACAGGCACTTTAACACCTCTCAAAGCATCTGCAATCTCTTGAACACTAAATGGGTTCACGGTCGTTCTAGCGCCAATCCATAACACATCTACATCAAAATGCAATGCGTCTTCAACTTGTTTAGCAGTTGCTACTTCGACAGCAATAGGTAATCCAGTTTCCTTTTTTGCTTGTTGCAACCAAGGCAAACCTTTTGTTCCAATACCTTCGAAACTTCCTGGTCTAGTTCTTGGCTTCCAGATACCTGCACGCATAATATCTACTCTTCCAGTAGCAGCCAATCGCTTCGCTGTTTGCATTACTTGCTCTTCGGTTTCTGCACTACAAGGACCAGAAATAATCAATGGTGCTTTTTTTAATAAACTTTCCATGTTAACCAATTTAGTATTTGAGATGTTGTTTTATTTTCCTTTGTTTTTTATCCTTCGTTTGAACCTCTTTGACCACCACTATCCGCATCATTCATACGAATACGACGACCTTTATAGTTTTTACCATCTAAAGCGGAAATCATTTTCTTAGCAGAACCTGCTTCAATTTCAATCCAGCTATTCATGTCCCTCATATCAATTCTTCCTAAGACATCCTTCTTTAAATCACTCATATCTAAAATGAATTGTAAGAAACTTGCTTTGTAAAAACCATCCTTTGTCCCTAAGTTCACAAACAAACGCTTTGCGCCAGCGGCACCTCTAGATTGAGCACGACCACCGCGATCTCCACGATCACCACCACCAAATTCTTGACGGCCTCTATCGCGATTGCGATCTTGTTGTTGCATAGGCTCTCTACGACCATTCTTTTCTGCAGCCCTTAAATTTAAATCAGGTGCATTTTCATAATAGCTCAAGAAACGGTTGAATTCTAAAGCGGCAACTCTTTTTAAGATATCTTCCTTACTCATATCTGCAAATTTCTCTGCCAACATAGGCACATAAGTTTCGTAATCGCCGTGACTTACATCAGTAGACATCAATTTATCCATTACATGGAAGAATTGTTTTCTACAAACATCTTTACCACTTGGGATATCTAATTTATGAAAAGTACTCTTGTTGATATTTTCAATCTGACGTAATCTGTAAGTTTCTCTTGCATGAACAATTGAAATACAAACTCCTTGACTACCTGCACGACCAGTACGACCACTACGGTGGGTGTATACTTCTACATCATCTGGTAATTCAAAGTTGATAACGTGTGTGATACCTTTTACATCGATACCACGTGCAGCAACGTCCGTTGCAATTAACAATTGTAAAGTCTTATCTCTAAATTGTCCCATCACTCTATCACGTTGTTGTTGCGTTAAGTCTCCATGGATCGCATCGATATCATATCCTTCTCTTGTTAAACGAGCAGCCACGTCTTGAGCATCTGCTTTTGTTCTAGTGAAGATGATACCATAGATACCTGGGTTAAAGTCAATGATTCTCTTTAAAGTCTCATAACGATATTGTGCAGAGGTAACATAGTATTGGTGGTCGATGCTCTTATTAGTTGCATTCACTTTGCCAATCGTTACTTCTACTGGCTCTTTCATGTAACGCTTGCTTACTTTTCGGATTTCAGTAGGCATGGTTGCACTAAACAACCAGATACTTTCTCTATTTGGCGTATTCTTTAAGATAAACTCAATGTCTTCTTGGAAGCCCATGTTTAACATTTCATCTGCCTCATCTAATACGACATATTCAATTTGTTCTAAATTGATGGCCTTTCTTTCGATCAAGTCAATCAAACGACCTGGAGTAGCTACAATAATTTGTACGCCTCTTTTTAAGTCTCTAATTTGCATGCTGATAGAAGTTCCACCATACACCGCTAATACTTGTAATCCTGGAACATGCTTCTTGAATAAGTTCAACTCATTCACAATCTGCATACATAATTCTCTTGTAGGACAAACTACCAATGCTTGTGGGAACCTGTCAGCAGTTTTGATCAACTGTAACAATGGCAAACCAAACGCAGCAGTTTTGCCTGTACCTGTTTGTGCTAATCCAATAAAATCTTTTGTACCACTAATCAATACTGGTATGGCACGCTCTTGAATTTCTGTTGCATGTGTATACCCTAATTCGGTTACCGATTTCACCAATTGCTCATTGATTCCGATTTCAGCAAACGTCTTTTTAGTTTTTACTGCTTCGATTAATTCATTTGTCGTATTCATCTCTTCTGTTTTCTTCATTTTTAATTTTTTAAATTGCTTTCAATAAGAATTTTATTTTAAAATCCTTTTAATTCCATTCGCATTCTCAATCAAATCAGACAAGTAGTCAAAATTTTCTTTTTCAAGACATGACTTAAACTTTCTCAATTGACTAATATGCTCATTCAGCACATCCAACACATTTTCCTTATTCTGCATAAAGATGGGAACCCACATCGCCGCATTGGACTTTGCCAAACGGACCGTGCTTTCAAAACCACCACTCGCTAATTCAAAAATAGCATCGGACTCTTTCTCCTTCTCTAACACGGTATTTGCCAATGCAAAAGAAGTGATATGCGATATATGGCTTACGTAAGCCACATGGATGTCGTGCTTGATTGCATCCATGTATAATATATGCATCCCTAATTGCTCATACACTTGCTGTACTAATGTCAAAGCATCTTCGTCTATTTGTTCTTTATTACAAATGACCGTTGCTTTTTCTTTAAACGCATCTTGCAGAGCCGCTTCTGGACCACTAAACTCAGTTCCCCACATGGGGTGGGTAGGAACGAACCTTCCTTTATTGGAATGCGCGTTCGCGATTTGTACAATACTTTCCTTAGTAGACCCTACATCAAATACAACCTGCTTGTCCATTCGATCTAAAATAGTAGGCAACAACTTTTCGGCAATATTTACAGGCGTAGCAATCACAATGATATCAGATGCATCAATGGCTTCTTCCAAAGACATGATCTCATCTACGATACCTAATTGCAATGCTTGTTTTTGGTGCAAAGGATTATTGTCTACTCCAATCACATGATCCACAAAGCCTTTTTGCTTTAAGGTCATGGCCATAGAGCCACCAATTAATCCAATACCAATCACTGCTAAACGCATGCTTCAATTCTTTTAATTGCTTCACTAAATTTTTCTAAAGACCCACACAAACTCACACGGATATAATCGTTACCTGCAGCACCAAAGATGCCTCCAGGTGTGATAAATACATTGGCTTCGTAAAGCACTTTATCACTCAACGCATAACCGTCCTTGAATGTGGCTGGAATTTTTGCCCAAACAAACATTCCAACTTGTTGTTTTGAATAAGCACATTTTAAAACATCTAATAATTCGAATACTTTTTCGCGACGTGCTGTATAAATTTTATTCACGGATTCATACCAACTTTCATCTAGACTCAACGCTTTTGCAGCGGCTAGCTGGACCGGTAAAAACATACCGCTATCCATATTGGATTTAAACCTAAGTATTTCATTGATTCTGTCTTCGGCAGCAATTAACATGCCGACTCTCCACCCTGCCATGTTTTGGCTTTTACTCAGAGAGTTCAATTCGATCACCACCTCTTTAGCGCCTTCTATTGACAATAAACTTTCGGGTTGATTGTTTAAGATAAAGGCATAAGGATTGTCATGACAAATCAATATTTGATGCTTCTTCCCAAAGGCAACCAATTGCTCAAAAAGCGCTTTGGTTGGACTTTG
>JBILQZ010000103.1:0-6024 GCA_044372935.1 Sediminibacterium sp. | reverse complement strand
TTACCTATTCCACAATCAGAAATTACTTTTACGAACGGACTTTACAAACAAAATCCAGGATATTAGGAAGTTTATTGATTTAATAAGCACAAATCATTTGTAATAGGTAAAAATAAGGAGAGGTAAGACTCTCCTTATTTGCTCATTTAAACTAAACATTATGCATTTTTTTAAATTTTTTATTTTCATTACTATCACTTTCTTTTGCCAAGAATTAAATGGACAACAGAATGATATTTTAAATAAAGAAAAATACAGACCTCACATCCATTTTACACCTGAAAAAAATTGGGTGAATGATCCGAATGGTATGGTATTTTATAAAGGCACCTATCATTTATTTTTCCAACATAGTCCGGATACGACAGTTTGGAGTAATATGAGCTGGGGACATGCTACAAGCAAAGACTTAGTACATTGGGATAGAAAGCCAATTGCAATATATCCAGATAGCCTAGGATTGATTTTCTCTGGTAGTGCTGTCGTTGATAAAAACAACACATCAGGATTGGGGAAAAATGGTATTATTCCATTAGTGGCCATGTATACCAGCCATGATATGGTTAAAGAAAAAGCTGGCGCAATTGATGTTGAAACTCAAAGTCTTGCTTATAGTTTAGATGAAGGGAAAACTTGGATTAAATATGAAAACAACCCTGTCTTAAAGAACCCAGGCGTAAGAGATTTTAGGGATCCAAAAATCATTTGGCATGAATCTTCAAAAAAATGGATCGCCGCAATTGCAGCGCAGGATCAGATTTCATTTTATGCCTCTCCGAATTTACTAAATTGGGTAAAATTGAGTGATTTTGGTAAAACCGATGGAGCTCATGGTGGAGTTTGGGAATGCCCAGATTTGTTTCCAATGGAATACAATAACAAAACCTACTGGGTTTTATTAGTTAATCTAAATCCAGGTGGACCAAATACAGGATCGGCAACTCAATATTTTATTGGTGATTTTGATGGAAAACAATTCAAATCTAATTCTAAATTAACAAAGTGGGCAGATTATGGACCTGATGAATATGCTGGTGTAACTTGGAGTAATACAGATAAAAGAAAAATATTTATTGGCTGGATGAGTAATTGGCAGTATGCTAATGTCGTTCCAACTGAAAAGTTCAGAAATGCATTCACTTTGCCTAGAGAATTGGGTATAACAAAAATTGAAAATGAGTTATATCTAACGAGTATGCCAATAAATGAGTTGAAGTCTATAGAAAAACCTTCTAAAATTTTACAAAATATTTTGGTAAATGATAGTTTAGAGTTAACAACACTAATTGGAAAAATTAGCACCCCAAGTAAGTTTGAATTTAAATTTAATAATCAACAGAGTTATGCGATTGAATTTTCAAACACCTTAAATGAAAAAGTAATTATCGGATATGACAAGGAAAAAAATAGTTTTTTCTTAGATAGAACTAAATCTGGAGTAACAAACTTTGAAAAAGATTTTGCAAGAATCAACTTCGCGCCAAGGTTAGTAAATAATGAAGAAGTTAGTATGACAATATTTATTGATAAGTCATCATTTGAAATATTTGCTGATAATGGTTTATCATTACTAACTAGTGTGATCTTCCCTAATGAAGATTTTACAAAAATAAAACTAAAATCATCTAAAAATATATTAATAAATAAGATGATATATACTCCACTGCATTCAATATGGTAAAATTAATTTCAGTTACTATAAAAAATAAGCCTCAATTACGAGGCTTATTTTTTATATACCCCTGCGTGAGGAATAGATGTACTAACTATTTGCTAAATTTGCTTTATACATATTCATTTTATTATGGCAAAGCAATTTTTATTCATAATAGGGTTCATATTTTCAACACAAGTAATTGCGCAAACTGGGATTGGTACAACAACTCCACATGCTTCTGCGAAGTTGGATGTGAGTGCGACGAATAAAGGTTTTTTGCCTCCAAGAATTGCATTATTGAGTATTACTGATATTGCAACTATTGTCTCTCCTGCAAACGGATTAATCATTTATAATACGGCCACTGCGGGAACAACTCCTAATAATGTTTTGCCAGGATATTATTATTGGGATGGTTCAAAATGGAATGCATTAGTGGATCAAGGTTCATTGAATTCTTTTAGTGGATTCGTCCCTAATTACGCTCAATCTAATGCTTCGAGTGTGAGTACTGGGACGACTGGTGCAATTATAGTGAGCCAATCAATTACAACATCAGGAAGACCCATACAAATAATTGCAACTGGAGATGCTAATCCACCTAATGCTGCTTGGTGTCAATTACAATTGTATAGAGATGGAGTAGCAATTGGAAAAAAACTGCAGGCAGAATCTTCAAATGGGAATGAAAATGTGCCATATTGTTTAAATTTTATAGACAATCCTACAGCTGGCACCTATACTTATTCTGTTAGATTTGTGACTGGAAGTGGTAGTTTTCAATTTGGAGAAGCTGATGGCAATCAAATAACTTTATTAGAATTGGGAGCATGGAGTGCAGGTACTATGCCTGTAAGTAAAGGTGGGACTGGAGTTACTTCATCTACTGGAACTGGAAGTGTAGTATTGTCAAATACCCCAACATTAGAAACGCCAATAATTTCAAGTGGTAGTTCTCAATATCCATCCTCAATTTATATCAATCCAACAACACATGCTACTAGTAGAAGAGCTGCTGTTTGGACGGGCGATTGGGGAATGCTTCAAGATTTTAATGGAGATGGAACAAAGAATTTTTCAATTACTCAAAATTTTTCTAATACATACCCAACTAGATTTTTTATTGATGCAACAGGTAATACTGGTATAGGGACAAGTTCTCCAGCAGAAAAATTAGAAGTTAATGGAAATGTAAAAGCAAATAATTTCTTAGGAACTGCTTCGTCAACAAAACTTTTTTTGCTTGAAGCTCATGCAAATTCAAATTACACTTTGCCAGGTTCATGGACTAATGATCTATGTAGGTACAGTAATGTGAACAATACTGTCAATGTGTCTAGTAGTTGGTTTAATACATCAACATATAGATTTACCCCTCAAAAGGCTGGTTATTGGGAAATAACTGCCAGCTATGATATATATAGAGGTGGGGAAACTTACTTACAAATGCAAAAAAATGGTATTGCTGTGGCTCAAGCTGGAACTATTTATTCTGTTAACGAGACTGTAAAAAAAATTATCTATCTAAATGGTACAACAGATTATATAACTGTTACAAACAATGGCGGTGCTGCAAATTCAAGAAGTCAAAGTTCTTTCAACGCCTGGTTTCAGGCACGCTGGTTAGGTGAATAATAACCGATCCACACAAAACATTACAAAAGACTACAAAAACTTGTCACAGGGGCATAAAAAACTCCAATTTCTTGATGATTTCGGAGTTTTTTATGCTTATTACATTCAATGTTTTGAACTGAATGAGACTTGAACTTTGTAACAACACCTGTGTGAGGAAAACATCCCCTCAAATCGGTTGAAATAGGTCGTTTTCGGTTTTGTGAAAACTTAACTAATAGTAAATCAAGTACTTACGTTAAATCGTGGGTCCTTTGTTGTTTCTGCTTGAGATTTTTGACTTCTAAACATTAACTCTGTCTTTAACTACATCGTTTATAATCTCTAACTTCATTTAATGAAATTATTAATATCTATCATAATAGCATCCATTCCCTTTATTGGGATTGCACAATCCAATCAACTATTAATCAATAGTCACTTAGAAAAATTTAAAAATGCTAAATCATATACATTAGCAATGGCCGACAAGCTGGTTGAAGATAAGTATGATTTCAAACCTGTAAAAGAGGAGATGAGTTTTAAGGAACAACTTGTTCATATTGGTGAAAACATTTATTGGTTAAGTTCAACCTATATCAAAGAAGAGCCAAACCCATCAAATGTTAAAAAGGGCAATTCAAATGAGATGAGTAAAAAACAAGTAATGCAATTTGTTAAAGATGCTTATGAATACGGATTAAAAGCAATGACTGAGTTAGAAGAAAAGTCATTGTCTAAAGAATTTATTTGGAATGGAAGTAAGTTGAATAAGTATCAATTTTTAAATTTGATACAAGATCATCAAGCACACCATGTAGGACAATTAATAGTTTATCTCAGAATAAATAATATTGAGCCTCCGAAATATATTGGATGGTAAAATAACCCTGTCATCAGTTTGATTAGGTCTTGGGGTATTGTTATAAACGTAATACTATCTAATTCAGAACTGGTAAAAAATAGCAAATCACATAAATTATGAAGCGTTATTTTAAGAATATTGCGTAAGTTTAGTTACTAAAATAAAATAGTATGAAACTACTTATTCGCTCCATTCAATTATTGGTGCTCTCCTTATTGTTACAAACAGTCAATGCGCAAATAACTCCTGCCCCAGATCGCAATGAAGGGGGAGGTCCTTACACACAATTAATTATAAGAGGCGTAACCTTAATCAATGGAACTGGATCTCCTGCAGTAGGTCCAGTGGATATAGTTATTGAAAATAATAGAATTGTAAAAATTGTCATTGTAGCCAATGAAGGCATGCCTATAAAAGCGGAGCGCAGACCGGTATTGGCAAAAAACGGAAAAGAATTGGATGCCAATGGTATGTTTGCCATGCCTGGTTTAATTGATATGCACGTACATATTGGTGGAACAGAACAAGGCACACCAGCTGAATATGTTTATAAATTATGGATGGCACATGGTATTACTACCGTTAGAGATGTAATGACAGGCAATGGACTAGATTGGGTATTAAGCGAAAAGAAAAGAAGTGCCGAAAATAAAATTGTTGCACCCCGTATTTACGCTTACACTGGGTTTGGACAAGGAAGTAAAAAGCCAATTATTACTGCACAAGATGCAAGAGATTGGGTCAATGAAAATGCAAAGAATGGCGCGGATGGAATTAAATTTTTTGGTGCCTCTCCCGAAATAATGGATGCAGCTATTAGAGAAAATAAAAGGTTAGGATTAAGATCATGTGCTCACCATGCACAAACAGATGTGGCTAGATGGAATGTATTAAATTCTGCAAGAGCAGGTATGACAAGCATGGAACATTGGTATGGATTACCAGAAGCTTTATTTGAAAATAAAACAGTACAAGATTTTCCTTTAGATTACAATTACACCAATGAGCAAAGCAGATTTGAAAATGCAGGAAAATTATGGAAACAAGCAGCAGCGCCCAATTCTGAAAAGTGGAATAAAGTAATGAATGAGTTATTGGCCTTAGATTTTACATTAGATCCAACCTTCAATATTTACGAAGCAAACCGAGATTTACAAAGAGCAAGAAGAGCAGAATGGCATGAAAAATACACTTTGCCATCTCTTTGGAGATTTTATGCACCTAGCAGAAACTCACATGGCTCCTATTGGTTTGATTGGGGAACTGAACAAGAAGTAGAATGGAAAAACAATTACAAACTATGGATGGCTTTTATCAATGAATATAAAAATAGAGGTGGCCGAGTAACTGCAGGATCTGACAATGGATTTATTTATCAAACTTATGGATTTGGATTTATTAGAGAGTTAGAGTTATTGAGAGAAGCAGGATTTCATCCATTAGAAGTAATTCGTTCTGCCACCTTAAATGCAGCACAAGCTTTAGGTGCAGAAAAAGATTTAGGTTCGGTTGAGATTGGCAAATTAGCTGATATCATTATTGTTGATGCTAATCCTTTAAAAAACTTACAAGTAATGTATGGCACTGGCGCTATTCACTTAAATCAAGAAGGAACTGTTTCAAGAATTGGTGGCGTTAAATATACCATTAAGGATGGAGTTGTTTATGATGCCAAACAGTTATTGAAAGACGTAAAAGTGATAGTAGATAAGGCAAAAGAAAAAGAAAATTTTAAAATAACGCAGCCTGGATTGGATTGGTAGTAATTCTAAAAGTGCTACGCTACTCTACGGTGTAATTCTTTAAAATAATAAATAAAATCAAAAAAGCAGGCACTAGTAGCCTGCTTTTTTGATTTTAAAGAAATTTTATGAAACTGCTATTTATG
>JBILQZ010000102.1:0-6033 GCA_044372935.1 Sediminibacterium sp. | reverse complement strand
CCTGGCACTTGCTCAGAAGGCTTAATCAATCCTGCTTTGCTTGGAGTTGACAATTCAATAAACACTTCGTCCGTGTCTGCTGCATTCAACATTTCAATTAAGAACTTCGCGTTAAAAGCAATTTGAATGTCTTCGCCTTGGTATTCACAACTCATGCGCTCATTCCCTTCAAAGCTAAAATCGATGTCCTGAGCAGCCATCTGTAATTCGTTACCTGTGATATTTAATGCCACTTGATTCGTGCTCTTATTACTAAACACATTCACACGACGTAATGCGTTTTGGAAATCATGCTTGTTCACGGTTAAACGATATGGGTTATCTGCAGGGATCACCACTTTATAGTCTGGGAACCTTGCATCAATCAAACGACAAATTAATTGTGTAGATCCGTGTGCAACAAATAAATGATTGTTGTTAAAACTTACCGTAATAGCATCGTCGTTATCAGGCAATGCATTCTTTAATAAATTCAACGGTTTTTTAGGCACAATAAACGAAGCGTTTTGTGTTGCTTTTACATCCGTTCTTTTATAACGTACTAAACGGTGTGCATCGGTCGCCACAAACTGAACGCTTTCCTTTGTAAGTTCAAAGAAAACGCCGGTCATTGCTGGACGCAAATCATCCCCACTCACCGCAAATAAAGTTTTATTGATCGCTGTTAACAAACCACCGCTGGTCATGTTAAAACCAGTCGTATCGTCTGCTGTAGGCTCTTTAGGAAAGTTATCCGGATTTTCGCCCATCACTTTATACTTTCCATTATCGCTTGTTATTTCAACCGCATAGTTTTTGTCAATATTAAAAGTCAAGGGTTGGTCGGCAATATTCTTTAAAGAATCAATTAAGATTTTTGCAGGAATACAAACACGTCCGTTTGCCTTGCTCTCTACTTCCATTTGAACACGCATTACCGTTTCTAAATCCGTTGCGACAATGTTCAATTTTTTTTCTTCAATTTCAAATAAGAAATCTTCCAATATAGGCAACACGGTGTTGGTATTGATTACACCAGAAATTTGTTGCAGGTGTTTTAACAAAGAAGAAGAGGATACAATAAACTTCATGCGTTCTTTTTTAGATTAATTTTTCGCCTAGAATAACTAGGACGAAACTAAAGTAAAATCTTAAGATTAAAAAGCTATTTTAGCAATTCTTATTGACATTATGAAGAAAGTTCGAATTGGTAAGGAGCAAGCTATACAAAGGATACGGCACTATTGTGCCTATCAAGAAAGGGCACAACAAGAGGTGAGAGACAAGTTGTACGAACTAGGCATGACGATGGACGAGGTAGAAGAAATCATGTCTGACCTGATTGCTGAAAATTTCTTAAACGAAGAACGTTTTGCGACCCAATTTGCAGGGGGCCATTTTAGAATCAAAGGCTGGGGAAAAGTTAAGATTCAACACGCCTTGCAACAAAAAAGAGTGAGTAGCTATAATATCAAAATTGGACTTAAGGCGATTGACGAAGACGCTTACCTGAAAACCCTTGAGACCCTAGCTGCTAAAAAATGGAACAGCTTAAAAGGGGAGCGTGGACTTAGCCGAATGGCCAAAACACAGGCATTCTTGCACCAAAGAGGATTTGAGCCCCTTTTATACCAACCAATTGTTCAGTCACTTTACAAAGGATAAACAAAAAGAGACTTTACAATTTCCTTACCTTTAATATGCAATTTGCTCATAGACATTAAACCTATTCCCTTGTCTACACTTAAACTAACCCTGATCCAGCCTCATCTTTATTGGGAAGACAAGGGCTCCAACCTCACACTATTAGAGCAAAAAATTGTAGGGTTAGAAGCGCCGACTGAAGTAGTAATTCTGCCAGAAATGTTCAATACGGGCTTTAGTATGCAGCCCGAACTTCATGCGGAAACGATGGATGGCCCTACTGTTGAGTGGATGCGTCGCATTGCGATGGCACAAAAAATTATACTTACAGGTTCCTTAATAATTCAAGAAAAGGGCCAGTATTTTAATCGTCTTATTTGGATGTTGCCCAATGGAACATTTGGGCATTATGATAAAAGGCACTTATTTGCTTTTGCAGGAGAGGACCAACATTATACACCAGGCAATAAAAGATTGATCGCAAGTGTGAAGGGCTGGAAAATTAATTTACAAATTTGTTATGACCTTCGTTTTCCGGTGTGGGCAAGACAATCAAGTCCTAATGAATATGACCTATTAGTTTATGTTGCTAACTGGCCAGCAAAAAGAAGTGCTGCATGGAAAACATTGTTGGTTGCAAGGGCTATCGAAAATCAAGCATTTGTGGTAGGCGTTAACCGAGTAGGGTTAGATGGACATCAAATAGCACATAGCGGAAACTCAATGGTGGTAAGTCCTCTGGGAGAAGTATTATACCATAACGCAGACGAAGAAGTTGTTTTTCAAATTACTTTAGAAAAAAAAGAACTAGAACAAACAAGGGAGCAGTTTCCATTTTGGAAAGACGCAGACTTTTTTACCATACCCTCTTAAATAAATCCATGATGCCTACTTGTTATGCTACAAAAGCTTTATATACCGGTCAAGAATGGTTAAAAGACGTGGTGGTGCAGGTTGAAAATGGCACGGTGGTATCCATTGATCAAAAAGATTATAAGGAAGCGGATGCGGTTCCCTTGATTGTTCCTGCGTTGATTGATTTACAATTGTATGGCGCAGGCGGTCAGCTACTTTCTGAAATGCCCACCAAAGAAACGATTGAAAAAATTGATGCATATTGTTTAGAAGGCGGTGTTGGTTTTTTTCAACCCACGATTGCTTCACAAAGCATGCAGGTTATTTACCAATCCATTGATGCTGTTAAAGCCTACCAAGCAGCTGGTGGTAAGGGTTGTATCGGTTTACACATTGAGGGGCCTTGGATCAATGAAACAAAAAAAGGGGCACACGATGCAACTGTCATTCATCCACCAACCATGGAAGAAGTTCAAGCCTTACTTGCTTATGGCAAAGAAGCTATCAGTATGATTACCCTAGCACCAGAAGTTTGTACCACCGAAATCATTCATGCGATTCAAGCAGCTGGAATCATAGTTTCTGCGGGACATACCAATGCAGACTATGCCACCGCGATGGCATTTTTTAATGATGGCATAAAAACTGCAACACACTTATTCAATGCCATGAGTCCTTTGCAACATAGAGCACCTGGCCTGGTAGGCGCATTATTTAATCATCCAACAGCCATGTCAAGTGTGGTGGTGGATGGTTATCATGTAGATTATGCAGCGATACAAATAGCAAAAAAAACAATGGGAGATCGGTTGTTTTGTATCACCGATGCGGTCACCAATACAGCAACGGGCTTATATCAACATCAATTAGTTGGCGATAAATATGAGTCTGCCGGAACCCTTAGTGGGTCTGCTTTAACGCAAATAAAGTCTATCCAAAATTTAGTGCATCATGTGGGGCTTTCGCTAGCCGAAGCCATCAACATGTGTAGTGTTTATCCTGCTAAGCTAATGGCGAAAAAAAATATGTCAGGTACTATTGAAATAAACAAAAGCGCCAACCTGCTTTTTTTATCTACAGAATTGACGCTTTTAAAAATGATCGAATACCGCTAAGCTTCTTTGCCAAAAGCATTCCAGCCCTGCGCTGTAATATCAAAAAGATTATTCCCTTTGGTAATTAATTTTTTTCCTTCGGACGCATCACACATATAGCCAATCACGCTGATCTCTTCTTGCATGGTTATTTTATCGTAATCTGCCTGCTTCATGGTAAACAAGAGCTCGTAATCTTCTCCTCCATTCAATGCACACACCGTCGCATCTAGTCCAAACTTAAAAGCAGCCGCTTTGCTCGCTTCATTGATAGGAATTTTTTCTTCATAAATTCTACAACCTAGTTCAGCTTGTTTACACAAGTGCAACACATCTGAACTTAATCCATCGCTGATATCCATCATTGAAGTCGGCTTGATTTCTAATTTTTCCAACAACTCAATAATATCTTTCCTTGCTTCCGGTCTTAACAATCTTCCAACAATATAATCTTCGTTTTCTAGATTAGGTTGCACCTGTGGATTTTCTAAAAATATTTTCTTTTCGCGCTCCATAAGTGTTAGCCCTAAAAAAGCACCACCCAAATCTCCTGAAACACAAATTAAATCACCCGAATCTGCGGTGCTTCTTTTGATGTATTGATCTGGTGCCACTTCTCCGATAGCTGTTACAGAAACAATCAACCCCTTTTGTGAAGTCGATGTATCTCCCCCGATTAAGTCCACACCATATTTATCACAAGCAATGGCTACGCCTTCATAAAACTCTTCTAAAGCCTCTAGGCTAAAGCGGTTGCTGAAAGCCAAGCTCATGGTGATTTGTGTTGGTTGTGCATTCATTGCATAAATATCACTTAAGTTCACAATCACCGCTTTATAACCAAGGTGTTTTAAAGGTGTATACATTAAATCAAAATGCACGCCCTCTATCAACAAATCTGTTGTGATAACCGTTTGTTTTCCAAAATGATCAATCACCGCCGCATCGTCTCCGATTGACAAAAGCGTTGAGGCATTTTGTGTTTCAAAATTTTCTGTGAGTCGATCTATTAAACCAAACTCTCCTAATTTTTCTATTTCTGTTCTTTCTGTTGACATAGTTTATTTTTTATAAATCACCGCCGTTTACAACCGACAACAATTGGTCATGAATAAATCCATTAGAGGCTATGATGCCCGGCTGATAAGGGTTATATGCATTTCCAGATAAATCTGTTACTTTTCCGCCGGCTTCTTCTACCATTAAATATCCCGCTGCGCTATCCCATGCTTGAAGCTTATGTTCATAAAAACCATCAAACCTTCCCGCTGCAGTCCAACACAAATCTAATGCAGCACTACCAAGTCGTCTTACAGGAATCGCTTTGCGTACTAACTTTTCAAACACCTGTAATGGTCCATTCGCTGTATCTAAATATTGATAAGGAAATCCGGTTACTAAACAACTTTGTAAAATGGATTCTTTTTTGCTTACGCGAATAGGTCGTCCATTTAAAGTTGCCCCCTTGCCCTTTTCAGCAAAATACAATTCATTCATAAAGGGATTGTAAACAGAACCTAAAATCATTTCGCCCTTGTATTCGACACCGATGCTTACACAACAAATTGGGATGGCGTTCGCGAAATTTATTGTGCCATCTATAGGATCAATTATCCACTTTGTATCTGAAGCAGAAGCCATCTCACCAGTTTCTTCGCTTAAAATAAAGTGATCTGGAAATTGTGCTTGTATTAATTCAATGATTGCTTTTTCAGATGCATGGTCCGCCTCGGTAACTAAATCGTTGATGGTGGCCTTGCTGGTGACCGTAAAACTACCATTAAAAAAACGTGTAAGTTCTTTTGCACCCACTTCTACCGCCTGAATTAATGTGTTTTTAATCATAGCACAAAAGTAGGCTCGTTTGCTCGAATAACATTCGTATTTTTGCAATGATTCCATAAAAGTAAAACCCGTTTCTGTAGATGCCGATTTTTGAGATTAATTTACCTAAGAATATCAGCAAAGCACTTGGCCTGCCTCAAAAAAGTCCAAGATCTGCTCAACTTCGCGTACTCAAGAAATTATTAAAAAGGGCTCGTTATACTTCTTTTGGTCAAAAAAACAAATTTGATGAAATTTTAGCTAGCCGACATATTGGAAAGAAGTTTCAAGAATTGGTGCCGAGCTATAATTACAATAAAATATATAAAGAGTGGTGGCACCTTACATTAGAGGGGCAGACAGATATCTGTTGGCCGGGCAAGATTAATTATTTTGCTTTGAGCAGTGGCACTAGTGAAGCGGCTAGCAAATACATTCCAGTAACAAACGATTTATTAAGGGGCAATAAAATAATCATGATCAAACAGCTTATTAGTCTGTTTAAATATCGTGATGTGCCCTTGTCTGCTTTGGGGCGTGGCTGGCTTACCCTGGGAGGTAGTACCGATTTGCAAAAAGGCGCAGGCTATTATGCTGGAGACCTAAGTGGCATTACCGCTAAAAAAGCACCCTTCTG
>JBILQZ010000101.1:0-6034 GCA_044372935.1 Sediminibacterium sp. | reverse complement strand
GAAAGCGAATGGGGCACCTGCTTCTCGTGTGGTTTTGTTAAAAGGCTACACACCAGAAGGGTTTATGTTTTTTACCAACTACGCGTCTGCAAAAGGGTTACAAGTAGAAAGGCATCCACATGTGGCGATGAATTTTTTCTGGAAAGAATTAGAGCGTCAGGTACGTATCACCGGAACCATCAAAAAAGTTAGTCAAGAAGAAAGTGAAACCTATTTTCATTCAAGACCTATTGGCAGTCAAGTAGGTGCATGGTCTTCACCACAAAGCCGCATCATTCCTGATAGGGAATTCTTAGAAGACCTTGTTGCTGAAAATGCAGAAAAATTTAAAGAAGGTATTATTCCTTTGCCTCCAGATTGGGGTGGGTATATTATTCATCCAACAGAAATAGAATTCTGGCAAGGACGTAGTTCTCGTTTACACGATCGCCTTCAATATACTTTACACGATAATGGACATTGGGTGAAAGTGAGATTAGCGCCTTAACTAAAGCGCTTCTTACTTCCAACTTTCAGGAATTTTAATCTTATACCCAGATCTACTAATGACCTCTTCATTTAGTTGGGATTCGTTTAACTTTTTTCTTCCGATTATAAAAGATCCTTTTGCCAATATTGCCAAAACCTTATTATGTCTTTTTGGTGGAAAAGCGATCATTACTCTTTTATTTTTAAAAATAGAATGCACTTCTCTTATTGGTGGGATTAAATCGGTGTCTCCAGATATTAACATAGCCATATCATATTCATTTTTATAGGCATCAACAATAATTGCAGTTGCTATATTTACATCTGTCATTTTTTCTTTTGCTGACTTCCAAATATGCCCACATCGTAAACATGTTACGTTCCCATCTTGATAATTTCCATAAATTATTTTTACTCCAATACTGTCAAGTGCATCAATATAAAGTGACTGCCTTTTTTGTTTGTCAGGGTTATTGTTTACCCTGCTTGTGAAGTATTTAACTTCGACTAACTCTTGGTATGGTTTTAATAAATTTTGAACCAACATTTTTAAATCTAGCCATTTGCAATGATTAAATCCTGCTTCCACTATGCCAAAATATAAATTGAATCCATCTATATAGGCTATTACTTTTTCTTTTATTTCAAGTTTTGTATCCATTGTCAAATAAATTACTTTACATTTGTATTCATGAACCGCACCAAGGATAGTATCCTCGGTCTGACGCCTCTACTAGAGGCGTTTCTTGTTTAATGAAGTTCCGTCTACAAATCTGAATAATTTAATTTTAACCTCTATACTTATTCGTTCGTGTATTTTCTAAAATCTTAATAACTCGTTATTGCATTTGAGGAGTTTATGAAGTATTTAAATTTTATAAGAAATACTTAATAAAACCAAAAAACCCGAAGCATGCTTCGGGTTTTTTTAATATCAGTAGAATAGCTAAAAATTAAAATTTAGTTATCTAGAAATTTTTATTATTTCTTTCTTGAAATTACTTTCTTTGCAGCAGCAACAATATTCACTGCATCCAATCCGTATTTCGTTAATAATTGATTCGGTGTGCCACTCTCTCCAAAAGTATCTTGTGTGCCGATAAATTCAACAGGTACTGGATGATGTTTTGCAGCTGCTTGTGCCACTACATCGCCCATACCGCCAATGACATTATGTTCTTCGGCAGTCACTACACATCCTGTTTTTTGTAAACTCTTGATGATGGCTGCTTCGTCAAATGGTTTGATGGTATGCAAGTTGATAACTTCTACACTAATGCCTTCTGCTTCTAATTGTTTTGCTGCTTCGATAGATTTCCAAACTAAGTGACCACATGCAACAATCGTTACATCTGTACCTTCTGCTAAAATTTGTGCTTTACCAATCACGAAATCAGATCCGTCTTCTTTAGTAAAGTTCGGCCATTTTGGACGACCAAATCTTAAGTAGACTGGTCCTTCATAGTTTGCAATCATTTTTGTTGCAGCCTTTGTTTGGTTATAGTCACAAGGTACCACCACGGTCATACCTGGTAACATTTTCATTAAACCAATATCTTCTAATATCTGATGTGTTGCACCATCTTCTCCTAATGTCAATCCTGCATGTGATGCACAAATTTTTACATTCTTATCTGAGTAAGCAACGGATTGTCTAATTTGATCATATACACGTCCTGTACTGAATCCGGCAAATGTAGTGGTGTAAGGAATCTTTCCACCAATGGTTAAGCCTGCAGCAATACCAATCATATTCGCTTCTGCAATACCTACTTCAATAAATTGTGAAGGCAATTCTTTCATCAATGGACCTAATTTAAATGAACCCGCTAAGTCAGCAGTCAACACAACTACGTCTTTATTTTCTCTAGCGACTTCTAAAATACCATCTCCGAATCCTGCTCTTGTTTCTTTTTCGTTTTGAACTACGATATCTGTTGCCTTCATATTAGTAAGTTATGTGTTGATTATTAATTTTCGAATGTTGAATAGAAGTACGGCGTCTTTGCTTCGAACTCTGCAGCACAGGTATCCACCATTTTATAAACTCTAGTAATGCCTAATGCTTTACGTTTTTCATATACTTCGTCATCGGATACTTTGCCTTGCAATACTTTAGCAATTTGTAAATCACTAAAACCATGCTTCTTTGCTTCTTTTAAAGTTTCAGTAGGCAAGCTCTCTAAATTATGTTTTGCAATTTCTTTTTCAATATCGCAGATGATTCTGATTTGATATAAAAACCAATTGTCAATTCCTGTTGCAGCTGCAATCGATCTTACTGTCGACCCTTGCATCAATGCATCTTTGATTCTGAAAATACGATCCCATTTTGGTGTCTTGATATATTCCATCAATTCTTCGTTCTTCATCAAACTCTTTCCGTAATAACCTAAACCTATTGCTTCATTCTCTAAAGATTGACATGCTTTTTGAATCGCTTCTGTAAAGCTTCTTCCTATCGCCATCACTTCGCCCACACTCTTCATTTGTAATCCTAATGTATCATTGGCACCTTTGAATTTATCAAAGTTCCATCTTGGCACTTTCACAATCACATAATCTAATGCTGGTTCAAAATAAGCAGAAGTAGTTTGTGTGATTTGATTTTTTAATTCATCTAAGTGATATCCGATAGCCAACTTAGCTGCAATTTTTGCAATTGGATAACCAGTTGCTTTAGATGCCAATGCAGATGATCTAGATACACGTGGATTAATTTCAACTGCAATCAATTCTTCTGTTTCTGGATTCAATGCAAACTGCACATTACATCCGCCAGAAAAATTACCTAAGCTACGCATCATCAACATTGCTTTGTTACGCATTTCTTGGAATGCGGTATCACTCAATGTCATTGCTGGTGCTACTGTGATTGAATCTCCTGTATGTACACCCATTGGGTCTAAGTTCTCTACTGTACAAATGATCACCACATTATCTGCCTGGTCTCTTAATAATTCTAATTCATATTCTTTCCATCCCAACACGGCTTTCTCTACTAATACTTCATGCATTGGAGATGCCTTTAATCCTTTCTCTAAGGCTGCGTCTAACTCACTTGCATCATGCACAAAACCTCCTCCTGTTCCACCTAAAGTAAAAGAAGGACGGATTACTAGTGGGAAGCCAATCACTTGTGCAAATTCTTTTCCTTCTAAAAAACTATTCGCTACTCTACTTGGTGCCACGGCCATACCGATCTTCACCATCAATTGTCTAAATAACTCTCTGTCTTCTGCAGTATTGATGGCTGCTACATCCACACCAATCATTCTACAATTGTATTGTTCCCAAATGCCTAATTCATCTGCCTCTTTACATAAGTTCAAAGCAGTCTGTCCACCCATCGTTGGCAATACTGCATCAATTTGATTCTCTTGTAAAATTTGTTCAATACTCTCGATAGTTAAGGGCAGTAAATACACTTTATCCGCCATCATTGGATCGGTCATGATGGTAGCTGGATTGCTATTGATTAAAATGACTTTGATGCCTTCCTCTCTTAATGAACGAGCGGCTTGTGATCCGGAGTAGTCAAATTCGCAGGCTTGTCCGATGATAATGGGTCCAGAACCTACTATTAATACCGATTTGATGGATGTGTCTCTAGGCATGTCTACAAAAATATAAATTGCGCAAATCTATTAATTTTTGCCCGCATTCGGGTCATATAGACCCAAACAATTTTCTCCTTTTTAATCCGTATCTTCACCACAATACAAAATCTTATGGCAGTTATTAAAGAAGGGGCCAAAGCACCGGCCTTCAAAGGGGTGGATCAACACGGAAAAACGGTTTCAGTAGCCGATTTTAAAGGACAAAAATTGGTTTTATACTTCTACCCAAAGGATGATACGCCAGGATGTACGGCACAGGCATGTAACCTGCGCGATAACTATAAGAAATTGATTAAGAAGGGGATAGCTATCCTAGGAGTAAGCGTGGATTCAGTAGCTTCTCACGTTAAATTCATCGAAAAATACGATTTACCGTTCTCTTTAGTGGCAGACGAAGACAAGAAAATCGTTGACAAATACAATCTTTGGGGCCAGAAGAAGTTCATGGGTAAGACCTATATGGGTACCACTAGAACTACTTTTTTAATTGATGAAGCCGGGATGGTTCAACATATTATTGAAAAGCCTGATACAAAAGACCATACTGCCGAGATTTTGGCTATTTCTGGTTGGTAGATTTTACTTAAAAAGCACATACACGCCCCAACTCATTACATAAGCCAGACCCGTCATCATAAAAAATTGAATGGTCGGCCATTTCCATGAGCCTGTTTCTCTTTTTACTATAGCGAGTGTACTCATACACTGCATGGCGAGTACATAAAAAACCATTAAGGAAAGTGCAGTGGCTAAACTATAAACGGGTTTGCCATCGGGCCATACAGAAGCACGTAGTTTTTCTCTTAAACTACTATTGTCATCTTCTTCTACACTATATAAAGTAGCCATGGTGCCCACAAATACTTCGCGTGCAGCAAAGGAGGTAATTAATGCGATGCCAATCTTCCAATCATAACCCAGTGGTTTAATCACTGGTTCAATTTGTTTGCCTAATAAGCCTGCATAGGAATTTGCAAGTTTATCGGTATGGTATTGTTTTTCTAAAACACTTTCTTGAGCAGGATTGGCTTTTACGGCCATTGCATATTGCTCATCCAATTGCTCCATTTTTTTGCCTGGTCCATATGAACTCAAAAACCACAATAACAAACTAATAACTATAATCACCTTACCTGCGTCTACCACAAATATTTTTGCTTTTTGAATCATTGTCATACCCACATTGCCCCAGCGCGGTGCACGGTATACAGGTAATTCTAAAATAAAATAACTCTTCTCTTTTATTTTAATAAACAATTTCAAAATAAAACTTGCGGCTAATGCCATGATGATGCCTAATAAGTACAAAGCCATCATCACCAATCCTTGTAAACTTAAAAATCCAAAATACATTTTCTCGTCTATCACCAAAGAGATTAATATCGTGTATACAGGCAACCTTGCACTACAACTCATGAATGGCGTTACTAAAATTGTAAGCAGACGTTCCTTTTTATTTTCAATATTTCTTGCACTCATGATGGCTGGCACAGCACAAGCAAAACCACTAATCATGGGCATCACGCTCTTGCCATTCAATCCCACTTTACGCATAAGCTTGTCACTTAAGAAACTAATCCTAGCCATATAGCCCGTGTCTTCTAGCAAAGTGATGAGTCCAAATAAGATCATAATCTGTGGCACAAAAATTACAATCCCACCAATACCCGCTACCAATCCATTCACTAATAAGTCCTGCCACCATGCGGCTGGTAAGACTTGATTTAAATAAGTGGTGATATTGGTAAAGATCCATTCAATGCCGTCCATTGGGAATGAAGCCATCCAAAAAACAGATTGGAATAATAAAAACAAAACTGAAAATAAAATGAAGTAACCACCTATGCGGTGTAAGAATATATTATCTAATTGATCTGTTCTTTTTTTCTTTGCAGTTGGGTCTGGTTCAGTCACCCATTTTTTCATGAGTTCTTGAATACGCTGAT
>JBILQZ010000199.1:0-3180 GCA_044372935.1 Sediminibacterium sp. | reverse complement strand
CCATCACCTCCACCAATCATAGTATAAGGATTGTGGCCGCTATCATACCAATCATAATTTTCTTTTGTACTGCTAGATCCAAACCATGTGCCATTGTCTTGCAAGCCCCCATATACATTGTAAGGCTTTGCCATATCCACCGTAATATTGTAAAATTGTCCAACAGCTGGCGTATTTGCTTTAAACCAATGAGCACCATTATCATAAGTAATATTACATCCACCATCGTTACCAATAATCATATGGCTATCGCGGTCTCCGTTCATCCAAACAAAATGATGGTCTGCATGCACATTCTCTTTACCAATTTCTTTGAAAGATTTTCCGCCATCAGTACTTAATAAAACGCCTACACCTGTAATAGCAATTTTATCTGGGTTACTTGGACTAACAAATACCTTACCAAAATAATATCCATAAGTACTATATAAGTCAATCGGCTTAGCATGTGTCTTAACCCAACTTACGCCTGCATTATCAGAACGATATACTTGTGCACCATAAATAGGTGTTTCAAATAAAGCTGTATTGGCATCGTATAAATAATCCCAAATACAATTTGGATTTAATTTACCCGACTTTACGTCTTGCTTTAAATTTTCAGCATTGTATTTTGAAGGAAGTCCATTACGAGGTGACTTTAAAAATGCATTTAATTTTCGGTCATCTAAAGCGATAAATTGATCTACCGTTAAAGCTTTAAAATCTCTTAATACATACCTAGAAGTATCGGCAGCTTTTTTCATTGCGGTGTCAGGCTGATGAAAATTATTATCTACAATTGCATATACAATAGACGGATTCTTAGGATACACTGCTAAACCAATTCTACCTACACCCTCTCCAGCTGGAAAGCCACTTGTTGGTGTTGAAAGAAGTGTCCAATGGTCTCCTCCGTCTGTACTTTTATAAATGCCAGATGTTTTACCGGATTCTTCAAAATTAGAAGCAGATCTTGTTCTATACCACATTGCTGCATATAAAACTTGTTCGTTACTTGGATCCATATCTACATCAATAGCACCGGTATTCGCATCAATTGCTAAAGTTTGATTCCATGTTTTTCCAGCATCTGTTGTTTTATAAACACCACGCTCTTTATTTTCAGAATATAAATGTCCTAATACAGCTACCCAAGCCGTGTTAGGATCTTTTGAAGACAACTGAATTTTACCAATATGATGACTTTCTGGCAAACCAAGCCAATCCCAAGTTTTACCATGATTCGTAGTTCTATACACACCAAGACCGGCATAAGTTGAACGACTGCTATTTACTTCTCCTGTACCAACCCAAATATGTCCTGTCTGCCAATTCACGGCAATATCACCGATTGTTAGGATATCTACAGAATCAAAAATAGGTGCAAAACTTTGTCCATTATTCTGAGTATGCCATAAGCCTCCAGAAGCATAAGCCACATAAAACTCAGTAGGATCTTTTGGATTCACTTCGATGTCAACCACACGTCCGCTCATAATAGCAGGCCCGATGTTTCTAAAACTAGCTTCATTCAGCGTTGATCGACCTAACAACTGCTTACGTTGTTCAATTAACTTCAGACGCTCAGTGGCCGTCGTTGGTTTTATTTGTGCTTGTACAAGGACAGCAACACTTAAAGCCAAAATGGTAAATAATCTTTTCATGTAGACAGAATTTTATTAAGGTTTTGAAGTTAAGACTTTTTCAAAAGCAAAATCTAAAATTTTGATAAGAGACATTGTCTTCATTACCAATCTGTTGTGTGAATCAATTTTTGGTGTAATTTTAAATATGCATATCCTCCTAGTCAACAATACAAGCATCCCCGTTCGAACTTATGGTGGAACGGAAAGGGTCATTTGGTGGCTCGGTAAACAATTGGTTCAAATGGGCCATCAGGTCTCTTATTTAGTTGCTCCAGGTTCTTATTGTGAATTTGCTACCAATGTAAAGGTACTGGATCATAAGATTCCTTTTAATCAACAAGTGCCAGCTGGGGTGGATGTAGTGCATTTGAATTGCAAAGTCAATGAGACACCAAAAATACCTTACCTATTTACTTTGCATGGTAACACCAACGATCAAAATCCATTAGATATCAATACGGTTTTTATCTCCAAAAATCATGCAAGCAGATATGGTAGCGATTCCTATGTGCACAATGGTATTGATCCAGAAGATTATGGTGATCCTGGTTTAAATCAACCTAGAAATTATTTTCATTTTTTAGGGGATGCAGCATGGCGTGTAAAAAATGTAAGAGGCGCAATCAAAATTGCACAAAAAGCACAGGTAAAATTAAGGGTAATTGGCGGTAAGCGGTTTAATGTAAACCAAGGAATAAGACTTACGTTTGATCCAAGGATTCGTTTTGATGGTATGCAAGGTGGCTTAGCAAAAAATAATTTATTAAAAGGTTCCAAAGGACTCATCTTCCCTGTTTTATGGAACGAACCTTTTGGCTTATCCATCGTTGAAAGCATCTATTTTGGTTGTCCAGCATTTGGGACACCTTATGGCTCTTTACAAGAAATCATTCAGCCAGAAGTGGGCTTTGTAAGTAACTCTATTTCATCATTGGTGGATGCGGTTAAAAATGCTGATCAATTTGATAAAAAGAAATGCCATGAGTATGTGATGGCCAATTTTACCAGTACCCAAATGGCAAACCATTATTTGGCAAAATATGAGCAGGTTTTAAATGGTCATGTATTGAATGATTCCGCACCCCAGCTAACCACCATTCAACAGGATAAATTTCTCCCTTTTCTGCCCTAATATAAGTAACTTCGCAGTACAAAATTTGTCCTTGCATGCCCCTTACCAATCAGTATAAAGACCTAAGATTCGAAGCCCTATTTAACTCCGCTTCTATGGGTATTATCGTGGTCAATGGTCAAGGCGAAATTGTGATGTCTAACCCATTTGCCAACAAGTTGTTTGGGTACGAGGAGACCGAAATAGTCAATGAAAAGCTAGAAAAACTTATCCCTCAAAGATACCACCATGCACACGTAAAGAATAGAGATGGCTTCATTGAAAAGCCTCAGGCAAGATCCATGGGTCTTGGTATGACACTTTGTGCTTTAAGAAAAGATGGTACTGAATTTCCAGTTGAAATTAGTTTAGGGCATTTTGAAACATCAGAATCTAAATATGTAATCGCATTCATTTCTGATATCACCAAAAGAATTGCAT
>JBILQZ010000100.1:0-6135 GCA_044372935.1 Sediminibacterium sp. | reverse complement strand
GCAGAAAGAAATCCATAGAATACATTGATTCTATTGCACAAGGTAGGGTATGGTTAGGTTCAGATGCGATCAGTGTAGGACTAGTGGATCGTATTGGCACATTGAATGACGCCATCACAGCTGCTGCAAAAATGGCAAAAGTAAAAGGCTATTCTTTAAAGCAATTCCCTGAGTCTAAATCTTTCCTAGAAGACTTCATAGAAGACTATAAAGATTATGTAAAAGTTAAATCTATTGAAACAGAAATAGGGGCCACTCAATGGCAGTTATTCCAACAATTAAAAACAGTTCAGCAAATGGTAGGTACACCTCAAACACGAATGCCTATCTTTGTGGTTAAACAGCCATAATAACAATGCGTTCCTATAGTCAAATTAAAGCCATGCTTGCCATCTCAAGAGCAAGCTTGCGCTCCATATTGAGAAGTCCCTCTGCTGTCATATTTAGTATTGCGTTCCCACTCATTTTTATCCTAGTATTTGGATTCCTGAGCAGCGGAGGTAATATCAATGTAAAAGTGGCTTTAGTACCTAAAGCGGATACAACAAATTTGGTCTATTCCAAGATCAGAACCATTGCTGGGTTAAATTTTGTAACAGCAGACACTGCTTTTGTACAAACCGAATTGTCAAAAGGCAAGATTACAGCATTGATTGATATTCAGCCCACACAAAATCCAAATCAACCTTATCAAATACAGTTGACAAGTTCTGCTGCCGCGAATCCACAAAATATTCAACTGATCAAATCGATTTTAAATGCGGTCATTGCACAAATCAATGCAGCACAATTTAAAGATGCACCCACTATTGCAGTGGTAAAGAACGAAGTGATTGAAGTGCCAGGAAGAACCTATCGTACGATTGATTTTATTTTACCTGGTCAGCTGGGTTTTTCTTTATTGAGTGCGGGGGTTTTTGGCGTGGCTTTTTTGTTTTTTAATTTAAGACAGCAGTTGGTTTTAAAAAGATTTTACGCGACACCTATTCGAAGATTGTATATTATTTTAGGAGAAGCTTTAAGTAGAGTTATTTTTCAATTGATGACAGCCATCATCATCATTGGCATAGGACATTTTGCTTTTAAATTTACGCTGGTGCATGGATGGGTTACTTTTTTAAATATCATGGTGCTCAGCTTTATAGCCTTGGTCTTGTTTATGGGCTTTGGATTTATTGTAAGTGGGGTGGCAAAAAACGAAAGCACTATTCCTCCATTCGCTAACTTGATTACTTTACCTCAATTTTTATTAGCAGGTACTTTCTTTTCAATTGAATCTTTCCCTAAATGGCTTCAGCCCATTTGCAATATTTTACCTTTAACTCATTTTAACAATGCGATGCGGGATATTGCATTCGAAGGGGCTAATTTATGGGCAGTTGGAGATGACATCGCTATCCTATTTGTTTGGATTGTCGCTGTTTACGCAGTGGCCTTTAAAATCTTTAAATGGGAATAATATGAAATTGATACGCTTTGCATTTATTAGTGTTGTAGTCATTGGCGGCTTGATTACGGCGATCTCAAGTTTATTCCCTTCGACGGTTATTACTTCTAGGGCTGTTGAAGTCAATGCTACTCAAGCGCAAATTCAAAAATGTGTGCAAGATTTATCCGCCTGGAAAGGTTGGATGAGTGACTGGAAGGATCAGTCGGTGGTGATAGATAACGGGATGGCTAAAGTAGGCACTCAAACCATCCAAATGGTTTCGGTAAGTGATAGTGCTGTGGTATTAAATTGGGTAGCTACTGGACAAGCGCCTTATAAGGTTCAAATCGAATGGCTTCCTCTACAAGAAGGTACTTATGTCATTCATTGGTCGTTTGAACAAAAGGTCAATTGGTATCCTTGGGAAAAATTTCAGACCTTACTTAATGAAAAAGTATTGGGTGCAAAAATGGAAGAAGAACTACAGCATTTAACTGCATGCGTTTTATCCAATCCATAAATCTTTATAATCCTTGATCTTTCAGGTATTGAACATTTCTTTTTAAGCCATTTAGTTTGGACCTAAGTAATGGAGACTGTTTGAACCTAGCTTTGAAACTGGTCTCTTCCATTGTTAACCATTCCTCTGAACTCAAATTCAATAAACCTTCAATTGGTTTGAATTTAGCTTCTTGATGCGGGTGGCTAAATCGATTCCATGGACAAACATCTTGACAGATATCACAACCAAATGCCCAATCTTGATAGGATCGATCTGAGGGCGTGTCAATGCTTTGTTTCTTAAGTTCTATTGTGTAATAACTAATACAGTGATTCGCTTCAATGGTTTTATTCGGCAAAATGGCTTGGGTTGGGCAAGCATCTATGCATTTAGTACAAGTGCCACAATAATCTTTGGCAATGGGTTCGTCATAAATTAATTCAAGGTCTACAATTAAACTTGCAATAAAAAAGAAAGATCCATTTTTAGGTTGAATTAAATTACCATTTTTACCAATCCATCCAGCGCCGGATAACCATGCCCAAGACCTTTCCAGCACGGGTGCAGAGTCTACAAATCCCCTGCCTTCGATCGGACCAATTTTTTGACGTAAATCGTCCAGCATTTGATGTAAGGATTGTTTTATGACCTCATGATAATCTTGGCCATAGGCATATTTTGCAATCTTAGGTACGCCTGCAGTTTGGACTTGATCAGGGTAATAATTTTTTAAAAAAGTGATCACTGATTTTGCGCCTGGAACTAATTTTGTTGGATTAATTCTTAGGTCAAAATGTTTTTCCATATAGTGCATCTCCCCATGAAAACCTTTTGCAAGCCATTGCTCTAATCTAAAGGCATCTTCGGTTAATTCTTTGGCTTTTGCTATACCGCAAAAATCAAAGCCGTGTTGTTGTGCGAGCGATTTAACCCATTGTGTATGCTGAAACTGGTTCAATCTTCTAAATTCATTTTATGAAAAAAACGATGGGCAACGGGCGCAATTAAAATGCCAATATTCGTTATAAAAACAACGCCGCTAAACAAGGCATAAAAGGAAGAAAATAATTTACCGACATTGGTTTGAATGACTACCACTGGTCCCATACCACTTAAAATCATTGCGGCATTATGAAGGGCATCTATCCAGCTCATTGGTGCTAAATATTTATAGCCCAATACGCCAATGCTTAATGAAACCAAAAGTACAGCAGTGGTCCAGGCAAGATTAATTAAAATTCTTTTAAGGTATTCTTTAGGACTTGCTAATGGTTCTGTTTTGTGTTCGTATTTAGGAAGTAAAGCATTTCTGCGGTGTGCCATGTTAGATACAATTGTTGTTCGTATGTAAATTTAGCAGAAATAAAGACGCGCGACTGACTTTATTACCTTTTTTTCAACTGATTTAAGACATAATAGCTGATTCATTTTGATGGCGCTCTATTTGAGGGGTATATAGTAAATACTAAAACTAGTACTATGAATTTAAATCAATATACCATCAAAGCGCAGGAAGCCATTCAGGCTGCACAGCAGTTGGCTTACAATAACCAACATGCCAATATAGAAACGGCGCATTTGTTAAAGGCCATCCTTGGAGATAAGGATAGTCCTACTGAATTTTTATTGAAGAAAAATAATGTTCAACCATCCTATGTCATTCAGAAAGTGGATGCCTATATGGAGACTTTGCCTAAACAACAAACTGGCGAACCAGCTTCTGCTTTAAGTAGAGACTTGAATGCTGTTTTGTTAAAAGCAACGGCCTCTTTGAAAGATTTTGGAGATGATTTTGTAACGGTAGAACATTTAATTATTGGCATCCTTCAAGTGAATGATGCGGTTGCAAAAATTTTAAAAGATGCAGGGTTGACAGAGAAAGGATTAAAGACCGCCATAGCAGAATTAAGACAAGGAGAGACAGTAAAATCTGCCACGCAGGAAACGCAGTTTCAAGCACTTTCAAAATATGCTAAGAATTTAAATGAGATGGCCAATAAAGGTAAATTAGATCCGGTGATTGGTCGTGATGACGAGATAAGAAGAACTTTACATATCCTTACAAGAAGGAGTAAAAACAATCCAATTTTAGTGGGTGAACCGGGTGTTGGTAAAACAGCTATTGCGGAGGGATTAGCAATGCGTATCGTCAATGGAGATGTACCTGAAAATTTAAAGTCTAAAATTATTTATGCTTTAGACATGGGTCTTTTAATTGCTGGTGCAAAATACAAGGGCGAATTTGAAGAACGTTTAAAAGGCGTCGTCAAAGAAGTTACCGGAAGCGATGGAGAAATTATTTTATTCATTGACGAGATCCATACATTAGTTGGCGCTGGTGGTGGAGATGGAGCCATGGATGCAGCTAATATTTTAAAACCAGCCTTGGCTAGAGGAGAATTAAGAGCAATTGGTGCAACCACATTAAATGAGTACCAGAAGTTTTTTGAGAAAGACAAGGCATTAGAAAGAAGATTCCAAAAAGTGATGATTGACGAGCCGTCCAAAGAAGACGCAATATCTATCTTAAGGGGCTTGAAAGAGCGCTATGAGACGCACCACCATGTACGTATTAAAGATGAGGCAATTGTGGCTGCGGTAGAACTTTCTAGTCGCTATATTACGGATCGTTTTTTACCAGACAAAGCAATTGACTTAATTGACGAGAGTGCTGCTAAACTTCGTTTGGAAATGAATTCTATGCCAGAGGATTTGGATACTTTACAACGCCAGATCCGTCAATTAGAAATTGAAAGAGAAGCCATCAAGCGTGAAAACAATCCAGATCAATTAAAACAATTGAATGTTGAAATTAGCAATTTGATGGTGCAGCAAGATACCCTTACAGCAAAGTGGAAAGTAGAGAAAGAATTAGTGGATAAGGTACAAAATGCAAAAGGGCAAATGGAGCAGTTAAAACAAGCTGCAGAAGTGGCGGAGCGTAATGGAGATTATGGTCAAGTAGCAGAAATCAGGTATGGAAAATTAAAAGAGCAAGAGACTATCCTATTGAATTTGACCAATCAGTTGAATGATTTGGGAGAAGAGGGCAAACGCTTAATGAAAGAAGAAGTGGATGCAGATGATATCGCAGAAAATATTGCAAAAGCAACCGGTATTCCTGTTCAAAAAATGATGCAATCAGAAAGAGAAAAATTAATGCATTTAGAAGCCGCATTGCATGAGCGTGTGGTGGGACAAGAAGAAGCTATAGTTGCTGTATCAGATGCGATCAGAAGAAGTAGGGCTGGGTTACAAGATCCTAAAAAACCTATTGGCTCCTTTATATTTTTAGGCACTACTGGTGTGGGTAAAACAGAATTGGCAAAAGCCTTAGCAGACTATTTGTTTGATGACGATAGTATGATGACAAGGATTGACATGAGTGAGTACCAAGAAAAACACACGGTGTCTAGATTAGTGGGTGCCCCTCCAGGTTATGTTGGTTATGACGAAGGAGGTCAATTGACAGAGTCAGTGCGTCGTAAGCCATACAGTGTTGTATTATTAGATGAAATTGAAAAAGCGCATCCAGATGTTTGGAATGTTTTATTACAGGTGTTGGATGATGGCAGATTAACTGATAATAAGGGGAGGGTGGTGAATTTTAAAAATACCATCATCATTATGACAAGTAATATTGGAAGCCATTTGATTCAAGAAGCTTTCGAAGACGTGACAGACAAAAACCTAGACGAAAAAACAGAACAGGCGAAGACAGAAGTAATGAATTTATTGAAACAAACCATTCGTCCTGAATTCTTAAACAGGGTAGATGATATTATAATGTTCTCTCCTTTGTTAAGAAAACAAATGGCAGCCATTGTACAAATTCAATTGAATCAATTAAAAACATTGGTGGCAGAAAATGGCATGCAGATTGAGTTTACGGATTATTTGGTGGAGTATCTTTCGGAACAAGGGTTTGATATGCAATTTGGGGCAAGGCCTTTAAAGCGCTTGATTCAAAAATTAGTGGTGAACGAATTGAGCAAACAAATCTTATCCGGTGCGATTGATAAGTCTAAAAAAGTATTGATTGACATCTTTGACGGGGTGGTGGTCTTCAGAAATGAACCTTAGTCGACAATAGGGCTTACAAGGTAGCTCGGAAAGGGTTTTGAAGTCTTGATTTGTACTTGTATATTTGACGGATAGACGTGTAACATCTATCCGTCAAATTATTTTATGGCAAATACAAAGA
>JBILQZ010000098.1:0-6260 GCA_044372935.1 Sediminibacterium sp. | reverse complement strand
TGCTAATATCTAATTCGAGTAATTGAATGGCTTTATTAAAATTACCTTCCGCCATAAAACACCTGCCTAAAAATCCTTGAAAACTTGATTGAGCATATAAATGTATAGCATTAGGTTTTGTTGCATTAAGGTTTGAGACATTACGCTGTGCTAAGGCTAGTCCTTTCTTAAAATACAATCTAGCGCTATCAATATTTTCTAATTCTAAATAAAGAACACCTAATATTCTATAGTATTTATATTGGTTTGCATGTTGTTTGCTATTGTCTTTTTCGTACAATAAAAATTCTTTCAATGCCAATTCATGTAGTTCAAAATCCTGGTATAAATCAAATGAGCTAACAATAAATCCTTTTGCTAGTCGTTTTTTCCGGATAGCTAAAGCACTTTCTAAGTCATTGGTTTGCAAATAGGCTTTTTCTAGTTTGCCGTATGTTTTTTGTAACTGACTCTTTGTTAAATCATTTTCATAACCGATCAATTGTTCTTGCAGGGGGATAGATTTGGAAAAACGTTTTTGTGCATGATAGATATGGCCTAGATAGTAATTTAATTGATGTAAGGTTTTGGCTTGTTGCTTTTCCTTAGCCCAATTAATTTCTTGCTGCAGTATTTTTAACCAAATGGGATCTGAAAGTGTATTGGTAATGTGTATCTTTTTGCCAATATCATACAAACTATCCCAAACTAACATCAGTTGATTGGCTTGTGAATAGGGTAGTCTTAGATTTGAGTCTACAACTAAGCCTAATTCCTTTAATGTTCTTGCAGCTTTTTGATTCGCTGTTTGACTATTTACATAGAGGGGTAAAAGAAGTAGGATAGACCATACTAGCGTATTTATCTTGTATTTCATTTGAGATTGTAAATATCGCCTTGGTTTACATCTCAATATTGAGGTTTATGCCTCATTCTTTTTTTGGAGATTTTGCTTCTTTTTACAAAGATGAATATACCTCAATTACTACTCAATGCTAAGATAATTTTCAAAAGCTCAAAATACCTTGTATTCTTGCTATTGATAACATTGCCTTTTATTGGTAATACGCAAATACAGTCACTTGGTATTCCTTTTCAAGGGGTTGCTAAAGATTATGCTGGGAATTTAGTGAACCAAAGAATGATCTATGTACAGCTAGAACTTCAATCCAAGGAGCAACCTAGTTTAATTTTATTTGATGAATTACATCAAACTAAAACAGATGAATGGGGTTTATTTTCTGTGTTGATTGGGAAGGGCACTTATATTGGAGGTAAATATCTTCAATTATCACAAATGGATTGGTCTACGGGGAATCATTCCTTGCATATTAAAATGGCCATTGCACCTGAAGCGCCTTTGCCTAATTGGGATTATAAACAACACCTCATTTCTATAGGTTCAACTGCATTTGGGGTAGTGCCTTATGCCTTATATAGTTTTGCAGCAAGTGGATTAGATGGTCAAGTGGGCACCAAATTAGACCTCAAGTTAAATAGCATAGACACCTCGTCTATGTTATCTTCTTATGCTAAGAAAACAGTTACAACTGCACTCCTGGATAGTTTACAAACTAAGTTGTCAATTATAGATACCAATAAAATGTTAGCACCTTATGTTAAATCCATTTCAACATTTGATAAAAAATATTTAGACTCTATTTTAAATACAAAAATCACCATTGCTGATAGTGGTATAAAATATAGCACTATCAACCAATTGAATGCCATAACATTTGACACGATTCATTTATCGAATCAACTTCTTTTAAAAGAAGTCTTAGCTAATAAATCTATCAATATCAACACGCTATCAGATTATACAGACCTGATGTATCCTTCTGTTAAAGCAACTAAAGATTATATAGACAATCAAGTAGCAGCAATTGGGATTCCGGATGCCTCTATCACAGATGTAAAAATTGCTACTGGCATTCAGGCTTCTAAAGTAGGCTTAGCCAATGTAACCAATCATGCACAATTGTATCAATTCAATGGACTTACCGCTCAGGTTCAAGACTTTGCCACGCCATCTAGTGCTGGTCTTGCACCTAATTGGATTGCTCTAGGTGCGACACATACTTTGAACATACCTATGGCCAATACAAGTTCAGTGACCGCAGGATTAATTAGCAAGACCGAATACGATCATTTTAATACCGCATATACAACGAGCCTGAATACCTTAACTACTAATGGGAATTCAGGAGCAGCAGTATTGACCGGGCAAAGCATTAATATTCCAAATTATACCATTGCAGGATTGTCAGGTTTAGTGAATCCTAATTTTATATTAGCAGGACCAAGTTCAGGTTCAGCGGGCACTGCACAATATCGAGCCATCGTGTCCGCAGATATTCCAAACCATGCAGCCAATACAACTGGCAATGCAAGCACTGCAACTGCTTTACAGAGTAGCCGTACAATTAACGGTGTAGCTTTTGATGGCACAGCGGATATAGTTGTCAAAGCGACTGCAACCAATAAATTAACTTTTAGTACAGGAGGACTTGGGATTGTTTCGACAGATAACTTTGACGGATCTGCAATTAAAAATATTTCTTACAATACCCTTGGTGCTGCACCTGCAATCGGATCAACCCAAATTAATACGCTAGGAACTATTACAACAGGCGTTTGGAATGGTGGGGTGATTCCTGAAACTGTTGGCGGAGCAGGAACGGTTACTGGTTTATTAAAAGCAGATGGTGCAGGTTTAGTGAGTGCCGCTTCTGCCTCATTGGATTTTCAACAACCTTTAAGTTTTAGTTCACCACTTTTAAATACAACCAATACAGTTTCTATACAACAAGCCAATACCAATACGGCTGGTTATTTGACAAGTGTAGATTGGAATAGTTTTAACAATAAAATTAATGCAACAGAAAAAGCAATAGCAAATGGAGTAGCTACTTTAAATGCATTGGGAAAAATACCTACTTCACAAATTCCTGCTATATCTTTTTCGAGTGGTTATGTAGTTGCCAATGAAACGCAGATGCTTGCTTTGTCTGCAGCAGTGGTAGGAAGTATTGCCATAAGGACAGACAATAGTAAAAACTATGTTTTAAGTGCATCCGATCCTGCTGTATTAGCAAATTGGTTAGAGCTTTTAATGCCTGCTGCAGTTTCTTCTGTAAATGGGTATACCACAGGCTCAATAGTATTAACCAGTTCTGATTTGACGGAGGGTAGCAATTTATATTTTACCAATGCGAGGGTTCGAACTGCTGTAGATGGTTTTTTAATTGGGGAAGGGGTGTTGAATTACAATACGAGTAATGGTAAATTAACAAGTACACAAGCGAGCTCAAGTTCCAATGGATATATATCCGCTACGGATTGGAATACCTTTAATAATAAATTGAGCAGTTTTGGAGCACAAACTGCAAAAACATTTTATGCTGCACCAAATGGGGTTTCCGGTGTACCAAGTTTTAGAACAATCCTGGCATCTGATCTGCCTACTTTAAATCAAAGTACGACGGGTAATGCTTCAACAGCGACTGCACTATTGACTGCAAGAAATATCAATGGTGTAAGTTTTGATGGATCTGCAGATATTACTGTCCCATCTACTACTGCCAATGCTATTACCTTTAATAATAGTGGGACGGGTGCAATCTCAACAACTAGTTTTGATGGATCTTTGCCCATTAGTATTTCCTACAATAGTATTGGAGCTTTACCTACTGTAGGCGCAACGACCATTACAACATTAGGTACCGTGAGTTCAGGTACATGGAATGCAAATATCATTGGATCAAGTTATGGAGGTGCTGGCTCAGTTACGGGGCTTCTAAAATCAAATGGATCTGGTGTGGTAACTGCAGCGGTTGTTGGTTCCGACTTTGAAGCACCATTAAGTTTTACTGCGCCAATGACAAGAACGACCAATGCGATTTCAATTCAAACAGCAACCTCTGGAAATAGTGGTCTACTATCTGCAGCAGATTGGTTGGTTTTTAATACTAAACAAGCCACTATTGCGGCGGGAGCTGGAATTAGTGTTACTGGTGGCAATACAATCCAAATAGGACAAAGTATTGCAACAACAAGTATTAGTACAGGTACAATTTCTGCTACAAGTATGAGCACTGGTAGCTTGGTGACATCTAGTACGATAACAGCAGCCGGAGACATTAGTGCGAAACGTTTTAAATTAACAATGCCTGCAACCACTACGGCAGCTTCAACTACTACCTTAGATTTAAGTACAGGAAATGTTTTTACAATTAATTTAGGATTAAACGTGACTACATTTAATTTAACAAATCCAGTAGTAGGCACTTACCTTATTAAGTTTGTTCAAGATGCAACAGGCACAAGAGATGTCACTTTTCCCTCCTCTTGGAAATGGGCTGGTGGCACTGCGCCAAACTTAACCAATACCGCTGGCAAATTAGACATTGTCACTTTAATTTATGATGGCAGTAGTTATTACGCTACCATTGTTCAAAATTTTTAAGTATGAAATTTTCAATCACTTTATTATCTATTCTTTTTTGTACGCTATTGGCCAATGCACAAGTCATGCCGCAGGGATATCTTGTGAATCCTTCCAATTTAACGATAACCATTGGAACACAGGTTTGGATGAAATATAATTTAGATACAGAATTGTATCAGGATGGCACGCCAATTGAAAGAGCCAATTTATCCTTTACAAGATCTGTGAGTAGTCCAGGTTGGTGTTATTATTTATACAATGCAACCTACAATCCTATTTATGGTAAATTATACAATGGCTATGCAGTTAACGATAGCAGAAATATTTGTCCTATAGGTTTTAGAATACCCACACGTGCGGAATTTGCTACATTAAATACTTTTTTAGGCTCCAGTGCCGGAGGTAAACTTAAAGAAACAGGAACACTGCATTGGACATCGCCAAATACAGGCGCCAACAATAGTTCTGGTTTTACTGCGCTTCCAGGAGGTTATATGGGAGATGCAGGTTCCTCGGGTAATTTGAATACCTGGGCTTATTTTTGGACAGGCACTTCTAACGGAACAACAAATTATGTTCGATATCTAAGGTATACAGATGCCGCATTTACAGAATCTACAGGCTTCGCATTAGAGGGAGGCGCTTCTGTGCGTTGTATCAAGAATTAAAGCGGTGACTTTTTAACTATTTCTTTAAGATAGGTTCAAGTATTTTTAGTCTGCCATCAATTTTTTGTTCATCTACTTGTAAGCCTAAAATTTTTGCAACGAGTGGGTATACATGGACGTTTTCAAATCCATCAATGAGTAATCCCTTTTTAAAAGCAGGTCCCCATGCCATAAAGCTAGCACGCATGTCTACTTCTTTATTGTCAAAACCGTGTTTGCCTGGAGTAGGCTTGCGTGTACCCAGGTTAAAAACTTGATGAATAGTATTAGGTACTAAAATAAGGTCGCCAAGTCGGTTATGCCAATCATCAGCTTTTTTATAATGCCAATGTGCTGGGGTTTCATCTAATTTATAGGTGGTGAAATTGGTTTCTTTTTTTAATGCTTGATAAGTGGATTCAATCTTACTGCTGTCTTTTGCATATAAATGCAATAAAGCGTCTGACCAGGGTACGTTAAAATAATTTTTATCTACTGCGGCAGGTAAACCAATGGTATTGTCTACATCCACGGTGGTCATACCGTGATCTGATACAAAAATATAATTGATTGGTAAATTCAAAGGCGCTAATGCTGCTTGTAATGCACGAATACTATTGTCAACAAATTGGACAGAAGGTTTTACCCTTGGGTCTTCAGGACCATAGGTATGTGCATCATGGTCTACTTCAGGAAAATAAAATGTAATCATATGTGGTCTTCTATCTTCTGGCAACATCAACCAATTTTTTACCGCTTGTATTCTTGTTTCAATTTTAGTTTTTTCATTATAGATATAATGGTAGGTTGGTTTAATACCTTGGATATCCGCCTCAGATGCGACCCAGAAAAAACTAGCTGAAAGCATTTTTTGTTGTTCTGCTAATACCCATAATGGGGTTCCGCCATACCATTTACCTTCACTTACCATTTGTTTATTGCTCATGCTATATTGCTTATTCGTAGCCTTGTCAATATAGGTATTGTCTACTAATCCATGGTGAGAAGGGTATAATCCTGTGACGATGGTGTAATGGTTCGGGAAAGTCACAGAAGGGTAGGAAGGTTGCATATATTTTGCACGCACACCAACTTGTTGAATCGATTGTAAAAATCTAGCATCATATTTTTCTGTAAAGTCTGCTCTAAATCCATCTGCAGAAATCAAAATCACATAAGGCTTT
>JBILQZ010000097.1:0-6280 GCA_044372935.1 Sediminibacterium sp. | reverse complement strand
GTTAGTACATCAAACCATTGAACTTGGTTTAGGAAAATTGGCAGACAATGGTGCCTTATGTGTCAACACTGGAAAGTTTACAGGAAGAAGTCCGGAAAATAAATTTTTTATCAAAGATGCAATTACTAATGATACTGTGGATTGGGGTGGATTTAACCACAGCATGGATCCAAAATTTTTTATCCCCTTGCGTGATAAAATGATTGCCTACTTAGAACAACAAAAAGAAGTATGGGTGCGAGATGCCTACGCCTGTGCAGAAGCAGCCTATCAACTTCCTCTAAGGTTGTATACTGAATTGCCATGGAGCGCTTTGTTTGCAAACAATATGTTCATTCGACCATCTGCAAATGAATTAAATAATTTCAAGCCAGCATGGCAAATTATTCATGCACCAAATTTTAAAGCCAATCCCGCAATGGATGGCACAGCTGCTGAAAATTTTTCCATTATTTCTTTCTCAGAAAAAACAATATTAATTGGAGGCTCAGCCTATACTGGAGAAATTAAAAAGGGCATTTTTTCGGTACTTAATTTTATTCTACCTCACGAAAAAAATGTACTTAGTATGCATTGTAGCGCGAATGAAGGGGCTGAAGGCGACGTGGCATTGTTTTTTGGATTAAGTGGTACCGGTAAAACAACTTTAAGTGCAGATCCAAAAAGAAAATTAATTGGAGACGACGAGCATGGCTGGACCAATCACTCTGTCTTTAATTTTGAAGGTGGCTGTTATGCAAAAACAATCAATTTAAGTGCAGTAAACGAACCCGATATTTATGGTGCAATAAAAGCCGGTGCACTATTAGAAAATATAGTATTTTTTGAAGGCACTGATAAAGTAGATTATAGTAACGCTTCCGTCACAGAAAATACGAGAGTAAGTTACCCTATTGAGCATATTCATAATATTGTTCAGCCCTCCATTGGGGCTGCGCCAAAAAATATTTTCTTTCTTACTTGTGATGCTTACGGCGTATTGCCTCCAATTAGTAAATTGAATGCCGCACAAGCAATGTATCAATTTATAAGTGGATATACGGCAAAAATTGCAGGAACAGAAGAGGGCATAAAATCACCTAAAGCTACATTTAGTAGTTGTTTTGGTGCACCCTTTATGCCCTTACATCCTGGGGATTATGCAAAATTACTAGGCGCCAAAATAAAAGAACATGCGTGTAGGGTATGGCTCATCAACACAGGATGGTCTGGAGGCGCTTATGGGGTGGGCAAAAGGATGTCTCTATCCAATACCAGAAAAATGATTGAAGCAGTTTTGAATCAAACCATTGACCAAGGGGGCTATGAAATTTTTCCTGTCTTTAACTTCGAAGTGCCCAAGCATATCGAAGGGGTGGATGCAAGTATATTGCAACCAGAAAATACATGGCAAGACAAAGAAAAATATGCTGCAGAGCGTATTTGTCTAGCTAATTTATTTGAAAGAAATTTTAAAAAGTTTGAAGCCGGCGTGGATGCAGCTATTATCGAAGCCGGGCCAAGCGTTTAATTTTTTTCAATCATTTTTTGAACTGTCTTCACTTCGGAATTAGTAATAAAGTATTCAAAGAAACGCTTATCGTCTTCCTTTCGTACACTTCCAATTAAATTTGTTTCGCTTTGAGTAAGCAACATGTACTTATCATTGATAGAATTCATGACATCACTTCTTACTTTTTTCTGTAGCCCAATATTTTTATCTTTAATACCTAACACATGATTGATTTCGCCTATTTCAACATTTTGTTTCGATTCATATGCATTAATTAACAATTGAATTAAGCCTATTTCTATTTCCGTAAAGGCTTGATTCAAGGATTTAGATTTTAATGCTTTTAATTGTGCCTTCTCAATTTTTTTACGAACACTACGATTAAACAACCAAGCAAATAAAATAATCGCTAGCGCAGTTAATACAATGATAAATAGTATGATTAAAAAATGATAATCAGTGCCCCAAATTGGAAAGTCGAGTAACTGAAAATCATTCATATTTAATTTCCAGGTTTTAAAATTTTGTTTACTTGACTGATATTTATAGAATTGACCTTTGTGATAAAATATACTCATGTCCTGAGAATTCCTAATAAAGAACTGATTCAAATCTGCTCTGATAGATTTGTATACTTTGTTATGGATAAAATCAAATAAGAACACTTCGTCATTCAGCATAATAACTCTGCCATTCTCGTAACCATACTTAACACTATTATTTCTTGAACCAATCAACTTGATCAGCTCTTTTGATAATTGTCCGATTTTAGTCCATTCTGCTGTTTTTACATCTAAATAATAACTTGAATACTCGTAGATGCCATTATTTTGCACCGGATCTTTAAGCCCTTTATTTTCAAATTTTTGAAAAGGGACATATAATTTCCCCTCCGTTGGTGAGAACCAATCATAATCTGCGGTGAATACTTCGATATTGGTAGGAATGATATCCCACTCCTGATCTACTGCATTAAATTTTCTAAAATGGGCGGTTTTGGTCCAAAATCCATAGCCTCCATAATTAAAGATCTGATCCTTGTAAATAAAATTAGTACAATCAATATTGTAGTTGATATTGATGGTATTATCAATCTTTCTAAAAATTACGCTATCGCCTACAGGCTCCTCCATCTTAAATATAAAACCTGTTTGTGCTAAAAAGATGTAGATTTTACCACTATGCTTGACCAATTCTTGTCCATTAGGAGCAAAGCTTGTGCCCATCAAGGGTAGCACCTTGGCGTTATAACCTAGTGTAATATGCCCGTTAAAGTCCTCTATTTGCTTTATTTTTTGCAATAAAGTGTTAAAATGAACCGTATATTGTTTTTCACACGGCACAAATTGGGCCTTAATCGGCGCATATTTGATTAAAATAAAGCAAAAAACAAAAATAAATTTAATTTTATAACGCATTGATTATCAATAATTAATTAGGAAAGTAACTTACTTATTAAAAAATACTTCGATATAAAAATAAGAAATAACCTATTACATTACTCGTTTATTCACCCAATTTGTTATAAAATATTCTAAATAATGGAAATTCGTTGCAGCTTTTGGGGGAAAGCTATGGATTTTACAGGGGAGCAGGGTAACCGGCTCCCCTTTTTCATTTTTATTCCTAAGCGTTCTGCAAATGCCAATTAACGCCACTCCCCTGATTACCCTGCTTGAAATGCCTCTTTCCCTATCTGGGTCTTCTCTTTTGTTAACAATTTCGTAATATACCACTCCTTCAGTTTGGTTGAATTTAAAGGAATTTTACAGACACATAAAACACCAAATTTTATCTTATGGACTTTAACTCAATTATGAAGATTTTCTTACCTAAAGACAGGGTTTTCTTTCAGCTTTTTGAAGAAGTAGCTGAACATGTTAATCAAATGGGTATTAAATTGAAGGAAATGGTGAACGAACCAGATGTAGATGTTAGAGCTAACATTTTAGCTCAAATTGAAAACCTTGAGCACAAAAACGATGAATTAACCCATAATATCTTTACTGAATTAGGAAGAAACTTCATTACTCCATTTGACAGAGAAGATATTCATTATCTAGCTACTTCATTAGATGATATTGCTGATTATATCTATGCGTCTGCTAAGAAAATAAACTTTTACAAAGTGAACCCTAACGACACGGGTATTCATAAGTTAGCCGAATTGATTTTACAAGGTACACAAGAAACTAAGAAAGCAGTACTTGGCCTTCGTAATATGAAGAACATTAAAGAGATGACAGATGCCATGATTAAAATTAATAGCATCGAGAATCAAGCAGATGATGTATTCGATATGAGTATTGAAAAATTATTTGAACAAGAAAATGATTTCAAAGAGGTGATTAAGAAAAGAGAAATCTACCAAGTACTTGAAATTGCTACAGATAAAATTGAAGACGTGTCAAATGTAATTGAATCAATTATTATCAAGTACGCTTAATCTAATTTACAATGACTTTATTAATTATCATTATAGCACTTGCCCTTATATTTGACTATATCAATGGGTTTCATGATGCCGCAAACTCAATCGCCACAGTTGTTTCAACTAAAGTGTTGACGCCATTTCAGGCTGTGCTTTGGGCGGCGTTATTTAATTCAGTTGCATTCTGGATTTTCAAGGATCATGCAGTAGCCAATTCAATTAGTAAAACGGTTTATAAGGAATTCATCACTTTGCCCGTAATTTTTTCTGGCTTAATGGCAGCCATATTTTGGAACTTACTCACTTGGTGGTATGGTATTCCTTCTTCTTCTTCACATACTTTAATTGGCGGATTTGCAGGTGCAGCAATTGCACATGCTTTATCTGTAAAAGGAATTGATTTTTCTTGGTCAAAAATAGTAGACGCAGATACCATTATTAAAACAGTTTTATTTATTTTTCTTGCTCCTATTATTGGTATTGTTATTTCCATGTTCATTACCTTGGTAACCATTATGCAAAATATATGGTACAGATTGGGAATCATTATTGCAGTAACCATTTTAACTGCCTTTTTATTCGACTATTTTGAAAATAGCAAGATGAACGAAAATGCGCAAAAGTTTTATGGTATTGATAAATACAAACTAGAAATTACTGCGTTAACCAATGAACTTGAAACACAGAAGGCAGACACCATTTTACTTAAAAAAGTAGCGACTGCAAATGAAAAGCTTGCTAAAGCAAATGCAAGTTTTAACCATGTTCATCCTTACATTGAAAATTTTGATAAAACGAGTGCGCCTTATATTGCTAAAGTTGCAAAAGACAGTGGTTGGTTAGATCAGATTGCAGTTAGTAAATTAAAGGACGCTGTCAGAAACGCCAATGACTTTTTAGTACTTGAGGCCAAAGCACCTGAAAATGAAGCTGCAAAAAAAGAATATGACAAGGCTAAGATCATAACAGAAGAGTATAAGCAACCACTTAAAGCTTATTTAGCTGGCAATATCAGTGTCGATTCTGCCCTTACTGTCATCAATAGCATTTACCCAATACAAGCTAAAAACTTGGATAAGGTGAAAGCGAAGATTACAAAATTCAATATAGAAAAAACTTTTGCTGCTGAAATTGACAAGGCAGACAATACTATTATTGTCAATGGTATATTTGGAGCTTCTTTAATTTTTATGTTGATCTACATTTATGTTGAAAAAATAAAAACACCTACTGCCTTAACAGTCGGCAATATGTTTAAGAAATTGCAATTATTTAGTTCGGCTGCATTTAGTATTGGTCATGGCGGAAACGATGCACAAAAAGTAATGGGTATTATTGGTGCCGCTTTAATTGCTAGCGGTAGTATTCAAGACTTTGCCTCTTTACCTAATTGGGTGCCTGTGGCTTGTTACCTAGCTATTGGTTTGGGAACAATGAGTGGTGGATGGAAGATTGTAAAAACAATGGGCTCTAAAATCACAAAAGTAACTCCACTAGAAGGGGTTGCTGCAGAAACAGCTGGTGCCTTTACCTTATTCTTTACTGGACAAATGGGTATACCGGTTTCTACGACACATACCATTACTGGTTCTATTATTGGTGTGGGCGCAACTAAAAGATTAAGTGCGGTTAGATGGGGTGTAACCACAAATTTACTTTGGGCATGGATATTAACCATTCCTGTAAGTGCCGTGCTTGCGGCAATCACTTATTTTATTGTTGCATTCTTTCACGGATAAAAATAACATTCGATATAATAAAAAAAGGGCTCAAAAATTTGAGCCCTTTTTTTATTTACAACGTTTGCAAAAGTATAATGGCTGTTAGTTAGTATATATTTTTAGGAGATCCTTACGAATAAAGGATTTCAGAGGTTACCTTTGTGCAATAATTGTATTAAAAGATAGATGCAATCAAGCATCTAGCAGGTACATATACCCACAAAATTAAATTACTTATTATGATAGAAAAGAAATACTACAAAACAAAAGCATACTGTAAAGTAAAATTCACAGTGGCAGCAGAAGCAAAAAAGGTAGAGCTTTTTGGTTTAAACAATGAATGGAAAAAAGGGATTGCTTTAGTAAAGAAAAAAGATGGCAGCTTTTCGGTTGAAATGAATATCGACAAAGGTACAGCGCACGAATTCAAATATTTAGTGGACAAAAAAACTTGGCTCAATGACGATCAAGCAGATAGTCAATTGCAAAATGTTTTTGGTACGACCAATAGTGTAGTGACTGTTTAATACAGTTCTACTTAGGCTGAATGAGGTGTATTGTTTTTTGACGTCCGTCTAAATAATCAAATCCATTCCCGTCAAAATATCCATTTTGCTCAAGCGCAATCCTAACAGG
>JBILQZ010000011.1:0-22822 GCA_044372935.1 Sediminibacterium sp. | reverse complement strand
AGCTGCACCAGAAAAGTTTCAACTCTCCATTTTCGATGCACATACGGAGACTTTTGAATCTATCCGCAAAGAGTTAGATAGCATTGATATCAATAACCTGACCCCTGTTGAAGCTTTGATGAAATTGCAAGCAATTAAACAAAAACTAAATTAGCAAACATAAAAAGAAGCGTCTCTAGAGACGCTTCTTTTTTTATACCATACTTTTTTTAGCTTAAAGAAATTATGCTTGTTGCATAAATCTTTGTAAATAATGTTTAATACGCTCTTGTAACCCGGCACTTACAGACACTAATGGCAATCTTAATTCATTTTGAATCAAACCTTGCTCGGCCATAAACGCCTTAATACCTGCTGGGTTGTTCTCTTCATACATATAGGAATAACCTTCTACCAATAAATCATTGATTCTTTTTGCCATTGAAAAATCACCAGCCATCGAAAACTTGATCATGTCTGAAAATGGTTTTGGAAAAGCATTGGCAGCCACACTTATCACTCCATCCATGCCACATGCAATTTGTGCCATCACAATTTCATCATCACCACTTACTACTAAGAAATCACTTGGACGATCTTTTAAAATATCAATTGTCTGAGCCATGGATGGACCAGCTTCTTTAATACCTGCAATATTTGGATGATTGGCTAAACGTAAAGTAGTACTCGCTTTCATATTGACACCGGTACGACCAGGTACATTATACAATAAAATAGGCAAAGGTGCTGCATCAGCAACAGCAGTATAATGTTGAAACAACCCTTCTTGTGAAGGTTTATTGTAATAAGGCGTTACACTTAAAATCGCGACCGCTTTTTCTAAAGGATATTTTTTAAAAGAAGCAATTAGAGAGGCTGTATCATTGCCTCCTATCCCCACAACAACTGGTACCCTACCGTTTACTTTATTATAAGTACATTCTAATACTGCTAGCTTCTCTTCCATACTTAAAACCACAGATTCACCTGTGGTTCCTAAACTAACCAAGTAGTCTACTCCTCCAGCTACCTGGATATCAATTAATTTTTCTAATGCATCAAAATCAATTGACTTATCTTTTTTGAATGGTGTAACCAATGCCACACCTGTTCCTTGTAAAGTTTTTCTTAACATGTAGGAGTTTAAATTTATGCCTCTTCCCAGAAGCCCATTTTGCTATATTTTTCGATTCTGTTTTCTACCCTTGTTGCAGGTGCGATATCTTTAATTTCATCCAAAGCTTGAATGATTTGTTTTTTTAGCATTGCTGCTGCAGCCACATAATCCCAATGTGCCCCACCCAAAGGTTCTTGTACAATTTCATCCACTAACCCAAAGCCTTTCATATCATTAGCAGTCAACTTTAATTGCTCTGCAGCCAATTCTTTTTTATCCCAACTTCTCCATAGGATAGAAGAACAACTTTCTGGAGAAATCACCGTATACCAGGTATTTTCCATCATCAAAGTCTTGTCGCCCACCCCAATACCTAATGCACCTCCACTAGCCCCTTCACCAATAATGACAATGACAATAGGCACTTGTAGACGGATCATTTCATAGATATTACGCGCAATAGCCTCTCCTTGACCCCTTTCTTCGGCTTCTAGACCCGGAAATGCCCCTGGAGTATCAATCAAGCAAACCACCGGTTTATTGAATTTCTCGGCCAATTTCATCAATCTTAGGGCTTTTCTGTACCCTTCTGGGTTCGCCATACCAAAATTTCGCATTTGTCTAGCCTTGGTATTGCTCCCTTTTTGCTGACCAATCATCATCACCGTTTGGCCGTTAAACTCCGTAAATCCACCCACCATGGCCTTATCGTCCTTTACATTACGGTCTCCGTGTAATTCGATGAATTTATCACACATTAACTCGATATATTTTAAAGTATAGGGTCTGTCTGGATGGCGGCTCAATTGCACACGTTGCCACGGGGATAAGCTTTCTGTGATTGCCTTACGCTTGTCAACGATGGATTGTTCCAACTGATTAATAGTGGCCGTTAAATCAATTTTAGGGTTCTTTTCGGCCAATTTCTTGGTCTCGTCTATCTGCTCATATAAATCCTTAATGGGCTGCTCAAATTCTAAAAACTGTCTATTTGGGTATGCTGGCATAATCTTAGTTTGGGTTGTAAAAATAATACATCATTTTTTAATAAAAGATTTGTTTAAAAAACTTCTTTCCCCTTATCTTTGCAACCCGGAAACAGAAAACTGGTTTCGGAGCTCTTGGATCGGTAGTTCAGTTGGTTAGAATGCCGCCCTGTCACGGCGGAGGTCGCGGGTTCGAGTCCCGTCCGGTCCGCAAGAATATAAAAAAGCCCTTGATAATCAAGGGCTTTTTTCATGTCCATACCTCCGTTACACTGTGGTTACACACTTTTAGAGCGAATGCAAACAAATATAAAAAGGGCCCCAATAATTGAGGCCCTTTTGAATGTATTAGCTACATCATATACTGTTAAAAAATGCTTATTTAGCATCATAAATTACTTGCTCCCATAGGATTTTACCATCTTTAATTGCAAAAGAGACAAAAGTTAGTGTCTTAGTAACCTCACCAGTCTTAGACTTATTGGTAAAGTTTACCCACGCATGACCCCATTTAAACCCTTTATATCTTTCGTCATCTGTATCAACAGTCACTACTTCTAAATTAGGTGTACCCGCGTCAATACTTTCAACACCTTCTCTTTGTTTTTTAAACATTTCAATTCTGTCTGACATTTTCATTGCAACAGTATCACCGTTATGCCAAGATTTAGCTGTATCGCTAAAGCAAGTGGCCATTGTAGCAAAGTCGCCAGTGCTGTATGAGGTAATTACTTTTTTCATCAAGTCTACTTCAGGACCTTCTTTCACACAGCTAGATGTTGATACTGCAGATTCTGTTGTAGCTGTTTCACTTGCATTTTTACAAGAAAATAAAGCCACTGCAAAAAGAGCGATTAAAATTGTTTTTTTCATGTTTGATTGGTTTTAAGTATCAAATATTAACTTAAATATACTTTATGTAAAGCTTTTGTATTGCAAAAATGTTCCAAATTATGTTAATGGAACATTTTAGAAGGAAATTACCTAAAATTCATGAAATTGTATTTCATTTCATCCTTAAAGTACCCATATTGAAGAAGTCATTTTTTTGCCTATTTATCCTCTTAAGTGTAATTGCAAGCGCTCAAAATAAAATGGAGTTTAATCCCAAAACTGTTTTTGAAACCAAAGACCTAGTGGTCATTCAAATTACCCCTCATGTTTATCAGCATATCTCTTATTTGAAAACAAATGATTACGGCAATGTTCCCTGTAACGGACTAATAGTTACGAACAATAACGAAGCTGTGGTTTTTGACACACCTACTAATGATAGTAGTTAGGATCAATTGATCCAATGGATCATCACAACATTAAAAAGTAAGGTCAATGCAATTGTACCTACACACTTTCACAATGATTGTCTTGGGGGATTAAAAGCTTTTCATACCCATGCTATCCCCTCCATTGCAAATAACAAAACGATTGAATTAGCAAAGTCAAATAAGTTCGAGGTTCCAAATAATGGATTCAAGGATTCCACAATTATTCATATTGGACAACAGTTTATACTTCTTAAGCATTTTGGTGAAGGTCATACCAGTGACAATGTGGTTGCCTACTTTCCTAGTGAACAAGTGCTTTTTGGAGGATGCCTAATTAAAGAATTAGGGGCGAGTAAAGGTTATTTAGGAGATGCGAACATAAATAGTTGGTCCACTACTGTTTTAAATATAAAGAAAGCATTCCCTAATTTAAAAGTAGTAGTGCCTGGGCACGGCAAAATTGGTAATGCGACCTTGTTGGATTACACAATTCAATTATTTAAGAATAGGCATTAAAAGTTCAAAATATGTGGCAACAAATTTATCGCCAACGATCTTGCCTTGTACTTTTGCTTTTTTAACTGCATTACAGAATCCTTCAGTGTCATGTGCGTCACCAAAAGCATCTATATGTGCTTTTTCAACAAAATAGGAATTCCCTTTTATCCTAACAGCCAGCGTACATCCCTTCCCTTTCATATTAAATTGGCATTGACCACAAGCAGCCTCCACAAGTATAGTTTTTTTAGATGGATTGAACTTTAATATAGTACTGTCTTGTGCATACAAATTTGTGATTACAAAAAATAGGAAAAATGCGATAATTATTTTTTTCATAATGGCTGTTTATGTTGTTAAAATACAAAATATTTCTGAATTACCGATTTTCATGCATCAATCGAAAAGTCAAATTAATGCGCAGTTGTTTGACCTTTTTAGTCTTAGGCAGAGAATGGTACCAATTGTTTTGAATAGTCCCTTTCATATCTAATAAGGATCCATTCTCCAAGGCTATATCTATTCGCTCCTTAGTAGCAGCGTGTTTAAATGCAAAGATTCTTGCTGCACCTAAACTCATTGAAGCAATAGAAGATCCTGCAACCATCTCCACTTCATTATCTTGATGCCAACCCATGCCTTCCTCCCCTTCATGGTATAAATTGAGTAAACAAGCATTGTATTTGGCGCCAGTTATTGATTCTACTTTTGCTTTAATTTGAAGCAAGTCAGTCGTCCATGCTAGTCCATGCTTCTTAACGCCAGCATATGTATAGGTTATACCCGCATCAGCAAACCAAGCCACTTTTCTTTTGGTCATAATCATTTTACCGAACATGAGCACTTCGTCCTGTTTCCAAGGTATCGTATCCAATAAAAGTTGACAAATTTGAGCAGCTTCCTTCTCTGGATAAACTACACCATGGTAGATCGCTATTCCGTCTTTTGGTAATAAATTTTCTGGCTCAAAAAGAAAAGACATAGTAAATGCAGTTTATTTAACAACAATTCCAAATACGGTTAACAATCCATCTAAGCCATCTGAGCTAAACTGTGCTTTTTTTAATTTATTCTGCGTGGGATCAATACCGTAATGTATTGCATTTCTAAAATCTGCTTTTTCAAGATTGGTTTGTACAAAACGTGCATCCAAAAAATTGGTGCCATTTAAAATAGCACTTGTTAAATCTGTATCCGTAAAATCTACTCCTTCTGCAATTGAATGAAGTAGTTGTGTTCCTTTTAATTTTAGACCCACTAACACACTATGACTAAGATTGCAGTGATCAAAATTAAAACTCAATAAAGAGGGATTGCATTCGTCAAAACGAAGTCCAATCATTTTGCAACCATTGAATTGTACTTGTCTAAATGAAGTTTGCGCCAGCTTTATATTGCTTAAATCACAATCTTCAAATACACAATCAATATAAATACTTCCTGCTAGACTTTTAGGAGCAAAAACACATTGTTTAAATGTACAACTGTCATACTCAGAAATGCCGAGTGGACTTTTTGCAAAGTCCACTCGGTCAAATATTTTATCTTCTACTAATTCCATGTTTATTTTTGTGGTTTCCTTGGCATCAAGCTTGATTGCTGTGCTGCATTTAACGCAAAGGTAGCAACAATTGTAGCAATTTGTTTTAAATCATCCTGCATTAAATGGTCGTATACATCCATATTGCTATGGTGTGTTCTTGTGCTGTATTCAATAGGATCCTGAATGAATTGGAATCCAGGTAGACCTACTGCATCAAATGCAATATGGTCCGTACTTCCTGTATTGTTTAAAGTCACTGTCTTCGCACCTAGATCATGAAATGGCGCAAACCATGTTTTAAAAATTTCTGCCGCAGCGGTATTGCCTTGTGCATAGATACCACGAATTTTTCCGGTTCCATTGTCAATATTAAAATAGCTAGAGAATTTTTGATGTGCCGCATTCGGTTGATTATTGGCATCCATAAAAGTATTTTTCACATAGCCTCTTGAACCCAATAAACCTTCTTCCTCTGCACTCCATAAACCAATACGAATGGTTCTTTTTGGCGCAACACCCACCGCTTTGATAATACGCATAGCCTCTATCATGACAGCCGATCCAGAAGCATTATCTGTAGCACCTGTACCTGATTGCCATGAATCTAAATGTGCGCCAATCATCACTACTTCATCTTTTAATACAGGATCTGTTCCCTTGATTTCTGCGATAACATTGTACCCTTGTAAATCCTTTGTATGAAACTTCGTCTTCACTTCTACATCCGCTTTCACTGTGGTACCAGCTTTAGCCAATCTTAAAATGGTATTATAATCTTCGACAGACATGGCCATATCTAAAAAGTTAGCAGCATCTGTTCCTTTATAAGTACCTCCACCTTGTGCAAAGATAGTGCCATCATGATTTCTAGTGCTTGTGGTTAACATAGCAACTGCCCCTTCTTCTATTGCCATTGTTTTTAATAAATTCATGACTCTTTGTGGGCCTACTCTTTGTGCTTGCATTTCGCGCATGCGTCTTTGTTGAGCCGTATCTGGAGTTCTTGCAATCGCAGGAGCCGCAGCGGCTTCCATTGCAGCTAATGCTTCGTCAGTATACCTTGCAGCATCCGCCTTAAAACTTTGCTTATAGGTATTGTCTTGATCCAAAATAATAATCTTCCCTTTTAATTTTCCTTTATATGCTTGTAGGGTGATCGAATCTTTTGCATCTACAACAATCACTGTTGCATTTTTTAAACCGCCTGTTCCAGCGGTCCATGCTTTAGGCCATGCTAACAATGGCTTGTAATATGGTGCTGTAATAGCAAAATACATTTTCTCCAAATCCCAACCTTTGCCAAACTCTCCCCATGGCGCAATTACCGCATCCTCTGCTCCATTCTTTGTCAATACTTCTTTCGCATAATTTGCTGCTCTTGTATACCCTTCTGAATTGGCTAGTCGATTGCCACTTTTATCGGTTAAGTTAAAAGCAATGTCCATGACCTGGGATTTTTCTAATCCTTCTGTTCTGATCTTTTGAATGGTTGCAGGATCCAATTGCGCCATTGCAGTCATTGGCAAAAAGGCCATTAACAAACATCCTTTCAATATTAATTTTTTCATAAATGGTATTTAATTAGGGGTTGAACAATCAAATTAAGGAAAAGATAGGAGTTTCAGAAGCCGTTTATCCATTTTTACGCTGCCTTGCAGATTTTTATTTTGAAAGGAGTAAAAAAGTTCGGAATTTAAGGGTCAAATAATCCAAGTATGCAAAAGAGACAATTCATTAAAGACATCTTACTCACCGGCATGGCGCTTCCATTAGGATTCAATGGTATTTCAAAAGCGTTTGCAAGTCAATCCCATAAAAGCCCTGAAACACTTGCATCGGATAATGCATTCTGGGAAGAAATCAGGAATCAGTATCTTTTAAAACCTGATTATATCAATTTAGAAAACGGCTATTACAATTTTCTTCCTCAACCCCTACTCAATAAATACATCGAGCATATAAAAGAAATTAATTACCAAGGATCTTATTATATGCGCACAGTGCAATGGGAGAATAAACAAAAATCAGTGGTTGGATTAGCTGCTATTGCTGGATGTAGCCCAGAAGAATTAATTATCACACGCAATACGACTGAATCTTTAGATACGATTATTGGTGGTATACATTGGCAGGCTGGTGATGAAGCCATCATGGCCGAACAAGACTATGGTGCGATGTTAGATATGTTTAAATTAGTGAGCGATCGATATGGCGTGGTCAATAAATTTATTTCTGTCCCAAACCATCCAAAAGACGATAATGAAATTGTTGCCTTGTATAAAAATGCAATCACTCCAAAGACAAAAGTCATTTTGGTAAGCCATATGGTCAATATCACAGGACAAATTTTGCCTATTAAAAAAATCTCTGAAATGGCTCACCAACAAGGCGTTCAGGTGATCGTAGATGGGGCGCATGCATTTGCACACATACAATATAGTATAGCAGATTTAGGTTGTGATTATTATGCAGCTTCTTTGCATAAGTGGTTAAGTGTGCCTTTAGGTGCGGGTATACTGTTTGTCAAAAAAGACCTGATCAAAAATATATGGCCCTTAATTGGAGATGGAGAAAAAGACCCCAACAAAATCAGAAGGCTAAATCACACTGGAACCCATCCAGTTCATACGGACATAACTATACCCGATTCTATCGCCTATTATCAAATGATAGGCCCTGCAAATAAAGAAGCTAGATTAAGGTGGCTCCAACAATATTGGACCAGTCAAATTAAAGACAATCCAAACATCATTCTAAATACACCAACAGATGCTGCAAGAGCATGTGCTATTAGCAATGTGGGTATTAAAGGCATGAAACCTGCCGTATTAGCTGAGCGTTTAATGAAAGAACATAAAATATTCACCGTCGCTATTGATTATGCCAATGTCCATGGTTGTAGAATTACCCCCAATTTATATACGACTACCAAGGAGTTGGACCAATTTGTACAAGCACTTCATAGTCTAGCTAAGGCTTAAAATGCACATTTAAGCAGATATTATTAACAGCTGTTCGCATTTGCGGTTTTTTGCCTATTTTAGTGCAATAACCGCAAAATGCTGAAAAAAGAACGCCAAGAATTCATTTTACACCAGTTAAACCTGCATAATAAAATTTTATGTGTGGATTTAAGTAATAAAATGGGCGTATCTGATGATACAATAAGGAGAGACTTGCAAGAATTAGCACAACAAGATAAAATCATTAAAGTACACGGTGGCGCTCTATCAAAATCCTTCCACACAGCTTTTGACAGAGAAATGGTATATAATTTGGAAGATAAACATATCATTGCTCAAAAAGCAGCCGCTTTAGTGCAAAGTGGTATGTATATTTTAACTTCTGGTGGTACATCCATTTTAGAATTTGCAAAATCCTTAGACCCTAATTTAAACGTGACCTTCTTTACATGTAGTTTAAATGCGGCTATTGAATTTGCTCACCACCCTAGTATAGAAGTGGTGATGATTGGTGACAAAGTCTCCAAAGATTCTATGTTAACAACAGGCGCAAGTGCTGTTCAGACTATTGAATCTATTCAGGCTGATTTATGTATTATGGGTATCAACTCGCTTGACGCTCAATTTGGATTAAGTGAAAATGACTGGGAAGTGGTCCAAATTAAGAAAGCAATGATTAAAGCTTCTAAAAAAACAATCTGTATCGGCATTTCTGAGAAGTTAAATTCTCAGCAAAAAATTAAAGTAGCTAATCTCGATGAGATTGATATTTTAATTACAGAACTGGATCCAAATGATCCAAGACTGTTGCCATTTAAACACAAGGGATTAACCATTTATTAATAAAAAAAGATCAGTTATGAGACTCAAAAAAACAAGCAAGCTTTATTTAGGAAAGCTTATGATGATTTTGGTTTTGCTGTCTGGTTTTTGCATCGACACAATTGCCCAAACAATACTTAGTGGTAAAGTGACGAATCAAAAAGACAACAGCGGCATCGAAGGTATTTCAATCGTTATCAAAGGCACTCGAAACGGAGTGGTTTCTGATAATTTAGGTGGATTTACTTTAAAATTAAACAACAACAATGCAATTACTTTAGTTGCAAGTGGTGTTGGTTTTAAAGCACAAGAATTAAATGTAGATCCAAGCAAAATGGCTTCTGGATTGAACATTGTTTTAACCGAACAGTACTCTAAATTAGACGAAGTAGTAGTAACTGGTACATCAGCTGGTACCACAAAACGTCAATTAGGTAGTTATGTAAGTAGTGTTTCTGCAGAAGACCTGAACAAAGGTGCATCTGGAAACGTATTAGCTGCATTACAAGGTAAAACAGCGGGTGCACAGATTATTCAAAACAGTGGAGACCCTGCTGGCGGTATCTCAGTTCGTTTAAGAGGTATTAGCTCAGTTTTATCTTCTTCTGAACCATTGTACATCGTAGATGGAGTGATCATTAACAACGCAACTAATAGAGTAACCAATACATCAGGAAACTATGATGGTGGAAACTTTGTTGGAAGCATTGGTCAAAACAGAATGGTGGACATCAACCCGGCAGACATCGAAAGAATCGAGGTGTTGAATGGTGCTGCTGCAGCTGCTACTTATGGTAGTAGAGCGAATGCGGGTGTAATTCAAATTTTCACAAAGCGTGGTAAAACAGGTGCAGCTAAAGTAAGTTTCTCTAGCACTTTTATTAGTAGCGCTTTAAGAAAGAAATTAGATGTAAACCAATCTCCAACAAAATTCGGTGGACCTACTGATGGCGTTGGTGCTCAAACGCAAGATATATTGACGCCAGCATTGACTAACACCACAAGTGTTACACGTTATGATTACCAAGATTATATTTTCCGTGACGCATCTGGTACAGATAATACATTGTCTATAAGCGGTGGTAACGATAAAACAAAATACTATTTTGGTGGATCTTACTATAACAATCAAGGTATCATTAAAAATACAGATTTCCAAAGATTCAGCTTCAGAACAAATATTGATCAAGTGATCAATAAATGGATGAGTATGAATATGGGTTTAAATTACACTAACTCTAGTGCAAATGAAAAACCAGACGGACAATCTTTCTTCTCTCCTACTAACGCTGTTACCATCATTGGTAACTTCCATGATATTTGGACAAGAGATGCCAATGGTAATATTAAAGCAGTTGGTGAAAGAGGAAGAGCTAACCCTGTTTCTGTTATCGAAGACATTAAGCAAAGACAGTCTACCAATAGAATTTTAGCCAATTTTGGTTTGAAATTAAAACCATTAAAAGGCTTAACTGTAGACTATACAATGGGTATCGACAACTATGCACAAAACGGAACGACCTATATTCCTCCTTATGCATACAACGTAAGCCCTGCATTCTATGGTGGTGGTTTAACATTAGATCCAACTCAAAATGGTTATGCTAGTACTGCATCCAACCATTTCTTCCAAATCAACCATGACTTAAGCGCGAACTACAACATTGAAATCACAAAAGATATCAATTCAACCACTCAAGTAGGTTATTCTCAACAATACGAGAAAAACAATTACGCATTATTACAAGGTAGAGGTTTTGCTCCTTTCATTGAAACTGTGAATGGTGCATCAACACCTATTCCTGGTGTGGATGAGCGTAGTGAAATTTCTGTTTCTGGTTTATATGTTCAACAAAACTTTAAAATCAAAAACCAATTGTTCTTAACTGGTGCGGTGCGTCGTGATGGATCAAGCGTTTTTGGTGCGAACCAACGCAATCAAACTTATGCTAAAGCAAGTGCGAGTTATATTATCTCAAGTACTGAATTCTGGAATTCATTAGGCTTATCAAAAGCATTTGATTTATTCAAAGTTCGTGTTGCTTATGGTGAGAGCGGAAACTTAACAGGTATTGGTGCTTATTCAAGATTTAACTCTTATAGCTCTAATTCATTCTTAGGTCGTAGTGCATTGAACTCAAGCACCACTTTGGCAAACGAAAATGTGAAGCCAGAGCGTCAAGCAGAAATTGAATATGGTATGGACTTAGGCATGTTTGATAACCGCGTAGGTTTAACAGTGAACGTGTACAATAAGAAAGTAACTGACTTATTGATCAACAGACAATTAGCACCAACAAATGGCTTTGCTAGCTTGTTAGACAATTTTGGTTCTTTAGAAAACAAAGGTTACGAGATCATGTTTAGCCTTACTCCAGTTCAAACAAAAGATTTGAAATGGGAAATGACTGCTATTTACAATCGTAACGAAAACAAAGCAATTAAAATTGGACAAGCATTAACCTTATTCAGTACGAATGCAGGTGCACCAGTGGCGATTGTTGAAGGTCAACCAATTGGTGTTTTCTATGGTACTTATTTTGCTAGAGGTACTGATGGAGCTATTTCAAAAAATTCAGCAGGTATTCCATTGGCTGCAACAGGCGTAACTAGAAAAGTAATTGGTAACCCTAATCCTGATTATACTGCAAGTTTAGTGAACGAGGTTACATTCAAAAAATGGAATTTCCGTGCACAATTAGATGGAGTTCAAGGAGTAGATGTTTTCAATGCTGACTTTAGAACAAGACAAGGTGTTGGTAACGGTACAGTTGCTCAAGCAGAACAAAGAGGTTTATTGCCAAGAGGTTATATCAGTGGTATATATGCAATTGAAGAATGGAGAGTGGATGATGGCTCTTTCATTAAATTACGTGAATTATCATTGAGCTATAATGTTGGAAAAGTAAAATTCATCAACAACTTAAGCATCAACTTTAGCGGTAGAAATCTTATTTCATGGGATAACTACAAAGGATATGATCCAGAAGTTAACTCTGCTGGTCAAAGTACATTACTTAGAGGTATTGACTTTGGAGCGACTCCAATCCCACGTACATTCAGTTTTGGTATCAAAGCTGATTTTTAATCCTTCATTCAAAAAAATAGAGAACAATGAAAAAGATACTATATAAATATCAAATCGCTTTCTTGCTCGGGATCGTTTCCTTAACGAGCTGTAAGAAAGACTTTGTGAATCCAAATGCACCCACAACTGACCAGGTATTTAGCTCTGCTAGAGGTTTAGTAGGCGTGAATTTAGGAGCACAAAGAACCTACTCATTAGGTGGTGCTAGCGTGGTATATGGCTTAGTTACTGCAAATGGCTTTACAACCAATGAGGTAATTTTAATGAACGCGGGTAACGTTGCTGAATTCCAATTTAGCCGTGGAGGCTCAGCTGTAGATGCAACGAATACAGTGTTGGCAAATATTTGGACCAACGCAAATAAAGTAATCTACGATGCTAATTCAGTAATTACTGCTGCAGAAGGTTTAAATGATAGAGCTTATGCGAGTGGTTTAATTGCACATGCTTCTATCTTAAAAGCATTATCTATCGGTAGCATGTCTATGTTATGGGAAAAAGTACCAGATGGAATTGGCACAAATGTTAAATTTATTGATCGTAATGCAGGGTTTGCTGCTGCTATTGCTACTATTGACAATGCATTAAGTAGAGTTACTGCAACCCCAATTAGCGCAAGCTATACTGCAGATGCAGTACCTGGCTTGGATTATGTAAACACCTTGAATGCTTTAAAAGCTAGATACTTATTATTCTCTGGTAAAAATGCGGAAGCAATCACTGCAGCTAATTTAGTAGACTTAACAAAAAAATCTACATTTAACTATGATGCAGTAAGTACTAATCCAGTTTTTACTGCTGCTACCGCAACTAATAACGTATATCAAGTTATTGATTCTACATTAGGTTTGCCAGCTGCTCTAGCACCAACTGCAGGTGATGGTCGTATAGCTTTCTATACTTCAATCAATGCTACAGTTGCTCCAAGATTCAGAATCAATGGTTTTTACAATGCAACAACTACAGGTATCCCAGTATACTTACCAAGTGAGATGACATTGATCAAAGCAGAAGCTTATGCTAGAACAAACAATTTAACTTCAGCATTAACTGAATTAAATAAAGTCATTACAAAAACTGCTGCTGCTGATCCATTTAAAGTAGGTGCAAACTTAGCTGCTTCAACAGCAAGTACATCAACAGCTATTTTAGATGAAATTTATAAAAACAGATGTATCGAATTGTATATGTCTGGGTTAAAACTAGAAGATATGCGTCGTTTTGGAAGAGCTACAACAGAGCGTAAAAGAAATTTCTTCCCTTATCCATTTAAGGAAAGAGATGGCAATCCAAATACACCAGCAGACCCTAGTTTTTAATTTAAAAAAGAATTGAATGGATAAGTCATTTACGCGTATTACTGAATCGGATTCTAACTATGATGAAATTGAAAAGCTTAGTACAACTGAGATTTTACAAAATATCAATGCAGAAGACAAAAAAGTAGCTTACGCGGTAGAGAAAGTAATTCCAACAATTCATCTTTTGGTAGACTCAATAGTGGAAAAATTATCAAATGGGGGACGCCTATTTTATATTGGGGCAGGAACGAGTGGCAGACTAGGTTTAGTAGATGCAAGTGAATGCCCCCCCACTTTTGGGGTACCCAATGATTTAGTCATTGGGTTGATCGCAGGAGGACACCAAGCCATGTTTCAAGCGGTTGAAAACGCCGAAGATGATATGGAACAAGCTTGGAAAGATTTAATGGATTTTAATATTAGCAGCCAAGATGTGGTGGTAGGTATTGCTGCAAGTGGAACAACACCTTATGTAATTGGTGGACTTCAAACTTGTAGACAAAATCAAATCACTACAGGTAGTATTAGTTGTAATTTTAATAGTCCTGTTTCTGAACATGCCGACTTCCCTATCGAAGTGGTGGTGGGTCCAGAATTTATCACTGGAAGCACGAGAATGAAAAGTGGTACTGCACAAAAAATGGTACTCAATATGATTTCTACGGCTGTCATGGTTAAACTTGGACGCATCAAAGGAAACAAAATGGTCAACATGCAATTAACGAATCAAAAATTATTTGATCGTGGTGTTAAAATGATCATGGATGAATTAAAAACAGTTGATACAACAACTGCTGCTGGGCTTTTAAATATACATGGATCTGTAAAAAAATCTATTGAAGCTTACCAGTTAAAATAAGTTTTTAAGAATTTATGTTCCCCCAATAAAAAAGCCTTCCCATAACTGGGAGGGCTTTTTTTATATTCCGTACTTTCTAAATTTATTGCGGGAAACTAAACTTCCCCATGGTCACAGGAATTTTAGTAGCGTGGCCTCCTGCAAACAAGGAAGTCCCTGCAACCGCTTCGTTGGCCAATAAGGCAAATAAAATCGCTTCTTTTGCATCTGGGTTGATGCCTAACACTTCGGATGAATACAATGTAGCATTGGGCAATAAAGCTTGTAAATGACCCATCATCACAGGGTTGTGCATACCACCTCCACTACTATACATATTGAATGTTGTTCCTAAGGTTAAACTCGAATGAATACAATCAGCAATGGTCTCTGCAGAAAAACGATTTAAGGTAGCCATCACATCTGCAGGAGACAAATCTAAAGTTTGACTCTCTGATTGTGCTTTCTTTAAAAATTCCAAATTGAACAATTCAGGCCCAATCGTTTTGGGCAAGTCCAATGCAAAAAAGGAATGGGCTTTTAATGCTGCTAATAAATGGGAATTGATATTTCCTGAAGCAGCTATCTCGCCTCCTTTATCATAAGCCAATGGGGCGAAATAGGTTCTAGTATAGGCATCCATCAATGTATTACCAGTGCCCGTATCGGTTGAAAATACTTGATCTAAACTGCAACCTGCAGACAAGTAAGTAAAATTAGCAATCCCGCCCATATTCAATAATAACCTATTTTCAGTGGGATGACTACATAATAAATAATCTCCATAGACTGCTAATGGTGCTCCTTCCCCTCCTGCTGCTATATGTTTCTGTCTAAAATCACTTAAAGTCAAAATACCCGTCGTCACTGCAATATGATCTCCATCCCCAATCTGTAAAGTGGCTGGACCATATTCAGAATTGGGATGTAATGATTTTGGGGCATGGTAAATAGTTTGACCATGACTTGCAATCATATCAACTTGTGCTGGTGCAATATGCCAGGAGGCAAGTGCGGATAAAATCATCTTTCCATGTTGTTGACCTATCCACGCATTGAGTAAGGTTAAGGTTTCTAATGCCACCATTTCTTTGGAGAAAACGCTTAAAATCTTTTCTTTAAAATCGGCGGAATAATCAATCGTCGTAAATGCTTTTAATTCAAAACGCGTCTCCTTGCCGGCTCCACTGATAGCACATAAAGCAATATCTAACCCATCCATGGATGTGCCACTCATCAAGCCAATAACCATTCGCTCTTGCTTTGATGCAACCTTTACTAAATTTTGAATATTCTGATGCATATCGTACTTTTTTTATCTTCCTCAAGATACTAAAGACCGAGCTTAAATCAAACTAGTTAAAAGTTTTTCACACTCTTGTAAGTCAATCATTTATACCCCCTAATCCACTTAACTTTGTTCTATAATATATTCGTATGCTTAAAGTAGGTGTTTTTGGTGTGGGTCATTTAGGGAAATTTCATTTGAATAACTGGAAACAGATTCCTACTGTGGAATTGGTCGGTTTTTTTGACCCTAATAACGATGCAGCTGCAGAAGTAGAAAAGACCTATGGCATCAAAAGATTCACGGATGAAGCTGCATTGATTGCTGCGGTAGATGCCATTGATGTAGTCACCCCTACCCACTTACATTTTCCTGTTTGCGAGATGGCCATTAAAATGGGCAAACATGTATTTGTAGAGAAACCGATGGCCAACACGATCGAAGAAGGCAAGGCCATTATGAATATGGTGAAAGAAGCCAATGTGAAGCTACAGGTTGGCCATGTAGAAAGATTTAACCCTGCATTTACTGCACTCAAAAACGAAACCTTAAAGCCCTTATTTATAGAAGTACACCGCTTAGCACAGTTTAATCCAAGAGGGACTGAAGTAAGTGTAATTCTTGACTTAATGATTCATGATATTGATATCATTTTAAGTATTGTAAAGAGTGATGTCAAAAATATTTCTGCGAGTGGTGTGGCGGTATTGACAGACACCCCTGATATTGCGAACGTACGTATTGAATTCAACAATGGTTGTGTGGCGAATTTAACCAGCAGTAGAATCAGCATGAAAAAAATGCGCAAGATTAGACTCTTCCAAAAAGACGCCTACATTGGTATTGATTTTCTGGAGAAAAATACAGAGATTATCAAATTAAAACAACCAGAAGAATCAGATGCTTTCTCTTTCGATATTGAAACACATCAAGGCACCAAAACAATTACCATCTCTAATCCAGTGGTTGAAGAAGGCAACGCTATCTTAAGTGAATTAAGCAGCTTTGTTGCATCTATAGAAAAAGATGAACCTACTGTAGTGAATGAAATTGATGGATTTTTAGCCATGGAAGTTGCCCATCAAATTTTAGAGAAGATTAGCAAATCTACTTCTGTGGTGAATCAGTCCGCAGAATAATTTATTATTAATAAACGAGTCTGCGACGTAAATAATAAGGTTGAATCTACTATAGCTTAGTTCGAAAATCTTTTCGCTAAAATATACTCAGCAATCGCTAAGTCAAGTGGTCTTGTAATTTTGATATTTTCAAATTCGCCATCTACCAAATACACAGGCGTACCAATGGCTTCAACCACATTCGCCTCGTCCGTAAAAGAAGGCTGGTAAGCTTGTTCGAAAGCTTTGATTAATAAAGCCGCATTGAAAGTTTGTGGTGTTTGAATCATCATGACTTTTTCCCTATCCACAACATGATGTGTAACACCTTCCATCAAACGTATGGTATCTGTTGAACTCACCGCTGGTATAGCTGATCCTTTTTCTACAGCTTGCTGATAACATCTTTGAATCAATGCAGGGGTTAAGAGACATCGAACAGCATCATGCACAAATACAATCGCATCCTGAGCTACCTGCCCTAGTCCGTTTTTAACAGATTGAAATCGAGTATCTCCACCAGCTACAAACTGAAAAGCCTGCGTCAATCCACTAGATGCAATTAAATCCTTTCCTTCTTGAATATAGCCCGCAGGTAAAACAATCACAAAATTGATATCCGAAAATGCAGCCACAAATTGATCGATCGTATGCAATAAAATAGACTTTCCTTCGACAGTTAAAAACTGTTTCGGCACCACTGTACCCATTCTTTGTCCAGTTCCACCTGCTACAATGATCGCTGTTTTTTTCATGTACTATTTTATTACTTAACCTTAGGAAAGATAAGATTAGGATTTACTTTACTAATAATTTTTCTACTTCTTTTGCCAATAGTAATTTATCAATGGGTGCTGTACCTACTAATTCGCATACTAAACCACCTGCAATATTGGCCATCTCTGCTGCCAATGCCATGTCTTTTGAATAAGCATACACCAAAGAAGCCACGGCGATCACGGTATCCCCTGCACCACTCACATCTGCGATATTGCGAATATGCGTTGGAATCAATTGTTGTTTGCCTTCTTCTGCAAAATACACGCCATGCTCTGATAAAGTGATAAAGGAAATACGGTGATTCAATGCAGCATGTAATGCGGTATGCACTTGTTGCATATTCGTTAGGTCCACCTTTGGTATTTCAATTTTCAAGCCTTCCTTCACCTCTTTTAAGTTCGGTTTAAAGAGCGTGCAATTTTTATAAGCTAAAAAATTCTTTTGTTTTGGATCCACCGCAGTTGGTATTCCTTTTTCATTGCAGTAAGCAATAATAGATGTGATGATTTCTGCCGTTAAAACCCCTTTATTGTAATCCTCCAAGATGATCAACGCTGGTTGCTCCTTTTCTACGTAAGCATAAAAATTATCCAATAGTGCTTTTGATTCCTCGGCATTGATATCATGGGTATTTTCATGGTCTAAACGCATCATTTGTTGATTGCGCCCCATGATCCTTACTTTATTGGTAGTTACCCTTGAATTACTTGTATGAATATAATTCGTGTCTATTTTTTCTGCCTCTAAAAGCCCTTTTAAGTCCTTTCCTTCCTGGTCATTGCCAATTACGGCAAAGACCGTTGTTGGCGCTCCTAAGGCCCTTAAATTAAGTGCTACATTGGCTGCGCCTCCTACCCTTGTTTCTTTTCTTTGAAGGGATACAATCGGCACTGGTGCTTCTGGTGAAATACGGTCAACGCCACCCCACCAATAGGTATCCAACATAATATCTCCTACTACCCCAATTTTGGTCGTAGCAAATCCCTCAAATAAATGTGTAAAGCTTTTTTGATCCATCATTTATGCTGTCGTTTTTTGATTACGCAATGCTAAATAATATAAAGGCACCCCTAATAAGGTAATGATTAAACCAGGCCATGTAAAATTAGGCTTGTAAATAATCAACAGCACACAAAAACAAGTACCCATCAAAATATAGATCGCTGGTAAAACTGGGTAACCGAATGCTTTATAAGGTCTTTCTAGTTCTGGTCTTTTTTTACGAAGAATAAAAATACCTATGATAGTTAAAATATAAAATATCACCACAATAAAAGATACCATATCTAATAGATCTCCGTACCTGCCGCTCAAACATAATAAAGAAGCGACAATACATTGTGCCCATAATGCCCAAGCTGGAACTGCATTCGCATTTAAAGTGCCCGCTTTTTTAAAGAATAAGCCATCCTGTGCCATCGTATAATACACCCTAGCGCCTGCAAGAATTAAGCCATTATTACAACCAAAAGTGGAGATCATGATCATCACTGCAATCACATAAGTACCAATATTACCAAAGATCACATTGGAGGCAGCTACTGCCACACGGTCAGCAGGTGCATTGGCGATTTCGTTCAATGGCAACACACTTAAATACATCAGGTTGGCTGAAATATAAATCACTGTTACGATCAATGTGCCTAAGAAAAGACTAAGTCCGATATTGCGTTGTGGATTTTTAATTTCTCCTGCAATAAAAGTAACATTGTTCCAAGCATCACTACTAAAAATAGAGCCCACCATAGAAGCAGCAATGGCACCTAATATTGCTACGCCAAAAATGGGTGTCGTACTATTATCAGCAGCAATCGTTTTCATCTCCCATGCATTGGTCCAATTGGCATCCCAAATACTTGCTTTAGAAGCTAATAAGAAGCCAAATCCAATTAAACCAAACAAAGAAGCCAACTTAGTGATGGTGAATGTTGATTGAATCATTTTACCTCCTTGTACGCCCTTGGTATTGATATAAGTCAGTAGTATGATAATCGCAATAGACAATAACTGTGCTGGATATATTTTCAAGAAGCCCATTTGAATTAAAATATTGGCGTCCGTCATTTCCAAAGATGGAAAGAAATAACCTGCAAACTTACTGAACGCTACCCCTACTGCAGCAATGGTTCCTGTTTGTATGACAGAGAAGAAACTCCATCCATATAAAAACCCTAGTAAAGGATTATAAGACTCTTTTAAATACACATATTGCCCTCCCGCTTTTGGGAACATCGCACTTAACTCACCATAACTTAAAGCGGCTGTCAAAGTCATGAAGCCGGTCAATAACCAAACCGCTACTAACCATCCAGCAGATCCTACATTCCTGGTGATATCTGCACTTACAATAAAAATTCCTGATCCAATCATACTTCCTGCAACAATCATGGTTGCATCAAATGCGGATAAACTTGGTTTAAATCCTGTGTTAGTTTCTGACATATTGAATAGCTATACGTTAAAAAAAATCCCGTTGGGTAAACGGGATTAGTATGTTTTATTTCTTGTATTCCGCGTTTAGGCCTTTTACAATATCTGCGGTGATATCGTAGGTCGTGTCTTTGTAATACATCAAATCTGCATTGCTAGAGAATACATAAGCAAATTGCTTATCCTTATTGTACTTCAAAATGAATGCTTCGATTTTCTTTTTTACCTCTTGTAATTTTCTATAGCTCTCTTCTTGTAAAGCTTGTGTTAACTGTTGCTCCGTATTGGCATAATTTTTTTCAAGTTGCTGTAATTCTTGTTGCCTAGCAACTACCTCACCTTGAGATAAATATTGACCATTTTTTTGTAAGTCTTGGTACTTAGCAGCAAAGGTATTTTTAAGCGCTGTTAATTGCTTTGCATTTTCCATGTCTTTTAATTGCAAAGCATCTTTTACATCTTTAAAAAAGGTGTAATTATTTTGAATAGAATCAATTTCAAAATAAGCTACTTTGGTTCCTCCAGCTGACTGCATTGCAGCTTGTTTACTTGGTGTAGCACTACCGTTGAAATGTAAAACATACAAAACAACTATAGCTAAAGCTAAAACACCATTGATCACCCAGTTTGTCGACTTCATTTTAAAATAAGATTTAATGTATTGTAAAGGGCTTGCCTTACCGTATAAAAATAAGTAAAATATATAAATCAACCTTGTATTTACTGCATAAAAAAAGCAGGAAATAGTACTATTTCCTGCTTTTTAACAAAATCAATTAAAGTGCTTATTCTTCCTCATCAAAGCTCATCGCTTCACGAGTTGTCGCCAACACTTCATATTCTTCCTTACTTCCTACGATCAATTTCTCGAAATCTTTTTGACCAGTACCTGCAGGAATTAAGTGACCAGTAATTACGTTTTCTTTCAATCCAAGCATTAAGTCAACCTTACCTTGAATAGCTGCCTGACTCAATACTTTAGTAGTCTCTTGGAATGACGCAGCTGAGATCCAGCTTTGTACACCCAATGAAGCTTTAGTGATACCTAATAATACTGGACGAGCTGTAGCAGGTTTCGCATCGCGCACTTCTACCACTTTCTTGTCTGCACGCTTTAAGATAGAATTCTCTTCTCTTAATTCACGAACAGTTACAATTTGACCAGGCTTAAATTTAGCACTTTCGCCACCATCGGTAACTACTTTCTTATCATAAATACGATCATTCTCTTCGATAAAGTCAAAACGGTCTTCTAAATCTTCTTCTAAGAATTTAGTATCTCCCGCATCAACGATCTCAACCTTCTTCATCATTTGACGTACAATTACCTCAATGTGTTTGTCATTGATTTTTACACCCTGTAAACGATATACCTCTTGGATTTCATTTACAACGTATTCTTGTACCGCATATGGACCTCTGATAGATAAGATATCTGCTGGAGCAATTTGTCCGTCTGATAAAGGAGAACCTGCTTTAACGAAGTCACTATCTTGAACCAAGATCTGACGTGTTAACGGCACTAAGTACTTCTTCACCATACCATCTTTTGATTCCACAATGATCTCTCTGTTACCACGCTTGATGTTACCAAATGCAACGATACCATCGATCTCACAAACTATCGCAGGGTTACCTGGATTTCTTGCCTCGAATAATTCAGTAACACGTGGAAGACCTCCCGTGATATCTCTTAACTTACCTAAGACTCTTGGAATCTTCACCAAGATATGTCCTGCTTTCACTTCTACACCTTCTTCGATAACGATGTGAGAACCTACTGGTAAGTTGTACATCTTATTGTCTTTAGCGCCAGATAAGATGATGGTTGGGATCTTTGTTTTATCCTTAGATTCAATAACCACTTTTTCACGGTGACCTGTTTGCTCATCCGCTTCATCACGATAAGTGAATCCTTCTAAAATATTTTCAAATGAGATCTTACCATTTTGTTCTGCAACGATAACGTTGTTGAATGGATCCCATGTACAAATCACATCTCCCTTCTTCACTTGTGCACCATCTTTAACAGCAAGGATAGCTCCGTAAGGAACGTTATTCGTGATCATTAAACGATCGTTCTTAACATCCATAATTCTTACTTCACCTGTACGACCAATAACTACTTTCACTTTGTTTCCGTCGTTATTGATTGTATCCACTGTACGTAGACCGTCAAACTGAATCGTACCATCAAACTTAGCATTCAAGCTAGATTCAACAGAAGAAGATCCAGCAACACCACCCACGTGGAAAGTACGTAATGTCAACTGTGTACCAGGCTCACCAATAGATTGTGCAGCGATAATACCTACTGCATCACCTTTTTGAGTGATATAACCAGTTGCTAAGTTTCTACCATAACATTTCACACAAACACCACGCTTGCTTTCACAAGTCAATACAGAACGGATCTCTACTGTTTCAATACCAGCATCTTCGATTAAACGAGCTGCATCAATTGAAATTTCTTCACCCGCTGCAACGATGATTTCGTTGGTGATTGGATTGAATACATCATGAGAAGATGTACGTCCTTCAATTCTATCTGCTAATGGTTCAATTACATCTTCATTATCCTTCAATGCACTTGTAGCAATACCTCTTAATGTGCCGCAATCTACTTCAGAGATGACCACATCTTGAGATACATCCACTAAACGACGTGTTAAGTAACCCGCATCCGCTGTCTTCAAGGCAGTATCCGCAAGACCCTTACGCGCACCGTGCGTAGAAATAAAGTAATCCAATACGTTCAATCCACCTTTAAAGTTAGATAAGATTGGATTTTCAATAACCTCAGATC
>JBILQZ010000096.1:0-6333 GCA_044372935.1 Sediminibacterium sp. | reverse complement strand
CACCATGGGGGTAGTGCGTTTTTTATATTTTGAAAAAAAACCAGCCATCATTCGCGACAACGAAATCGAGTTGATTAAAAAATACTTGGGCTTATCTTATTCCAATATTCAAGTAATGGATTTAGGGGAAATCAAGCCTCAAACAAAAGTAGCTGTCAACAATGGCTTATTTATGGGACAAAGAGGCGAAGTGGTGAAAGCAGATAAAAAATCTGTTTATGTAAGACTAGAAAGCATCAATATGATGATGATTGTAGAGTTTAAATTAGAAGAAGTTTCTATTCTTTAACAGGGTTGCATTGTTAAATTGTCCAATCTACTATCTGATTACTCCATTCTGCTCGATAGGGTGTAGTGACCCTGATATAATTATCTGTATATCCTTCTAACATTTCTATGCCTCCATCTGCGGTTTTCTTAACCGATTCAAATAAAACTTTTCTTGTTTCACCTCTGTGGGCTTCTGTGAAGTATTGCAATTTCTGGTAAGATAAATTACGTAGTATTTTATTTCTTTCATTGCGCACTGCAATAGGCACCACAGGTTTAATATCTAGTGCTTTGGTTGCTGCACGTTCAGAATAAGTAAATACATGTAAATAAGAAATGTCTAAATTATGGATAAATTCAAAACTCTCCTGAAAGTAGGCTTCTGTTTCACCAGGTGAGCCCACAATCACATCCACTCCAATGGCCGCGTGCGGGATCAATTGCTTCACCAATTCAATCCTAGTGCTGTAAAAATCACTGTTATACCTGCGTTGCATCAATTTCAATACGGCATCCGATCCACTTTGTAAAGGAATATGAAAATGCGGCATGAACTTCTTGCTTTGAGCTACCCAAGCAATGATTTCGTCTGTCAATAAATTAGGTTCTATAGAAGAGATGCGGTAACGCTCAATGGCTGTTTCCTTATCCAATGCTTGAATCAATTCAAAAAAGCTTTCTTCATGTTTCTTACCGCCGTCACTACCTTTGCCGAAGTCGCCTAAGTTAATTCCTGTTAACACGATTTCTTTCACACCATTTGCTGCAAGCGATTTTGCTTGTTCCACTACATTTGCCACTGTATCACTTCTGCTTTTACCTCTGGCCATCGGGATCGTACAAAAAGAACAACTATAGTCACATCCGTCCTGCACTTTTAAAAAGGTCCTAGTTCTATCATTCACAGAGAAAGAACTATTGAATCCTGTTAGGGTTTCAATATCGCAGCTACAAATTTTAGTTTCATCCCCCTTGGTTAAGTTCGCAAGATGTTGTACTAAGTTGAATTTTTCTGCAGCACCTAAGACTAAATCGACGCCAGGGATGGTGGCAATCTCTTTAGGTTTTAATTGGGCATAACAGCCTGTGATAACAATAAAGCTTTCAGGTGCTAATCTTTGAACCCTTCTTACCAATTGTCGACATTCTTTATCGGCATTCTCCGTCACAGAACAGGTATTGATCACATATACGTCTGCCTGCTCTGTAAATTGCTTCTTTTCAAATCCTTCCAGCTCTAGTTGCCTAGACAGGGTAGATGTTTCTGAGAAGTTCAGCTTACAACCTAATGTATGGAATGCGACAGATCGATTTTGACTCATGGGGCACAAAGATAAAAAACCTTGAGGGAACCTTAAAATCTTAAAATAACCTTAAAGATGGCTCAAATTTCCCTTTTTGCTCCATTTCGATTAAGTTTGCAACTACTAAAAAGGACAAAATGGATTTTAAAAAAATCAACAATTTGACAGGCTGGGCAGTTACCTTAATTGCTTGCACAGTTTACTTATTAACGATGGAAGCATCTGGTAGCTTTTGGGATTGCGGAGAGTTTATCAGTAGTGCTTATAAATTACAAATTCCACATCCTCCTGGTGCACCGATGTTTGTATTATTAGGCAGGGTGTTTATCATCTTTTTTGGGGATAATCCTCAAACAGCTGCTTTGGCGGTGAATAGCATGAGTGCTATTGCAAGTGGGTTTACCATCTTGTTTTTATTTTGGACCATCACCCATTTTGCAAAACGTATTTTAGAAACCCAATCAGGCACTGCCTTAACCAATAACCAAATTTTCTTAGTGATGGGTGCAGGTGTAGTAGGTGCTTTGGCCTATACTTTTAGTGATTCATTTTGGTACAGTGCAGTGGAAGGTGAAGTATACGCGTTGAGTTCTTTCTTTACCGCGTTGGTTTTTTGGGCGATCTTAAAATGGGAAGATAAAGCAGACGAGCCAGGTGCAGACAAATGGATTATTTTCATTTTCTACATCATGGGTATCTCTATTGGGGTCCATTTATTGAACTTATTGACCATCCCTGCGATTGTAATGGTGTATTACTTTAGATTATACAAGCCAACTATTAAAGGTGCTTTATTCGCATTCATGGTAGGTGTGGTGATTACAGGGTTAGTTCAAGTCTTTTTAATTCAATACACTATTAAATGGGCAGCTTCATTTGATGTACATTTTGTGAATAGTTTAGGTTTGCCATTTTATAGCGGTTTCGTTTTCTTCTTTATGGTGGTCATAGCATTAATTGTTTTTGGTCTTCGCTATGCCAATAAAAAAGGATTCTACTTCTTAAAGCTTGGTATTTGGAGTACTGTGTTTGTTTTAGTGGGTTATTCTACTTACTTAACAACGATGATTCGTTCTAATGCAGATCCTTCAGTGGATATGTACAATGTAGACAATCCAGTGACTTTAGTTGGTTATTTAGGTAGAGAGCAATATGGAGATTGGCCTATTTTATATGGCCCTGATTTCATTGACAAAGCAGAAACGGTAGAAGGTAGTGATCAGTTTGTAAAGACACCAACGAACTACGAGTTCTCTGGTAAAAACATTAAAAGAGATTGGAGCTCGGCACCCTCTGCCCATTTATTCCCGAGAATGTGGGATGGGGACAATGATCGCGGTCAGTTAGATAGCTACCGTGCATTTGCAGGAATGCAAGAAGGCGATATACCTACTTTAAGAGATAATATTAAGTACTTCACCAATTATCAATTTGGGTTCATGTACCTGCGTTATTTCTTATGGAATTTTGCTGGTAAGCAGAACGATTTACAAGGTTTTGGTAATGTTCGTGATGGTAATTTTAAAACAGGTATCTCTGTTGTCGATAATTTCTTCTTTGGAGAACAAGCTAAATTACCAGATAGCATTCGTAAGGATAATAAGGCCAATAACAATTTATTCATGTTGCCTTTATTCTTAGGTATCATTGGTTTATTGTATCAGTACCAACAGAATAAAAAAGACTTTGTAGTGACGGGTTTATTATTCTTCTTTACTGGTTTAGCGATTGTTATTTATTTAAATCAAGTGACTTTACAACCACGTGAACGTGATTATGCCTATGTAGGCTCATTCTATGCCTTTGCGATTTGGATTGGCCTAGGTGTATTGCAGGTGGCTGATTGGTTAAGTAAACTAGTCAATAAAAATATTGCAACAGCTATCGCAACAGTTGCTTGTTTGTTAGCGGTGCCCACTTTAATGGCACAACAAGAATGGGATGACCATGACCGTGGACAAAAAACTTTAGCAAGGGATATGGCTAGGGCTTACCTTGAAAGCTGTCCTCCAAATGCTATTTTATTCTCTTTTGGAGACAATGACACTTACCCATTATGGTATGCACAGGAAGTAGAGGGTATTCGTCCTGATGTGCGTGTGGTAGTGAATAGCTTATTAGGTTCTGATTGGTACATGCGTGAGTTAAGGTATAAAGTAAATAAGAGTGACAAGTTTGATGTAATTTTTACAGAAGAACAAGTTGCTGGAAATAAATTGAACGTGGCTTATTATAGTCCAATGGCTGAGTTCGGTGAAACGACTTACCATAATTTGGATTCGATGTTAAGGTATGTGATTGGAGATCAAACAGGAAGGTACCAAGCTTCTACGCAAGAAGGTCCTGTGAATATTTTCCCAACACATAAATTCAAAGTGCCAGTGAACAAAGCGTTTGCATTGGCTTCGGGTATTGCAAAACCAACAGATGTGATTGAGTCAGACTTATTAATTGATTTCAATCCAAATAGACAATACATGATCAAAAATGAATTGGCAATTTACGCCATCATTGCAACGACGCAGTTCAAGCGTCCAATCTGTTTCACTTCTACTCAAGAATTGAAAGACCTTGGATTAGATCAATATGTACGTCAAACAGGCTTGGCGTATCAGTTGGTGCCAGTGAAGGGTGCTTCAGTGGATACAGATATTGCTTATAAGAATATCATGACTAAGTTTGATTTCAAGAATTCTAGTAAGGAGAATGTCTATTATGACGAAGAAAACAGAAGACATTTAAACTCATTAAGATTGAATGTGGCACAGATTGCTCAAAGCTTAGCCGCAGAAGGCAAGAAGGATAGCGCTCGTCAAATCTTACAAAAATTAGATACAGAGATCAGTGCAAAAAACCTGCCTTATGGTATGACATCTAATAGAGGCAATCAGCACAATTACTTCTCTTATTTGTATTTGCAAGCAGCATATGCAGCAGGGGATAAAGCCTTAGCGAAAAAAGTGGGTGCTTCTGTTGTGAAGGATTTAACACAACAGTTGGCTTATTATAAATCATTGGGTACACCGATGTCTGAAGAGCAGTTCATGCAAAATGTAGAGAATGCGTATCAAAACAAGCCTTCTGAATTAAATAACAAGCAGGCTGCCTTTATACAAGATATGTTAACTTGTTACCAATTGATCAATGTGATACAAAACTTAGAGAAAGGCTTGCCTGTTGGGCAACCTTAATAAGTACAGTAACTATAGAGTATAAAAAAGGCGCTTCAGATGAAGCGCCTTTTTTATAAGTACTTATAATAGCTTTATATGGTTCCATCAAAAGTAATTAATTTGGTACAAATTAATTACTTCAAAATGGTTAATAAAGTAGTGACCACCTGATCAATCTCTTGCGTTGTATTTTGTTTAGAGAAAGAAAAACGAATGGTTACAATGTCAGTGCCTTTATTCAATGCAGCAATCACATGGGAGCCTTGTTGTGCTCCACTAGAACAAGCACTTCCGCCACTTGCGCAAATATGTTGCATGTCCAAATTGAACAAGATCATTTCTGATTTCTCGTTCTTAGGAAAGTTCACACTCAATAAGGTATATAAGCTGCTTCCAAATGGGTCTCCGTTAAAACTTACACCAGGCACTTTTTCGACCAATTGATCGTGCATGTATTTTTTTAAGGATTGAATATATTGACTGTCCTTTTCATGTTCGGCTGTCGCTAATTCCAATGCTTTTGCAAATCCAATAATGCCATATAAGTTTTCTGTCCCTGCGCGCATATTGCGTTCTTGTGATCCGCCATGTACCAAAGGTCCAATCCTAACATTTTCATTTACATACAATAAACCAACCCCCTTAGGTCCATGAAATTTATGGCCAGCACCTGTGATAAAATCTACAGGTAGTTGATGTAATTCAAAAGGGAAATGACCTACTGTTTGCACTGTATCACTATGAAAATAAGCTTGGTGTTGACGACAAAGATTACCTACTGCTTCTAGGTCAATCATGTTGCCAATTTCATTATTCGCATGCATGATTGATACAATGGTCTTCTCGTTACTAGCCGTTAATAAAGTGGCTAAATGCGCCATGTCGATATGACCATTGGGTAAAACTTGAACAAAGCTCAATTGTACCTTGTTTTGTTTTGCTAAATGGCTCACCGTATGCAAAGTAGCATGGTGTTCGATAGGAGAACTTATAATATGCTTACAACCTAAATCAACAATGGCTGCATTCAAAATGGTATTGCTACTCTCTGTACCCCCACTGGTAAAAAATATTTCAGCAGGCTTTGCGCCTAAGTTTTTAGCCACAGATTTTCTTGCTTGTTCAATAGCCAATCTGGTTTCTCTGCCATAACTATAAATAGAAGAAGGATTGCCAAATTTTTCTGTTAAATAAGGCATCATTGCTTCTAGTACTTCAGGTGCAAGCGGCGTAGTAGCTGCATTGTCAAAATAGATTCTTTGCATGTGTACTAAATTACTGAATTTTAAGAATCTGTGCTATAATTTTGTCCGCTAATTGGTCTGCAGCTTCTTGAGATCTGGCTTCCGTATAGATGCGCATGATGGGTTCTGTATTACTAGAACGTAAATGCACCCATTCGTTTTCGAAATCAATTTTAAGGCCATCTATATCATTCATTGGATAGTCGGCATATTCCTTTTTCAAATGATCAAATATCAAAGTCAAAGAAAGGTTTGCGTTTAAATCCATTTTCTTCTTGCTCATAAAATAAGCTGGATAGCTTGCTCTTAAATTGGAACAGCTGGTGTCTGCTTTTGCAAGAT
>JBILQZ010000095.1:0-6511 GCA_044372935.1 Sediminibacterium sp. | reverse complement strand
AAACTCACTTCTCTACTGATCAATGCGGTTCGGTAGTCCTCCAATACAGTGGTACGAAATGCTTCAAAGGAAAGCATGTCCTGATTAGATACGGCTTCTAAGTTGGATTCCATTTGACAAAAATAGGGGTCAAAATGCAATAAAAATCAAGAATGGTATAAAATCAGTTAATTAGCGAAATTTCAATAATTTAGTGCTTTACATAAGCAAAAAATAGATACTATGAAATACATTTTTACCCTAAGTTTATCCCTTCTAACCTTGTTTTGTTCAGCCCAAGCTGGTATAAAATTTGATAAAGCCACCCATAGTTTTGGTAAAATTTCCAAAGGCGTTCATAAGTCGGTGGTATTTAGCTACACCAATCTAGATGCTCGACCTGCGGTGATTGAATTTGCCAATGCAGAATGCGGTTGTACCCAGCCAGAATATGATCAAAAGCCAATTTTAAAAGGACAAAAGGGCATGATTAAAGTAACCTACACCGCGCCTACAGTAGGTGCTTTCAGAAAAAAAGTAAACATCAAATTTGCAGGTCAAAAATTACCTACTGAATTGGTGATCGAAGGGGAAGTAATTAAATAAAAAATAAAGTCAATTAAAAAGGGGGATCGTTTTCACGATCCCCCTTTTTTTATTAGGACTCAATTAAATGAGGCTAATTATTTAGCCCACCACATTTTAGCATAGTTGTCATCTGTACCACCTAAGGCACTAACAGCAGCTTTATAGTTAGCTGGGTTCAAAGAGGCTTCTGTTGGAGGGTAACCCAATCTATAAGGGATACCTCTAGAATCCACTCTATCGGCTGCAGCAGTCAATACAGGGAATCCAGTTCTTCTCCAGTCACACCAAATTTCCCAAGAACTTAAGTAGTTATGAATCCACTTTTCAGTTAAGATTTGCTTGTGTGCAGTTGAGCTTGCATATGCTACATCTGCATCAGCGATATACGCATCATACTTAGTAGCATCATATACTCCATACATTTCCCAAGAAGCTTTGATAGCCGCTTTATACTTTGCTTCTGCTTCCGTATCACCACCAGTTACATAGCCTAATTTAGCAGCTTCTGCTTGTAAGAATAAAACTTCAGCATAGTTGTAAATTGACAATGGAGAACCTTGGCTTCTGAATGAAGTTCCAATACGGCTATAAGCAGCAGGAATATTCACCGCAGCGTTTCTTCCATAAGGTAAACCTTTTACAGCACCACTTGCTAACACTTCAGCAAATACTGGTAAACGTGGATCCGCTTTTGGCTCCATGTAATCAGTCATTGTTTTACTGATAGCATAGTCATTACGATTACTTACAGAATAGTTATCATACCAAGGATTGTAGTTGTTTGGATCACCAGTTACAAACTTGTACATGATATTTTGCGTATTGCTTTTGATTACACCAGCAGCAAGTGCAGCAGCATATTCAGTTTTACCTTTTGCAGGATTAACTTTTGATAATCTTACAGACATTGCTAAGCGAATTGTGTTTGCAAAACGCTTCCAAGCTGCCATATCACCAGCAAAAATTACATCCCCTACTACACCAGCTTCAGATTCTTTAATCTGTGCAACAGCTTCTGTTAATTCCTTGAATAAATCTGTGTAGATAGATTCTTGAGAGTCATACTTTGGAGAATAAGCAGCACTACCTTTTAATGCTTCAGAATATGGAATATCACCCCAAATATCTGTCATTCTTAAAAAGTAAAACGCTTTCATGATTCTTGCAGCTGCAATTTGGTTGGATTTAGATCCGTTACCAACTGCAGTAGATGCACCTTCATTGTTGTAGTTAATAATTGTCTGTAAATCGTACAATGGTCCAACATACCAAGATGCGAAACTTGCGTTACGATCACTGTACAATGAAGATCCTGGATAAGGTCCTTCAGACAAATGTTGTACATATAAGTTAGCCAATCTGTTATTAAACATAACAGTTTTCATCGCTTGTTGCGAATTGGTAAGCAATGCACTTGTAGATGCTTTTGTAAGAAGCGTTGGAGACACGTTAGTATCACCAAACTTATTACAACTTTGCATTGTAGCAAGGACTGCGATAAGAATTAATATTTTTTTCATCATTATTATTTTTTAAAATTTTGTACTAATTATGCATTAGAACGTTACACGTAAGTTAACTCCAAGTTGACGTGTAGAAGAAAGCTGTCCGCCCTCTCTGTAGAACACTTCTAACTCAGATGGATCGATACCCCATTGCTTTGTTGTAGCCCAGATTAACCATGCATTTTGCACGATGAAACCAAGGTTTGCAGACTTAGCAAAAGGTACTTTCTTCAACATAGAAGCTGGGAAATTGTAACCCAATCTAACTTCACGTAATTTAATATATGATGCATCTAATAATACATTACTTGCGTCACGTTGACGTGCAGTGTACCAGTAAGCACGAGCAGAAATATACCTGTTGTTCTCTTTACCAGCTAAAGCACCATTTGCAAAAATACCTGGGATACGGATACCACCATTGCCAGCGTTACCAGCAGTAGTTGTATATGATCCTGGGTAATCTCTCCAATCGTAACCTTTATCATTGTAACCCACTGTTTCTTGAGAAAGACCAGCACCAGTATTAAAGTTTCTAGTTTCAGAGTAGAATAAACCACCGCTTTGGAAATCGATAGAGAAAGCTAAATCAATATTCTTATAACGGAATGTATTGAATAAACCTCCAGTCCATTTTGGTAATACTGTACCAATCTCTTGGTTGATATCATATAATGGCTGACCAGTTGCATCAATCAAATTTTGACCTGTTGCAGGATCTTTTTTCCATTTTCTACCATAATAAGTACCCCATTGTCCACCAACTCTATGCTCTAAACGCGTATCAAATCTGTTTGTAGCATATAAGTAAGTGTTAATACCAGGAGCTAACTCTTTAATTTCATTTTGGTTTTTTGCCCAGTTAATGCTTGTTTCCCAAACGAAATTCTTTGTTTCAATTGGCTTACCATTTAATGAAACCTCGATACCTTGGCTCACGATATTACCAGCGTTAATTTGAGCAGTTGAGAAACCACTCGCTGAAGAAACATCCACACCTAAGATTTGATCTGTGTTGTTGTTTTGGTAAACAGTTACATCAAATCCGATTTTCTTAAACAATTTCAATTCTAAACCAACTTCGTATGCCTTTGTTAAAGCTGGACGGATACCGCCACCTTTAAATTGGTTTCCGATCGTTACAGAAGAATTACTTCCGTAGAAAGAACCGTTATTAATTGCTAAATCTAAAGAGTGTGCTCCTAAATCAGAACCCACGCTCGCATAAGAAGCACGTAATTTACCATAGCTCAACCAATTTGTTTTTAACAATTCTGTGAAGATGAAACTTGAACTCACAGAAGGGTATAAATAAGAATTGTTTGCTTCAGGTAATGCAGAAGACCAATCATTACGAATGGTTCCATCTACATATAAGAAATCTCTAAATCCAAAAGAAGCTTTACCGTAAACAGAGTTTACAATCTTCTTTTCATAGCTTCTTGAATAAGAAGGACGAGATACAGAAGCAGCGATATCAAAATAGTTAGGAGAACTTAATCCACCTTCAGTCGCTAAAGACATTTGACTGTAGCTATTTCTTCTGATATTACCTCCCGCTAATCCATCCACAGAGAAATCACCAAATTTGTTTTTATAAACGATATTGGTTTCGTAGTTCATCTCCTTGTATTGGTTTTGCAATTGCTTATAATAAGGCAATGTCAATGAACCAGTCGCCATTCTACCATCATTCTCATTTGTATAAGAATTCATTCTTGCGTTTGACTGAATGCTTAAATGGCTATTAATTTTGTAGTTTAATCCTACGTTACCAACAATTCTGTTGTGCTTTTGTGTAGTAAAGTTTTCAGCAACTACGAAATAAGGGTTATCCCAATATTGAGGAACACCATAAGTAGCAAAATCACCTGTTGCATTAGGATCACCAATGTTCCAAGAATTTAAGCTTCCGTCTGATTCACGATATTGTTTCATACGCTCCATATCCAATTGTCTTTGATACCATTGGTTGAAGTTTTGAGTTACGTTTAATCCAGTTAAGTCATAACCTTCAGTTGGCGCACCTTTCGTATAAGCAGTTGTATAAGTGATATCAGTTGATACTGTTAATTTCTTACCTACATCAAAAGAACCATTTACACCTAATTGGTGTTGGTCTCTATTTGCATTAGGCACCACCAATGTTCTTTGTTGGTTACCGTAAGTTAACCTGAAGTTGTGTGCCTCTCCACCAGAAGTGAAAGCAACTGAGTTGTTCAAGTTTAAACCTGTTTGGAAAAAGTTCTTCACGTTATTTGGTTGTGCTACCATTGGTGTCATTATACCAAAGTCAACACCAGGATACCAGCTCCAATAAGCACGATATGGAGAACCATCAATTCTTGGTCCCCAGCTCTCATCCGCTCCGTACTCTAACATTCTTTGACCTTGGAACGCAGACCATGATGCAGGATGTGCAGCAGCATCGTAGTTAAAGATATAGTAACCTTGGTCATCTAAATAACCAGCTCCTAAAGAGTTCTTGTTAGTGTATGATGAAGAATAACCACCTGCATACTGATTTTGGTATGGAGGTAACAATGCAATATTTTCAAATGTTGCACCTAAGTTTAATTCAACACCACTGTACTTTTTACGTGTACCTTTTTTTGTTGTGATTACCACCGCACCATTTGCAGCACGTTGACCGTACAATGCAGTCGCAGCTGGTCCTTTTAACACGGATAAGTTTTCAACGTTATCCATTAAAACAGCTGATTGGTTAGTGATTGTTCCGTCCACCACAAAAATTGGCTCCTGTGGTCCTAAACCAGTAACACCACGGATTAAGATACTACCATTGTCAAATGCAGAACTAGGAGAACCAACTAATTGCACACCCGCAACCTTTCCTGCTAATGCAGTACTTACGTCCGTCGCTTTTGCAACTGTTAAATTTTCACCTTTTACCTCTTGCACCGCATATCCAAGGGCTTTTTTCTCTCTTTTAACACCCAAGGCAGTTACGACAACTTCTGTCAAATTGTCTACTGTTTCTTTAAGTGTAATCCTGCTTGCATTCGCAGCAGGAACTTCTAAGTTAGCAAAACCTGTTGCAGAAATCTGCAAAACAGCATTTTGTTTAACTGTGATTGAGAAAGCGCCGTTCGCATCTGCCTTAGCAGCATTGCTTGTGCCTTTCTCTCTTACTGTAGCGGCTTCTACCGGTGCACCTTTGGCATCCGAAATCTTACCGTTTACAGTTGTAGTTTGAGCTAGTGCAATGTTCAAAGAAAAGAACATAGCCAGCATCAGGTACAAATTTTTCTTCATGTGATTAAATTTTAGAATACAAAGCCCAGTATAAATACCAGGCATATGTTAATGAAATGTGAATTTAAGCTAAAAATTGAGCTTAAATTCTATTTCTGTTAAAAATTTTGACCATTTATCATATAAATGTATCATTTATATGAATATTTATTTATATATGATTTTTGTCATGTTAATACCCTTACTTAAGTATAGTGATGTTTGGGTCGGGCAGGTTTGGACAAAAAAAAAGAAGGACAATCGATGTCCTTCCTTTTAATATATTCAAAATCAATTGGTTCTGTGGATCAACTACCTCTTGATCCACCAGTTTTAATTGGTTTTTTACTTGCGCCTGAAGACTTTGTATTTGCCTTTGCTATGAATTTAGAACTTCCGCCAGCTTGTACGTTTGTCTTTGCGTTGGTAGCAGTTTTCTTATCAGCTACCTTCTTATTGATTGCGAATCCCATACTTTATAATTTGAATCAAAAGTAAGCTTATTCTTGAATACTATAAACCTAATGATTTTACTTTTTTACTAGTGCATAAGAATGGCATATTAATTCTTGTACTATACTTGGTCGAAGCTTTGCATTGAGCACTAGGGTATTCCAATGCTTTTTATTCATATGATAACCTGGAAGTATATTGTCGGGGTATTCCTCCCTTAATTCAACAGATCGATCCGGATCGGTTTTAACATTGATTCTTGGGGGCTGTTCCTCTAGAGAAAGTAATAGAAACATCTTTCCTTTGATCTTATACACAAGATGCTCGGGGCCAAAAGGTTGACATTCTTCGACATCATCAAAGCTTAAGCAAATATCCCTTACCCACTCTACATGCATTTTTTTATTGTATTAGAATTCGACTATTATATTCTTAGTAAACCAACTTTATGTAAAGTATTGATTGGCTTATTATCCCAAAACAAATCAAACCCATCTAAGCCAGCAGCAGTATAATCTGCTTTAATGTCTGATAAGGACATGCCATTCGTTGTTTCTACATTTATCTTTTTAAATAATTGTACTAGCCAATCTCCTTTTGCAGGTTCTACATGAACGGATACTGTATTTTTATTAGTTTCAAAACGCAGATTCATTTCGGCCCATTTACTTCCTTTCTTTGATTTTTGAACCACTGAAGTTGTGGGCATTAAACCAATCCAAATTGTTTTG
>JBILQZ010000094.1:0-6557 GCA_044372935.1 Sediminibacterium sp. | reverse complement strand
TCTTCAATTGAGCAGCGAATGCTGTTACAAAAGCTTCATCCCTATTACTTTCTTCCCCTCTTAATTGAAAATTAGCATGAGCAATGGTACATTGAGCCCCCATTTGATGCATAATTGTAGCTAATGCAATACTATCCACACCACCACTCACGGCAATTAAAAAATGCGTTGCATGGATAGACCTTCCTGGAAAAGTTGTTGCCCAATGGCTTTTAAATTGTTCCAAGTTCAGTACCATAGTAGCGCGCTATTTAATTATTTTTTTTGCTCTTTCGCCCAGGTATCTTTAAGGGTCACTGTACGGTTGAAAACCAATTTGTCTTTTGTGCTAGTTGTATCTTGGTAGAAATAACCTTTTCTTAAAAACTGGAAACGATCTTCTAAAGCATCATTCAATAAAGCAGGTTCGCCCCAAGCAGTCGTCACTCTATTCAATGAATGAGGGTTGATATAAGATTTAAAATCCCCTTCTGCACTACTAGGATCTTCCACATTGAACAAGCGATCATATTCATTCAATTCTACAGGGATAGCATGTTTAGCACTCACCCAATGCAAAGTACCTTTCACATGTATACCAGAAGTATCTGCTCCTGATTTAGAATTAGGAAAATATTTAGCATACACTGTAGTTACCTTCCCATTGGCATCTTTATCAAATCCTTCACATTCAATAATGTAGGCACTCTTTAAACGAACAGATAAGCCTGGCCCTAATCTGAAATATTTTTTAGTAGGCTCTTCCATGAAATCGTCTGCTTGAATCCATAATTCTTTACTAAATGGCACAGGTCTAGTGCCACCATTTGGATCTTCAGGATTGTTTTCGGAATGTAATATTTCTTCCGCTTGGTCATAATTAGTGATCACCAATTTAATTGGATCTGTCACGACCATTCTTCTTTGTGCAATTTTATTTAAATGCTCGCGAACACAAAATTCTAGCAAACTAAAATCAATGATATTTTCTCTTTTAGCAATACCAATACGATCACAAAAATCTCTGATGCTCTCTGCCGTATAACCTCTTCTGCGCATACCACTGATGGTAGGCATTCTTGGATCATCCCAGCTAGTTACATGACCTTCTTGCACCAATTGCAATAATTTACGTTTACTCATCACTGTATAAGTCATGTTTAAACGCGCAAATTCATATTGATGGGAAGGAAAAATGCCTAATTGCTCAATACACCAATCGTACAAAGCACGATGTGGTATAAATTCCAGTGTACAAACAGAATGGGTAATATTTTCGATTGAATCACTTTGTCCATGTGCAAAATCATACATTGGATAAATACACCATTGGTCACCCGTACGATGGTGGTGTGCTTTTTTAATTCGATACAAAAGCGGATCACGCATATGCATATTAGGACTTGCTAAATCTATTTTAGCACGCAACACTTTTTCACCGTCATTAAATTGACCCGCTTTCATTGCAGCGAACAATTCTAAATTTTCCTGAATACTTCTATTTCTAAAAGCATTGCCCGTGCCAGGCACAGTTGGTGTTCCTTTTTGTTGTGCTATTTCTTCTGCAGTACTATCGTCTACATAGGCTAATCCTTTCTCAATCAATTGCACCGCAAATGCATACAATTGATCAAAATAATCAGATGCATAACATTCTTTAATCCAATTAAATCCTAACCATTTTAAGTCCGCTTTAATGCTCTCTACATATTCTGTTTCTTCTGTCACCGGGTTGGTGTCATCAAATCTTAAATTCGTTGCGCCCCCAAATGTTTCCGCTAATCCAAAATTTAAACAGATGCTTTTGGCATGACCAATATGTAAATAACCATTAGGTTCTGGAGGGAATCTAGTTAATATACTTTTGTGTTTCCCTGCTGCAAGGTCTTGGGAAATAATTTCTTCAATAAAATTTAAACTTTTTTCGTCGCTCATAAGATCTTTTCTATTCGGGTAAAGGTACAAAAACCTGCCCCAAAAACCTACCTCAATTTAGACAGGCTAACTAGCCCTTGGCGCCATATATTTTTTGTACTTCTAGTACTAATTTTTCAATTTCAACATCATCCCCTTTGGGGTTATAGGGCTGTTTTAAACTACTCCCAAAAACAAAAGCAACGGTTTGCCAAATGCCTGCATTCAAGCCTCCTTTGTATTCCTTGATTAACTGATAACAGTTATTTCCCGTTTCTCTGTTGATAAGCTTCATCAACACTTTGCCTTGGTAAACAGACAAATTGGTTACTTTGTCTGCAAAGTCTCTTTTTAATTCTTTCTCTCTGGATTTTATAATCTGCTTCCTTTGCTTTTCATCCGTCACATTGGCCAACTGTGCATTAACTGAGCGAATGACTTTACTAGCTGAAATTGCATAGGGATAAGTTACATACACTGCATTACGTAGCCTGGTCCAATTGTTCCAATAATTACGCAATGCCCTTGTTTGGACAGCGGAGACCAGGACAGTGGGTAGCCAGGATTGAGGGATGGTATCGCCTTCGGGCGTGATAAAAGCTTCTACCCTAACGGTATCATACTGGCTAGTTTGAGCAAAGACTTGCTTGGGCAAACTAGTTACCATTAAACACAAGAGTATGAAATAAGCGATTCTCATATAATTTGATACCCTAAAATACAAAAAGTAACCCTATTTTTTAAATCGATAATAAGCACCCATCAAAAAACCGATGGTTGTCACGATGACCCCTAGCCATAATAGATTGATCCCCGGGAATTCATACACTTTTAAAGTGATTAGATTCGTCAAGGAAGTTGACTCTTTCACCCCAATTTCTAAAATGCCTTTTTCTTGATCGATCACTTTATTAAAACTAAGTACCAAATTTTGGGCTTTAACTGTATCTACTTTAGAGCTTAGGTTTAATCCTTCTAATAAAATACCTGGCTCAGCCACATATTTTAAACCTTCTTTAGATACCACATTCAATTGTAACCTCAATTCATTAACACCTGCTGCTCTATCACCAGGAGGATTTACATTTACTTTTTCTAATTTGATATACCCATTGCTATAAAAAATTGAATCTCCTACCGCAATTTGATTCGGCGTAAATCGAGTCGTATCCTCTTCTGTATGGTCTTGGAAAGAAGTCACATACACAAAAATGTCTTTGTGCAAATAATGTTTAGCTGCTGGATTCGCAGAAAACCCTTCCATGCCTTTATTGTTCTTTAAGACATCTGGGTACAACATAAATGTTTCCCCTGTTTTCTTTTCTTTGAAGCCTAATTCAAAATACCTTTTACCTAAATCATCGAAAGTGTCTCTTAAGTAAGTCACATTGTACTTGCCCATATCCGTTTCAATGGTTTCAAATAATGTGAGGTTCTCCCTTGGATCACCCACTGGACTATTCTTCTGGGTAGAATCCACTCTTAAAGGACTTATCCCTGTGGTATTATAACTTAAAGTTGTTTTATTCGCCGAGGAGATAAATATACCTGCTAGCACCAATCCAAATCCAATATGTCCAACGGAAGCACTCGCAGCTTTTAATTTACCCTTTAACACCACCGACCAATAGCTCATATTACCAACGATTGCAAATACAGAAGCGAAGATGGCAATGTAGATAGCACCTAAGAAGCCTGCGCCTTTCTTGTCATAGGCAACGCCAACAAAAACAAAAATAAGGGTACTGATAACCGTCGTAATCACTAATGGCCATAGCAATTGCTTTTTAAAATAAGCCATCGGTGTCGTCTTGAATTTCAAGAACTGTCCTACTGCTGTTAAGCATCCAATAATAATTGCAACAAAAATTTGAACCTGATTGTGTGCAAATTCAGGATCTTCTGGTGGTGCAATTTGTGTACCAAAAATTTTATTAAATACAGGAGTTGATGTTTTTAGAATAATCACCAAGGCAGCTAAAACAAGGACTAGAGAACCAATCAACATCCAAAATTCTCTACTATCAATCGCATCTTCTTTCAAAGGCTCTTGCATGGATTTGTAGCGAACGATATACAAGACAAAGAATGGAATCACAAAAATGAATAAGAAAAATAACAATTGTCCATTCATACCCAAATCTGTAAATGCATGTACCGATGTGTCTCCCAAAACACCACTTCTTGTTAAAAAAGTAGAATAAACAATTAATAAAAAACTGATTCCTATAAATAAATAAGTAGCTTTTAAACTTGCACCTGTTTTGTTATAAATCATAGCTGTGTGAATCCCTGCTACTAAAGTCAACCAAGGTACTAAAGAGGCATTTTCTACAGGATCCCAAGCCCAATATCCACCAAAGGTTAAACTTTCATAAGCCCAAGCAGCACCCATCATAATTCCAAGGCCTAGTATACCAGCAGAAAAATTGGCCCAAGGCAATGCTGGCTTTACCCAATCATGTTCTTTTTTTAACATCCCTGCCACTGCAAATGCAAAAGGAACGATCGTAGTTGCAAATCCTAAGAAAAGGATTGGAGGATGTATAACCATCCAATAGTTCTGTAATAAAGTGTTTAAGCCTGTGCCGTCTTTTAATAATTGTAAGTAATCTGGTCTAGCTAAAATCGGCCAAGTCATTTCTTGTCTTAGTAAAATAAATGGACTTGATCCAATTTTTACTTCAAAAACATATAAGCCAATCACCATAGTAGCTAACATCAATTGCGCGAAACTAATCACCATCATCACACCAGCTTCATAAGCTTTTGCTTTCTTGATTAAGATCAATCCAAGAATGGCATGCCAAAAACTCCAAAGTAAAAAACTACCCTCCTGGCCTTCCCAAAAACAACTCAGTAAATATTCAAAAGGTAAATTTTTATCGCTATGTGTATAAGCATATTTATACTCAAACAAATGATTGTAGATCACATAAAATAAAACCAAAAAGCTGCCTATCACTGTGAGGGCCTCTATCACAAATGCCGTTCTGGCTAATTTCTTCCAACTTGTTTCAACGATTAACTCTTTAGCATAAAATGCTTTTGCGAAAGAAAAAGTAGCTACTAAAGAAGCTACAAAAGAAAGTACCGATAAAAAATAACCTATCTGACCAGGTAATAAATTCTCCCCAATAAACTGAGTTGGCTGCATGTTGTAATTTTGATTAGTTGGTAATAGTTACCGGTTGCTCTTTCATTGCATCAGGATTGTCCTTGTATTTAGACGGACATTTCATAACAATTGAACTGCATTCAAATGCATCGCCTTGAACACGTCCTTTTAACACCAAACGCTCTGACTTTTCCATATCCGTGGGCATCGCATTGCGATACACTACAGCGATTTTACCCCCTAAACTATCTTCGACATTAAATTTTAATAAATTAGGGTCTTTTACTGGATCGTACTGAACAGGAACCGATTTGTCCATTTTTACGATCAAATTCACATATTTACCCTCTTTTTGCTTTGCTGAAGCTACTGTTTCGTAACTACTTAAATCGCCTGTATAGCTTATTAACACTACAATCGCGGCTGCAATTAAGACCAATAAAATAAGATGTGTTTTCTTCATACCGCAAAGTTAACCAAATGGCCTTAAATTGCATCAAATTTTACGCATCTCATAAACTTTCACCATGCGCCTTTTTGACTATATCATTGTTTGTAAAAGCCCCGATTTCAAGAACGTGGACAGAATTAGCCAATTCATGTTATTGATCACCTTAATGGCGCTTTCCTACGCTTTATATGCTGGACTCTACCCAAAGCCCTTTTTACTGATTGCCATCATGACTTCGGTTGCTAGTTGGTGGATTTTTTGTGTGTACCAAGGCATCAAAGGAGGCGTACCCTATTATCGATTAGGCTTATTATTTGCTTCCTGGGGTTGGTTTTTACTTCCAAATGCTTTGCTTATATCGGGTATTTTCTTGATCGCTGCATTATTTGAGCGCCAAGTAAAGTTCCCTTATGAAATCGCCGTAGACCCGGCTGGGATCTTAATCAACACTTTCCCTAAAAAGTTTTACCCATGGGCGGAAATCAATAATATGTTAATTAAAGACGATTATATTACAGTTGATTTTAAGAATAATAAATTGATCCAAAAACAGATCAATGAACCGGTAACCGAAACGATCAAAAACGAATTCAATGCTTTTTGTGCAGAACAGCTAGCTAAAACAAACTAATTATGGCATTAACAGATTCACCTTACTTATTATATTCAGACGGAGAGGGAAATATCTTTGAAGACGAAACCCTTTATGTCGTTGGAAGAGCCGGCTGGGACGCTTATCCTATTCCTGATGAAGATTGGATTCCCTTACCAGAAGGCGGTAGTTTATACGAATTACCTGGCAGAAGAGGTATTGGTATAGATGTAGAAACAGGCGATATGCGTTTGTGTGAAAAAGGATGGGCCGTTGCCGCATTCATTCCTCCAGCCCATACAGGATTGTATATTGCCGCTTATGAATCAATGCCAGATGCCCCCTTATTACCTTTATTTTGCTATACCGCTGTAGGCTGGTTAGATGGCGTAAATTATGTACCAGCAGTTAGAATTGAACAAGATATCCGTCAGGATTGTGAAGGTTATGACCAACCCACTATTGAATTAGGGGCTGATCATTTATTAAAAACCTATAGTGAA
>JBILQZ010000093.1:0-6581 GCA_044372935.1 Sediminibacterium sp. | reverse complement strand
TTTCCTTCATAACTAAACCAGCTACCGCTTTTATTGATAATTTCTAATTCTACACCCATATCAATAATTTCTCCAATTTTACTTATTCCTTCTCCGAAAATGATTTCAAATTCTGCTGCTCTAAATGGAGGGGCCACTTTATTTTTAACCACTTTCACTTTTACTCTATTTCCTACAGCCTCATCTCCATCTTTAATTTGTGCCATTCTTCTAATATCTAAACGAACAGAGGCATAAAATTTTAATGCATTACCACCCGTTGTTGTTTCAGGATTTCCAAACATCACACCAATTTTTTCACGTAACTGGTTAATGAAAATACATACCGTTCCAGTTTTATTAATTGTGGCTGTTAGTTTTCTTAATGCTTGAGACATTAAACGTGCGTGTAATCCCATTTTAGAATCACCCATTTCGCCTTCTAATTCACTTTTTGGTACCAATGCAGCTACTGAGTCAATAACCACTACATCAATAGCACCTGATAAAATCAAACGATCGGCAATTTCTAATGCTTGCTCACCATAGTCTGGTTGAGAAACTAAAAGATTATCCACATCAACACCTAATCTTTTTGCATATGCACTATCAAAAGCATGCTCGGCATCAATAATAGCACACATTCCACCTTTTTTCTGTGCTTCTGCAATAACGTGTATTGCTACCGTTGTCTTACCAGAAGACTCAGGTCCGTATATTTCGATAATTCTTCCTTTTGGTAATCCTCCAATTCCTAACGCAGTATCTAAACCGATTGAACCAGTTGAGATCACTTCCTGAGGCTCTTGACTGCGCTCATTCATCATCATTACACTTCCTTTACCATAATCCTTATCTATTTTATCAATAGTTAATTTAAGGGCTTTTAATTTTTCTGCGTTACTCATAGCTTGTCGTTTTATGTTTTCGTTTAAATAGAAAGTGAAGGTAGGGATAAAATGTTAATAAACTAAAATATTTAGTATTTATTTTACTAATTTAATTAGTTAATAAATATAATTGGTTAATTTTTTTATTTAAAATATTGATTTTCAATTTATTATATAAAAATTAGGATTAGTAATAAATTTAGTATTTTTTTGAATATTCATTTAAAGTATTAATCTAGTTGGTTTTGTAGGTATTTAATCGGTAGGCAATAAAAGTAGTTCTTTTTGAAATAATCATTAAAAATTCAAATGTGCATTTCTACCGTAGTATTCTTTTATAATACATTTATATAAACTAACTAATACTATTACGGGTGTTAATATCTTAATATCTTAGTTATTCACTTTCATTCTTTTTCCAATTCAACTATTTATAGCATTTTATAACCTACTTAACTAATTGATTTTACGAGGTATTGATTTATACATTCTTTATTTTCCTACTATGTATATTTCAATAATTTTAGTTTAACACAGGTTATACACTGTTAATTAACGGGTATAAACTAGACCTAAAAACTCCTTTTTTCTATTTATTCTTTTTACCAAATTTGCTTATTCTATACTTATACCCATTAATTCTTTCTAAAATTGGGTTTATCCACTGAATTTTTATTTATCCACCCACCCATTGTGTATTTTATTCTTATACTTAATGTTTTTGGTTCATATAATATACTAAATTTGCTGCCTATATAATTATAAGCTACATATGTCTATTATTCAGAACATTCGTGAAAAAGGTGCTTGGATCATCTTTACAATTATTGTTATCGCATTGATTGCCTTTGTATTACAAGATGGTATTGGAAAACAAGGAAATAATACAATTTCAGATTTAGGTAAAGTGGATGGTGTTACTATTCAAAAAACCGATTTTGAAGAAAAGGTAGAAATTCAAGTCCAAAATTATGCTTCACAAGGAATTAAGAGAGAGCAAATTATTGGCTTTTTATGGAATCAAGAAGTGGATCGTATTTTATATAAGAATGAACAAACTAAACTTGGTATCACTGTAGGTACAAAAGAAATTTCTGATGTTTTATTTGGAACAGAATCTCCTTTTAAACAAGAGTTTACTGATCCAAATACTGGTGAGTTCAAAGTAAACGACGCAAAGCAAGCTATTGCACAAGTAAAGAAAAGTAAAAACCAAGAACAGATTAATCAAATCGAAAAGATGTATATAGAGCCATCTATCGAAAATAGATTAAGAAATAAATATCAAGCATTAGTAGTGAAGGGTGTACAAATACCTTCTTGGATGGTTCAAAAACAATATGCAGAATTAAATAGTATTGCTAATATTAATGTAGTGGGTGTTCCATATACTACTATTGTAGATAGTACTATTAAAGTGACTGATGAGGAAGTTGCTTCTTATATTAAAGAGAATGCAGCTGCTTTTCAGGTAGAGGAAACTTCAAAAAATATTAGCTTTGTTGGTTTTTCTGCAGCACCAACCAGTGCTGACTCTGCGGTTGTATTAAATACTATTACAGCTTTAAAAGAAGAATTTCAAGCCGCTCCAGATCCTGCTGTGTTTTTAAATAAGGCTGGTTCTGATTTACCATACTATAATAGTTATATAAGTAATAAGTCGTTACAGGTTCCAAATAAAGAAGCAATTATCGCTGCTGGTGTTGGTAATGTATACGGACCTTATGTAGATGGAAAAAATTACACGATTGCAAAAGTAATCGGTGTTAAACAATGGCCTGATAGTGCAAGTGTTAGACATATTTTAGTTGCTACAGCTGGGCAAAACGGACAACTAGTGCGTGATGACAGTGCTGCAAAAAAACTAATAGATAGTATTAAGACTGCTGTTGCTGGCGGTGCTAATTTTGAAGAAATGGTTCAAAAGTATTCTGATGATGCTGGAAGTAAAGCAAATGGCGGTAAATATGAAATGTTTGCACAAGCACAAATGGTAGGACCATTTAATGATTTTTCTTTTGATAATTCTGTAGGTGCTAAGGGTGTTGTAAAAACAGATTTTGGATACCATTATATTGAGATTTTAAAACAAACACCAAGAAGCCCAGCTTATAAGATTGCTTATTTATCTAAGGCAATTTTACCTAGCAACGAAACAATAAGTTCAGCTTCTGCTGCGGCTGCTTCTTTTGCATCTGCAAGTAAAGATGTAAAAACATTCAACGAACAAGCCGTTAAATTAAATAAACAAGCTTATCCTGCTACTGGCATTAAAGCAATGGATTATGAAATTGCTGGTATTGGAGAATCAAGAACTCTGGTTCGTTGGGTATATGAAAAAGACCTTAACGCCGTTTCTGAACCGATTGAAGTTGGGGAAGATTATTTTGTTGCCATCATCACTGGTGAAGATAAGGCTGGTTTAGCCTCAGTTGCATCAGCAAGACCTCAGGTGGAAGGCATCATTAGAGATCAAAAGAAGGCAACACAAATCAAGCAAAACTTTAAAGGAAATACTTTAGAAGAAATTGCATCAAATGTAAAATCCGTAGTTCAAGCAGCAGATAGTATTAATTTCAACTATTCTATGGTTCCAGGAATTGGTAATGAGCCAAAATTAGTGGGTGCTGCTTTTAATAAATCCTTACTTAATAAAGTAAGCGCACCGATAGCCGGCAATGCTGGAGTGTTTGCAATTACTGTTAAGTCTCAAGGCGCTAAAGCCGCTAGCTTTGATTTAGCTGGATTTGAAGCTGAATTATTAAATAGAACAAGATCAGTATTATACAGAACAAATATTGGTTTAAAGAAAGTGGCGAAAATAGAAGATAACAGATTTAAGGTTTATTAAAAACCATAACTAATTATAGATATCAAACCCTCGAAATTTTCGGGGGTTTTTTATTCGCTTTTCGAAACTATAGATAACGTTTTATGATTCAAAACGGTTTAATTTTGTATTATGTCAGAACCCATTATAAATAAGGTAGCAGAAAGTGGTCTGGTAAGTATTGACCTTGCTCAATATTTTCCTACTAATGAAATTGTAGTTTTTGATATTAAGCCCTATTTATTCATGGAGCTTATTTTAAAAGAGAAGGATTTCCGGGCTAGTTTAAATACAATTGATTGGACAAGTTATCAAGATAAAATTGTTGGTATATTTTGTAGTGCAGATGCAATTATTCCCATGTGGGCCAATATGTTAATTGTTGCCAACTTAACCCCCTTTGCTAAAGCAATTTATTTTGGTGATGAAAATAAAACAAGAGAATTGGTTTTATTACAAGAAATTAATAATATTGATAATTCGGTTTTTGAAGACCAACGCATTGTCGTTAAAGGCTGTGGCGACACGCCCATTGGAGAGTCTGCCTATATTGCAATCACGCAAAAATTAAGACCAGTTGTAAAAAGTATTATGTATGGAGAGCCTTGTTCTACCGTACCTGTTTATAAAAAGAAATAATTATTTTTTAAATAGTGTTTAAGTTGACTTTAAATTAAACCCCTTCTTTTTTTAGTCCTTAAAATAATTATTTCGCTCTATTTCCTCTCTCACTTTTTCTGGCACTAAATAACGTATTGTGATACCCTCTTTACAATTGTTTCGAATAAGCGTAGCAGATAGTTCTAACATAGGTGCTTCAAGATATTGCACCCTCGCACCATGTGTTTCTGTAATATCAAATCCAGGCCTTCTATAAACTACGAAAGCATAATTTTTTACAAGCGCTTCAAAGTTTTTCCACTTAGGAAGATTTTGAAAACTATCTCCCCCCATGATCACCACAAATTCATGTTGTGGAAACTGTTCTTGAATATAGGTAAGTGTGTCAATGGTATAAGAGGGCTTCGGTAGTTTAAACTCTATATCTGACACTTTAATTTGCGCATCCTCTTCTATAGCCAATTGTGCAAGATGTAGTCGATCGTATTCGTTTAATAAACTAGCCTGAGTTTTATGTGGATTCTGTGGAGATACCACCAACCATATTTGCTGTAAGTCTGTGTGATTTGCAATATAACTTGCCACCATTAAATGACCATGGTGGATTGGATTAAATGAACCAAAAAACAAGCCAATTTTCATTATAAAATATTGATAATCAATGAATTATATTATTTCTTGCATAATGATGATACCATCTGCCTCGTCATTTCTTAAGCTTAATTGATAACCAGCTACAGAGATAGAAATAGGGTCTCCCAACGGTGCAATTTGCTCCACCCTTATTTTTTCACCCGGAATACACCCCATCTCCATTAGCTTCAAAAATATTTCATCATTTTCAAAGGAATGAATTACGCCCACTTCCCCCATTTTCAATTCTGATAATTTCTTCATAATAGGCTACAAAGATACCGTTGTTTATATTTATCTCCTTACGAAATATGGAGCTTTAAAATTCGTTATAAATATAATCAGCATCAAGTACTTATGTGTATGACTATATTTTTTAACAAGGCAGACAAGGGTACCACGCTAGGACACAGAACGGCGTTAAAGGGGTTCTTGGAAAAGCAACTTAAAAAAGAGGGTATTACCCCGGTGGCACTACAATATGTTTTTTGTTCCGACGCTTATTTATTAGATATTAATAAGCAGTTTTTAAACCACGATTATTATACGGATATTATAAGTTTCGATCTGTCTGAGGTTAAGGGTGAGCTAATTGGAGATATCTATATCAGTGTGGACAGGGTTAGGGAGAACGCAAAGACACACAAAGCCCCCATCCTGCACGAATTATTGAGGGTTATCTTCCACGGTGCATTACATTTTTGTGGTTATAAGGATAAAAAACCAACAGATATTAAATTAATGAGGTCCATGGAGGACAAATGGCTGAAGGCGTATTTGAAAATCATTTCCTAGGTTTTCTAATTTAAGAATGTTCCACGTGGAACATTCTTAAATTAATAGGCGTATCAAACGCTATGCGTTTTCTCGTGGAACATTTGTCCTTTAAACCGAGTGAGTTAGAAAAAATACCGAAATATTCACCTCTCGGCTCACAGGTTCGAACGTTCGTTGAATATTTGTATTATTTTCTAACTTTTCATCAATTTAAAAGTTCTTCAATTAATGAAAGTATGAACTTAGAAGATATGCTATTCCGTAGCGAACAAGAAGACGCGGCCAAGCGTCTGATGAAAGCAGAAAATTTAAAGGCTGAGAGCCTAGGAATTGATATATCTTCTAATTATAACTTACAAATTGTTAGCTTATTAAAAGAGGAAAAATTTTAGACTGTTCCACGTGGAACGTTTTAATTAATAATACCAACCTATCTTTGCATCCTTATGTTTCCAAAATACAATGTAATAGTAGTAGGTGCTGGGCACGCGGGTTCTGAGGCGGCGGCAGCAGCAGCCAATATGGGCTCAAAAGTGCTTTTAATCACAATGAACATGCAGACCATTGCACAGATGAGTTGTAATCCTGCTATGGGTGGAATTGCCAAGGGGCAAATAGTGAGAGAGGTGGATGCGCTAGGCGGGTATAGTGGAATCGTTTCAGATTTAAGTACCATCCAGTTTAGGATGTTGAATAAAAGCAAGGGCCCAGCAATGTGGAGTCCAAGGGCGCAAAATGATCGACATTTATTTGCAAGCAAGTGGAGAGAAATGTTAGAGCTTACGCCTAATGTTGATTTTTATCAAGACTCTGTAAACGAATTAATAATTAAAGACGGAAAGGCTTGTGGG
>JBILQZ010000092.1:0-6589 GCA_044372935.1 Sediminibacterium sp. | reverse complement strand
CAATTACGCAGTAATAGGGGCGCAAGCATTTCAAAAGGGCAGGTATAGTGCTGCTGCAGAAAATTATATCAAAGCAAGTGTAGCAGATCCTTCTAATTATACCCATTATGAAAATGTGGGCATCTGTTATTACACCAGCAAAAACTTTGATAAAGCTATTGTTTATTTTGATAAAGCCATACAATTACCCACTGCCAATACAGGCAAGTCTGAATTCTTTAAAGCGATGTCTTTGATAAGTATGGGTAAGAAATCTCAAGCTTGTAGTACTTTGAAAGCAGCTAAGGCAAAAAACTACCCTGGCGTAGATCCTTTTATTGCACAAAATTGTAATTAAAGAATTTTCTTTCTTCTAAACCAAATGTAGATGACCAAACTTACGATGGACATAAAGCCAATGGCAAACATATAGCCATATTTCCATTTTAGTTCGGGCATGAAATCAAAGTTCATACCATACACACCAACAATGAAAGTAAGGGGTAAGAAAAAGGCAGAAAAAATAGTTAATAATCTTACCACTTCATTATTCCTTTGTTCACTAATAGATAGGTAGGTGGTCATTAATTGGTTTGCATTTTCAACAGATTCATCTATCACAGTAGTATATTGAAGGAGTTGATCTTTAATATCTTGGTATTGGTAAGATTGTTTGTATTGATTAGGTACTTGATCTATGACGGATTGTGTGATATGCAATACTTTGCGCAAAATTCTCGCCTGTGACTTGATATAGTACAGTTCTTCTAGTAAGATGTTTCGATGGTCTTTTAAAAAAATAGTCTTTTCAATATCATCTATCTTTAATGCTAAATCAACAGAAGGCTTTTTGAAAGTTTCAACCATTAAGCTGATGATTTTCAAAAACAGTTCTTGTAGTCGACAGTCTTCTGTCTCGGTTAACTTTAAGAAGTTAAAAGGAGCCCTATGGATAGTGACCAATTTATCCTCTAAAATAAAAAAAGCAATTTTATTGGACATCTCTTCTACCTCATCAATTTGTAAATTGACATTAGAAGTGTAAGCTCTAAAAATAAAAAAGTCTACTTGATTCGATTTCTCATATTTAGGTAAATGGCCTTTTTCTAAACTGTCTTTAATGAGGTGATAATTCAAGTCAAGGTCCTTGGCAATCTTTTCGAGGTCGCCTTTATTTGGATGCTCAATATCAATCCATTTAAATGACTCAAATTGCTTTTCTACTATTTTCATCATAAGACATCAGTTATTGTAGTAATGTGCATACTACAAGATAGCTTATTTATTTAACCCTTGTCCATACATCTGTTCTGCCAATCATGCTAAAGCCTATGAAACCTCTTACGTTTAAGGTGTTTTTATCCTTAGCAGTGATGGTACACTTGTATTCTTTACCTGTTTTTGGATCGTAAATATGTCCTTTTTCCCAATTGCCTTCCTTTTCATTATAGGAGAATCCCCAAAGGTTAATCAATCCCATTAGCGGCCTGGTATGCAAAGTACTATTTGGGTGTTTGGTGTCTGTTTTTGGCTTGTTGGTAGCAGGATCTATAGGTTCACTTAGCCAAACAATTTTACCTTGAAAATTGGATGCGTTTTTATAAATTTCCACTCTAGCATTGCCAGAGCCAGTAAGCCAAGTGCCTAGTATTTGGTCTGCATTTTTTTGTGCCGAGATGGTTTGTGTAATGAAAATAGAAGCGGCTAGGAGTAATATGTTTTTCATGCTTTTTAATTTGATTTTAAATTTAGATAAAATGGGTGAAATGGGGGTATTTTGTTGAATTATTTCAACTAGGTTATTTGTGCTGCCTATTTTCGTTGATTTTAGATTATTTTTGGGCTAGAATAAGTGCACATTATATGTTTAGAGTGGTTTTATTATTTACAGGGATTTTGGCTTCATTCTGTTTGCATGCGCAAACGGGCATAGGGACTATTGCACCAAATGCAGCAGCCAAGTTGGATGTATCATCTGCAACTAAAGGTTTTTTACCTCCAAGAGTTGCCTTAACAGCACTTACAGATTTCGCTCCAGTTACTGGTTTATCCGGATCTACTGCACTTGCAACTGCGGCTGGTTTACTGGTTTATAATACTACTTCAAATGCGAATGTAGTGCCAGGATATTATTATTGGAATGGGACTTCATGGGTTCAAATTGCTGGTGGATTAATTCTTGAAAATAAAACTGCTGGATTTACATTGTCAGCCTCTGATAATAATAAATTATTTTTAATCAATGCAGTTGCGATTGTTACTGTCCCAACCCTGCCAATTGGGTTTAGCTGTCAATTTATACAAACCGGTGGTGGAATTATCACTCTTCAAGGAGAATCGGGTATTACATTAAATTCTGCTAATGGGCTTAGATCTAGATCTACTAATAGTGCTATTGGGATAGTAATGAACAGTACAACCACAGGTTACGTATTTGGCGATACAATGTATTAATGAAAAAATATCTTTACATAGTAGTAGCATTTTTTTATTGCTTTAACTTAAATGCACAAATTGCATCAAGAAGTATTGCAGCAAGAAAACCAGTTGTGCCAGATACTTATTCTTACAACTATACTGGCTCAATTCAAAAATTTGTTGTACCAAACAGAGTTACATCTATTCAAGTAAACGCTATTGGCGCCAAAGGAGGAACTGGTGCAAGAGGGCAAGTAGGTGGATCTGGAGCAAATATTACAACCACATTAAATGTTACCCCAGGGCAAATTTTATACATTGTTGTTGGTGGCTTTCCGGGACAATCTAAAACTGCAATGTATGGTTTTGGAGGAGATGGTGGAACAGGTACAAATTATGGTGGTGCTGGCGGTGGATTATCAGGTGTTTTTAATTCGGAAATACCTGCAAATTCGAATGCATTGGTTGTGGCCGGTGGCGGTGGCGGTGGCGCAGGGAATGCTTTAGGAGATAATTATACAGGGGGTGATGCAGGTAATAATCTATTGGGAACTTCAAGAAATGGGAATGAAATTGTAAATACAAATTTTATTATCAATGGAAGATATCAATATGGATATGCTGCTACCGTCTTAGCTGCTGGAATAGCAGGGGAGCCATTTGATAGCGGAGCAGGAATTCGTGGTACAAATGGTAGTGATATAACAGGGGGTACTGGAGGTGGTGATGTTGGAGTTCCATCTTGGAACGGAGGCGGCGGTGCAGGTGGTGGTTATTTTGGAGGCGGAGCTGGAACAGGAGGAGGTTCTGCTGCTGGCGGCGGTGCAGGTGGATCTACAAAAACAACATCTGGGCATAATTCATTTGGATCTTTAAATTCTATAGGAGATGGAAGTGTTTCTATAACTTGTTTAACCAATTCAAGTTTAGTATTGCATTTAGATGCTGGCAATCCAGCAAGCTATAGTGGCACGGGAACGACTTGGAATGATTTGTCGGGAAATGATTCTCATGTAACACTTACAAATACAACTTTTTCGTCTGCGAATGGCGGTTCTATTGCTTTTAATGGCACATCGAGCTATGCTAATTTCAATGCAAATATTGGGAACACAAATGTGGTAACAGTGGAAATGTGGGTGAAAACGAATTCATTAAATGCGCCAAATGGTGCAATGTATTTTGGGTTTGGATTATATGATATTTGGACAAAGGCGGGTAATATTGGTTTTAATACCTCTGGGGGAGATCAATATGGTTTATCAAGTTCAAGAGTTGTTAATTTAGGAATCGAAGGTGCCTGGAAGCATCTTGTTTTTATTATGAATTCTGGATCGACTAGCAATAATAAGATTTATGTAAATTCTTTCAATCAAACATCTTTGACACAAGTTTATACAGGATTCAATGCATCGAATGCTGTATTTAATTCAGGTGCTGGAAGAATTGCTGGTTGGCGTAATGATTTAAATTGGTTGATGAATTTAAATGTAGCTAGTTTTAAAATTTATAATCGCGAATTAACCGCACAAGAAATTACCAATAATTTCAATACAACAAGCGCGCGTTTTTTTGCTGAAAAAGACGGCTTAAGTCCCACAACAGCTTCCACAAGTGCATATCAGATTAAACAAGATTATCCTAATTCACCTGATGGTTTTTATTGGATAAAAAATGAAAATATAAATGGAGGTGTTCCAATCAAAATATATGCAGATATGACTACGGAAGGTGGTGGATGGACTTTGATTTTGAAAAATTCATCATATGCGGGATGGACTTTAGCAAATGCAATCGATTTAAACCCGCTTAACCCATTTTCAAAAAATACAGATATCACAAGTTTAAGTACTTCAAATTATTCAATTATAAAATGGGCTGATTATATTAAGAAAAGTGCAAGTGGTTTTCAATATATGATTGATTCTTATCAAAGAAATAGATATGGAGGTATTTGGACAGCCAATGGTGCTTACAGTTTTGTAAGCACTAGCAATGCAAATACAAATATCACATTAGATAAAAATTATGGTGGGTGGTCTTATGATACAGGTAATGATGGTATCTCCAAACGAATGCCATGGCATGGATATGTTGGTGCCAATACAGGATTTTATTCTTTATCAAGTGGTTCAGGCAATTGGTGGGGCACATTAATTGCAAATAATCAATACTATGCACCTGCGCCTTGGATTGGTACTTTAGGTGGTTATGCTGCAAATCCAGGCATTATTTGGTACTGGGTAAGGTAGTGCTTGATTTTGTGATTAGTTGTATAAAACATAAATTTACATTTAGAATTAAATTTAAAAATGCTCAAGCAATTCTTATATTTTTTTGCAATTTTATTAGCTATTGATGCGAGCGCACAAACGGGTATTGGAACAACTACGCCACATGCATCTGCGAAGTTGGATGTGAGTGCAACTAATAAAGGTTTTTTGCCTCCAAGAATTGCATTATTGAGTATCAGTGATGTAGCAACTATTACTTCTCCTGCAACTGGATTAATCATATATAATACGGCCACTGCTGGAACTACTCCAAATAATGTATTACCAGGGTATTATTATTGGGATGGTTTAAAATGGAATGCATTAGTTGATCAAGGTTCACTCAATTCATTTAGTGGATTCAATCCTAATTATGCACAGTCTAATGCAAGTGCTGTTACAAAAAGTTCAGTAGGGGATATTATTGTGAGTCAATCTATAACCACATCTGGAAGACCAGTTCAGATCATTGCAACTGGTGACGCTAATCCGGGAACAAGTGGGGCTTGGGTTCAATTACAATTATATAGAGATAATACTGCAATTGGAAAGAAAGTTCAAGCTGAATCAAGTTTAAATAATGAAAACGTTCCATATTGTTTAAACTTTATTGATAACCCAACAGCAGGATCATACACTTATTCTGTTCGAATTGTTGGTGGAGGTAGTGGTGGATTTGGATTTGGTGAATCAGACGCTAATCATATCACATTATTAGAACTAGGTGCATGGAGTGCTGGTACCATGCCTGTTAGTAAAGGGGGAACTGGAAATTCAAGTTATACTAATGGTTCTTTGATTTTTAGTGATGGAACTAATTTATCTCAAAATAACGCAAATTTATTTTGGGATAATACAAATGGTAGATTAGGAGTTGGTACTAATTCCCCAACTGCAAGACTTAATATTGCTGGTGGTGGGGTAAAATTGGCCACTGGCTTTGGTAATTCAACCAACAGGCCTTCTTTAAGTACAAGTAGTGTTGGTAGTTATGAGATAAGAGGTGTAGGGGCAATTTCTGGTAATGCGCAAAATGATTTAGCAGATGATGGTTTTTTAAGATTGTCTGCAGGTGGAGGATCAAGTGTAAGTTCTCAATCATCAATTGATATTTCTGGATTTTCAACTATTCCAGACATGAGTAACAATATAGTGATGCGTACGAATGGCACTGAAAAATTAAGAATAGATAATAGCGGAAATGTGAATGTGACCGGGAAGTTAAATGTTTCTGATCCAACTGGGAATGTATCCACTAAACTAGTTGGTCGCGTCACTGCTGGCACCTTTTTAAGTTTTGATAATTTGAGATTTTCAGTTACCACAGCTGAACCTAGAGGGCTTTCTATAGCTACAGGCTCAGGATCAGTCAATTTATATGTCGAAGGAAGGTACAACAATGGAGCAACATATGGTAATAGAACTGCAGGCGTTGTTACTTATTCAACAACACCTAGCGGATCGCCTTTTGGTTGGGGATTCAATTCTTCAGGAGATACTATAATTTATCATTTAACAGATGCGGATAATAGTAGATTATATAGAGTCACTTTAATTATTATGCCATCCTATATTAATAACTTTATTTCTATTGAAAGACTTTTGTAAATAAAAGCGAGCCACACAAAACAAAAGACTACAAAAGCGTGCCACAAGGGCATAAAAAAACTCCAATTTCGTTATGATTTCGGAGTTTTTAATTTAGGGATTGTCGGCTTCACTTCGTTTCGCCGACTTCCAGCCGCATTGAGCTAACTCAAAGCTCCTAACCAAAACACTACGTGTTCTTGTTGCTTTTTTGCTTCTCGTCTACTTACGTGAGCAAGCTCCCGACGCAGCCTTAAAACAAAAAAGCCCCGACTTACGTCGGAGCTTTGTGATCCCGCTGGGACTCGAACCCAGGGCCCATACATTAAAAG
>JBILQZ010000153.1:0-4295 GCA_044372935.1 Sediminibacterium sp. | reverse complement strand
CTGTGTAGCCTGTTTTTCCATCAATATTGATTTCGCCTAATCCGCCAGCGTTAGAACTTACTACGACTACACTTGACGCCATCGCTTCTAATGCCGCAAGACCAAAACTTTCATATTCAGAAGGCAGTAAGAATAAATCACTCACTGCTAAAATATCTTCCATCTGTTCTTGCTTACCTAAAAAGCGCACATCATGTTCTATGCCGAATTGCCTCGCCATATCTTCTGCTACAGGTCTTTCGGGACCATCACCTACCATCAATAATTTAGATGGGGTGGCTGCGTGTATATTTTTAAAGATCTCCATCACATTGTCAATCCTTTTAACTTTTCTGAAGTTAGAAGCGTGTACCACAATTTTTTCTTCATGGGCAGAGATCACTTTTTTAAAGGCAGCCAATGGTTTTTTATTGAATCTTTTTAAGTCTACGAAATTGTGAATCACTTCGATTTCTTTACGGATATCAAAATGCTTTAAAGTTTCTTGTTTTAAATTTTCTGATACCGCCGTGATCGCATCGCTTTCGTTGATAGAAAAAGTAACCACAGGTTCATAGGTTTTATCTCGACCTACTAGGGTTATATCTGTTCCGTGTAAAGTAGTAATAACAGGAACGGACCTGCCTATTTTTTGTTTTACAATCTGTTTAGCAGTGTAGGCGGCAGAAGCATGTGGTATAGCATAATGCGCATGAATTAAATCTAGGTCATGGTTTAAAATCACATCCACCATGGTACTTGCCAAAGCCAATTCGTAAGGAGGGTAGTCAAATAAAGGATAAGTGGGTACCCTCACTTCATGGTAAAAGATATTCTCGTGAAAGCTATTTAAACGGACAGGTTGTTGGTAAGTGATAAAGTGAATTTCATGTCCTTTTTCTGCCAAGGCCTTTCCTAATTCTGTAGCTAACACGCCACTTCCACCAAAGGTGGGATAACAAACAATTCCAATCTTCATTTTGTACTATTGTAGCTACAAAGAACAACTAAATAATCGATAAAGTTTAGTTATATTTAATAAATTATTTGAACGTTAAAACAACTGCACTATGCGTAAAATTTTTCTATTCCTTTTTGCCCTACCAATGATGGTTCAGGCGCAATCCAAAGCAGACAGTACCACCATTAAAATGATGTCCGACGAGATCATGCGTAATGGAAAAGCTTATGACTTATTAAGAGAATTAACCAAGAAGATTGGGGGTCGTTTAGCCGGGTCTCCACAACAACAAAATGCCGCTATATGGGGCAAGCGTAATATGGAAGCATTTAAACCCGATCAGGTATTTATGCAACCTTGCAAAACGCCGAATTGGCAACGTGGCGGGAAAGATTTTGCTGCAGTAGTTGCTACCGATGGAAAGCCACAAATTGAAAAATTAGAAGTACTTGCTTTAGGTAATTCTTTATCAAGCAATGGCTTGGTGGAAGCAGCATTATTAGCAGTAGCTAATTTTGATGAATTGGAAAAGCGCAAAGACGAAGTAAAAGGTAAGATCGTATACTTTCATAGTCAATTTGACCCAACCACTATTCAAACTTTTAAAGCCTATGGCGAATCTGGTGTGTACCGTAGATCAGGTGCTAGTAGAGCTGCTAAATATGGTGCAGTGGGTGTGATGATTCATTCTTTAAGTACCGCTCCAGACAATGCACCTCATACTGGTACAATGGTGTATGACGAAGCCTATCCAAAAATCCCTGCAGTAGCAGTGGGTCCAAACGATGCCAAAAAATTATGGGAACAATCTAGGAACAATCAATTAAGAGTTCAAATGCAGACTTATGGTTTCTTTTTACCAGATGCAGATGAAAATAATGTAGTGGCTGAAATCAAAGGATCAGAATTTCCAAATGAAATTATCACGATTGGTGGTCACTTAGATAGTTGGGATGTGAATGAAGGTGCACATGATGACGGTGCGGGTATTGTACAAACGATGGAGATTTTACGCACGATGAAAGCATTGAACTACAAACCAAAAAGAACCATCCGTTTTGTATTATTTGCCAACGAAGAAAACGGCATGCGTGGTGGTAATAAATATGCTGAGTTAGCAAAACAAAATAATGAAAAACATGTTTTTGCATTAGAGAGTGATGCGGGTGGATTTACGCCAAGAGCAATTGGCATTAGCGCGACAACGCCTGCTCAGTTTGCTAAGTTCCAACAATGGGCTAGCTTATTAAAGCCTTATGGAACGGAGATCACAGCTGGCGGTGGTGGTGCAGACATTGGTCCTTTAAAGAATGTAAACCCTTCTATTGTTCTTGCAGGATTAGTACCAGACAGTCAACGTTATTTTGATTTACACCATGCTAAGACGGATGTGTTTGAAAATGTAAATAAGCGTGAATTGTTATTAGGTGCAGTGAATATGGCTGCGATCGTTTACTTAATGGATCAATACGGAACGAACTAAAATTCTTTTATAGCTATATTTTAAATATAGCTACCCCTCGTTCTCAAGCGGAAAGAACCGATATCGCCCTCGGGGTACTATATTTTAAATTAGTTTTCTAGTCCAATAAAAAAGCCCTTAAGTTTTCTTAAGGGCTTTTTTATTGGACCAATGTTGTTCGTTATCTTGATAAGTTCATTGAACGCTCTTTGTAGAGGGTTCTGAAATATGGATCGCGTAAGTCTTTGATAAAGCGGATGGCTTCTCCCGTGCTCTTCATCTCTGGGCCTAATTCTTTGTTCACGCCTGGGAATTTGTCAAAACTAAATACTGGCTCTTTAATTGCATAGCCATCTAGTTTTTTCTCCATGGTGAAGTCGGTTAATTTAGCAGCCCCTAACATCACTTTAGTTGCGATATTTAAATAAGGTATTTGATATGCTTTTGCAATAAACGGTGTGGTTCTTGAAGCTCTTGGGTTGGCTTCAATGACAAATACTTTCCCGTCTTTAATGGCAAACTGAATATTGATCAAGCCTCTAATATTTAAAGCCCTTGCAATTTTCTCGCTGTAGAATTCCATTGTCTCAACAATCAATGGTGTTAAATTAAACGCAGGCAATACGGCATTGCTATCTCCACTATGGATACCTGCTGGTTCAATATGTTCCATCACGCCCATGATATGAAAAGTCTCTCCATCAAAGATGGCATCTACTTCTGCTTCTTGACAACGATCCAAGAAGTGGTCAATTAATATTTTATTATCAGGGATATGTTTTAAGATACTTACTACAGAACTTTCTACTTCTGCGTCGTTGATCACGATACGCATTCTCTGTCCACCAATTACATAGCTTGGGCGCACTAAAACTGGGTAACCTACTTGGTTCGCCACTTCAATAGCTTCTTCGGCCGTGTAAGCTGTTCCGTATTCTGGATAAGGAATATTTAATTCTTTTAATAAATCACTAAAGCGACCTCTGTCTTCTGCGATATCTAAACTGTCAAATGAAGTTCCAATGATTTTAATACCACGCTCTGTTAAACGCTTGGCTAATTTTAATGCAGTCTGTCCACCCAATTGTACAATCACACCTTCTGGTTGTTCTAATTCGATGATCTCCCAGATATGTTCCCAGTAAACGGGTTCGAAGTACAATTTGTCTGCCATGTCAAAGTCAGTAGAAACTGTTTCTGGATTACAGTTGACCATGATGGCTTCGTATCCTGCTTCTTTCACTGCTAATAATCCATGCACACAACAGTAGTCAAATTCAATCCCTTGTCCGATACGATTTGGACCACTTCCTAATACAATAATTTTCTTCTTTTTTGATTGGATGGATTCGTTAGAATGCAGGGTGTTGCTCATAATTGTGAAATTGGGCAAAAATAAGGTAGGCGGCTCATTTTACCAAGCATAGTTCTTCCCATCTGGTGGTAAAACGTTTACTTCTTTTCTCGCTCCGCATTTTCCAGTTTTTTTGCGTGCCGCTGGTGCCAAATTTCAGTACATCATTGCGGTAGGCGGCATTCATATTATCAATAACATGCATTAGTTTCTTCTTTTTCGTATCAATGGGCGCTACGAACAGATTGGTTTGCAACGCACTATCGGGAACGAAGCCGCTTAGGATCACGCCAGCTTTTTTATAGACTTCACCTGTTTCGTAGAGGGATTTGCCGACGGCGACCACGGCTTTAATCAGGTCCGGGGTACTCTGGGTAGGGTTGTCCAATTGTGTATAACCACTTACTTGACGCCCTCTGCTATAATAAGCCGCATCTAATTGGATGGGTGCTTTTTTGAGTAAGAAAACGGCCACCCCGGTGGCGGCACTATGTTGCCGTCTTAGTTTTTCGGCTGCTCGAGTGGTGTAGGTCGCGAGG
>JBILQZ010000010.1:0-23959 GCA_044372935.1 Sediminibacterium sp. | reverse complement strand
GCTCTTCTGTATACACTTACTTGTGCTCTATTGAAGCTGTAGTTTTCCTTAAAGTAAACAGACTCTTCTAATTTAAAAGGCTTATCCAAATTTGACTTCTTCTCTTTTTGACCTTTTTTAGTTTTCGAGAATTCTTCTCCTTGTGGCGGTCCACCCATTCTGGCATTCATCTCCTTATAGCGGATGGTAAATGCATTCGCGCCCATAAAAGAGAAGTTCTCTTTTAAACTTTGGTTCATCGCCGAGATGGCAGTAATAATACCAATTAAAGCCATGATACCAAAAGCAATGATGGCCACCGTAATGCTTGTTCTGAGCTTATTCCCCTTGACGGTACGCCAAGCCAATACAAATGAGTCCTGTAAGGTCATAATGATGATTTATCTGAGCCAAAGGTAGGACAGATTGAATAAGGTTCCACTTTATACGCGTATCTATTTGAGGAACGGCTAAAAGTAAAGATAAGAGAGGAATACATTGGGTATAATGCCCATTGCTAATATCAAAACCGCAAAAACGAGTAGTTTATACTGATAGCCTTTATCCAATGGTTCAATGGCTGGGCTACCTTCTGCAAAATACATCGCTTGAATTAACTTAAAGTAGTAGTATACACTTACCGCAGCAAACAAAATGGCCACTATTACCAACCATAAGCCTAGACCAGACTGAACCGCAGCATTCAACATATAATACTTTGCAAAGAAGCCTCCTGTTAGAGGAATACCTGCTAAGGATAATAAGAAGATGGTGGTGATGGCAGCCAACATAGGTTCTTTTTTTGCTAAACCATTGAATGCTTCAAAACTATATTCTTTCATCTTAATCAATACACCAAACAAACCAATGCTGGCAACCGAATAAGCCATGATATAAAGTAAGATACCTTCTGTGGCAAAACTCGTTGCACCATATAAAGCAAAAAGCATGAAACCAACTTGCGCTATACTAGAATAGGCTAACATTCTTTTTACACTGCGTTGAAACACGGCTGTTATATTACCCACAAACAAAGTAGCCAATAACACAAAAGTCAATAATATATTCCAAGCATATCCTAATGCTTTAAATTGGCTATGAAACAACACCACAAAAGCAATCATTGCAGTGGCTTTTACAATCGTCGCCATAAAAGAAGTAAAAACAGTCGGCGCGCCATCGTATACATCGGGGGTCCAGAAATGGAAAGGCGCAGCAGAAACTTTGAAATTAAAAGAAGCGAAAATTAAAATCAAACCTGCAGAAAGCATCAACTGCTCTCTTATCATACCAGTTGTTGGATGCACCACGGGCGTAAGAATTTGGAAGGTGCCAGTGGCTCCATACATAAATGCAATTCCTAATAAAAAAATGCCTGTTGAAAAAGAGCCCATTAAAAAATACTTCAAAGCTGCTTCATTGCTATTTAAATTCTTTTTATCAGCACCTGTTAAAATATACAATGGGATAGATAAGATTTCAATGCCAATAAACAACATCAACAAATTATTGAAAGAAGTCAAAATGCTTGCGCCACAAAGAATAAAGAAAAACAAAGCATAAAAATCTGCAGCATGGTTGCCTATTTTAGCAATTTCAGCTCCATTTAACCACACATATAAGAAAGTCAAAATAAATAAAATAGTATTGACAAATAATCCAAATTGAGTAAATGAAAGCATGCCTTTGGTATCCAATGGAATGGTATATAAACCATTTAATTGTAAACAATTGACTACGATCAAAGCCAATAAACCTACCAATGCAATTCGGGTATGTGTTTTTTCATTGTCTGTTATCCAAGAAGAAAACATCATTAATACACCTAATAAAGCGGAAGCAATAATTGCGTTCATTATAAATTCATTTAATTATTTGATAAACAATTGTTGTAATGTATCTGCAGTTAAATCAAATAAAGGCGCTGGATACACCCCTGTGATTAGCACGACAAGAAACAAAACAATCAAAACAATTTGTGCAGGTAAATTGGGTGTTTGCATTTTTTGAATGCTTTCACTCACTTCGCCATAAGCACATTTTTGCACCATATTCAAGGTATAAATAGCGGCTAACACCACACTTACACCAGCTGCTGCTGCCATCCATGGATTAAATTGGAACAATGCATTGAACATTAAAAATTCACCTACAAAAGCATTGGTCAAAGGCAATGCAATATTTGCAAAGGAGAAGCCAACCAATAAAATAGCCAATGTTGGATTTTGTTTAGCTAAACCACCCATCGCTTGCAAGGACCTTGTGCCTGTTTGTTGTTCAATGATATCTGCAATGATCCATAAGCCTAAAACATTGATACCGTGAGAAAATAATTGTATCAAAACGCCTTGTACGCCAATCTCTGTATTTGAAAATAAAGCTGCACTCATTAATCCTATATGCGCTATCGAAGAGTATGCTATTAATCGCTTCATATCGTCTTGACGAATAGCAATGAAAGAAGCATATAAGATACCAATGACAGAAAGGATCATTACAAAATTAGAGTGTGCGCTAAATGCATCAGGGAATAAAGGCATTAACCACCTGATCACGCCATACAAACCCATCTTCACCATCACGGCACTCAAAACCATGGTCACTGCTGTAGGAGACTGCTCGTAAGCATCTGGCTGCCAAGTATGCAATGGGAAAATTGGCATCTTGATGGCAAAGGCAGTGAAAAATAAAGCAAAGGCCGTCACTTTTTGACCAGCCGTTAAATTAGCTGCTTTAAATGAAGCATAAGCAAAACTTTGATCTGTTGTATGCGCATATACATATATAATACCAATCAACATGAACAAAGAACCTAAGAAAGTATAAATAAAGAACTTAAAAGTGACAGCAACACGTTTTTCTCCTCCCCAAATGGAACAAAGAAAGTAAACAGGAATTAAAGCTAATTCCCAGAAGAAATAAAACAACAATGCGTCCCCTGCTAAAAAAACACCCAACAAACCTGTTTGCGTAAATAGCATCAAAGACAAGAATTGATTTCTATGCTTTACTTGATTTTTTAAAGTAGCTATTAAAATGGCAGGAAAACTAATGCAAGTTAAAAGCAATAAGATTGTAGACAATCCATCCGCAGCAAGCGTAAATCTTGCATTTAAAGTAGATAGCCACAGCGCATCAAAATTTTCTGCACCAAAGAATGCGATATAAAAAGAAAGCGCCAAAGCGATTCCACTTGCTGCAATAGCAATATAATTTGCTTTTTCATCCTGTTTAACAAACAACAAAATAATTGCTGCAATAAACGGAACCGATAGAATTGAAAGTAATACCATTGTTGCTATTAATTTATTTAATCAAATTTTGTATGAATCGAGTGATCGCAATATCATTGAACCAAATCAAGAATAAAATAACCATACTCAGTACCATAAATAAAATGTAATACCCTACTTGTCCGCTCTGCATTAAGCGCGTTTGTCTTGCACCATATTGTACTAATCTTCCAGTGCCGTTAACAAGGCCATCGATCACATTTTTTTCAACCACTTCTTTTAAGAAGCCAGCAAAACGATTGAGCGGTTGTACAATTGCTTTTTCATACAATTCATCCACGAACCATTTATTGTATAAGAATTTACCCAATGCAGTTTGTGGTTCCCCGTCTGCTTGCTTACTGTATTTGCCAATAGCAATCAATAATGCTACTAAAGCAATAGTCACAGAACTACCCATTAAAATCCATTCGGTCGTATGTGATAAATGCAATGGCGCTTCCTCCCCAATAATGCTAGACAAATGATGTCCCAACCAATGGCTTCCGCCCAAGATTGCTGGCACACCCATCGCGCCACCAACTGCACTTAATACAGCTAAAATAATCAAAGGCAAAGTCATAGCAACAGGGCTTTCATGTAGATGATGCGCCTGTGCTTCTGTACCTCTAAACTGACCTAAGAAAGTGGTAGCATATAATCGGAACATATAAAAAGCTGTCATTGCAGCACCCACCACACCTAAATACCAGTAGATTGGATTTTTTGCAAATGCTGCAGCCAAAATTTCATCTTTAGAGAAGAAGCCACTAAATGGTGGCACACCCGCAATGGCGATACAGCCGATTAAGAAAGTCAAATGTGTGATGGGTAATTTAGATTTCAACCCGCCCATCTTACGAATATCTTGTTCATGGTGCATCGCATGAATTACAGATCCTGCGGCCAAGAATAACAATGCTTTAAAGAAAGCATGTGTAATCACATGAAATACGGCGCCAGAATAAGCACCCACACCTAATCCTAGGAACATATACCCTAATTGACTTACAGTAGAGTAAGCCAATACTTTTTTAATATCATTTTGTTTAATCGCAATGGTTGCAGCCAATAATGCTGTGCTGATACCAATGATCGCCACTACGTTTTGAGCAATTTCACTATGCGTATAAAAAATATTGGTTCTGGTGATCATATAGATCCCAGCTGTCACCATGGTAGCAGCGTGGATCAAGGCAGATACAGGTGTTGGACCCGCCATTGCATCTGGCAACCAAGTGTACAAAGGAATTTGCGCACTCTTTCCCATTGCGCCTACAAAAAGCAATAAAGTGATCGCAGTAATATCTGTAGCAGATAATTTAGCTAAACTTTCAGCAGTCAATACTTCACCATAACTCACTGTGCCCAATTTTACAATCAACCAAAATATAGCTAATAGAAATCCGAGGTCGCCGATTCTATTCATGATAAAGGCTTTCTTAGCAGCGTTGTTATAAGTTGTATTGCTAAACCAATAACCGATCAATAAATAAGAACATAATCCAACACCCTCCCATCCAATAAACATAATCACGTAGTTGTCTCCCAACACCAATAAAAGCATCGAGAAAATAAACAAGTTCAAATAAGCAAAATAACGCGCATAATGAGGTGCAGTTTCGTCCTTCATGTAGGCAGCAGAATACAGGTGTATTAAAGTACCCACTCCGGTAATGACTAATAAAAACAAACTAGACAAGGCGTCTACTCTGAAGTCGAAAGGAATCGTTATGGTGCTTGTGTTTATAAAATCAAAATAATGCGCTATGAATGCGCCTTGACCTTGTACTTGTAAAAAAGCAAAGACACTAGCCACAAAGGATGCAAAGATGGCGCCTGTCGCAATCGAAGCAATAGTTTGCTTGTTCCAAATATTGCGCCCTAAACCATTTAATAAAAAACCGATGAAGGGCCAAAGTACTATGAATCCAATTATTATTTTCATGCGAAATGAATTAATTCTTTAATCTATTTAAGAAATTGATGTCTACCGAATGGGTGTTTCGATACATCATTACAATAATGGCCAAGCCAACACTCACCTCGGCAGCAGCAACCACCATGATGAAGAAAACGAAAATCTGTGCATCGATACCCGCTGTAGTGCCTGGCATAGTTTGCAAAGCCATCCCATGGTACATTTTTGAAAATGCCACCAATAATAAGTTAACCGCGTTTAACATCAATTCGATACACATGAACACAATAATGGCGTTACGACGTGTTAGCACACCCACGACGCCAATGCTAAACAAGGTCAAACATAAAAAGATATAATACTGTATAGACATCTCTACTAATTTTAATTATAATTATTTTTTACCTATGATTACGGCACCTACCATCGCACTTAAAAACAAGACGCTACTTATTTCAAAAGGAATCACATAGTCACTGAATAAAGCCTTACCCAATGGATGGATCAAGCCAATGTTACCTTCTTTTAATAAAACTTGTTTGTTTTGAATTTGTGCAGTTTGTTTTACCACAGCAATTAATAAGGTTAGTAAACTTCCACCGGCAATCACGCCAGTTAATTTAACCAATAACTGTTTTTGCGGTTCTTCGTCTTTTTTGATATTCATCAACATGATCACAAATAAGAATAATACCATGATTGCACCAGCGTATACAATAATATTTACGATGGCTAAAAATTGCGCATTCAATAAAATATAATGACCTGAGATAGCGAAGAACACCAAAATCAACCACAATACACTGTGTATTGGATTTTTACTAATCAATACCATCGTTGCACTTACAATTGCAAATGCAGCTAATAGATAAAATAAAACGTCTACTGTATTCATAGTATAAATTATGCTTCTACTCCTTTAGCCAAAGCCAAGTCAGCGGCTTCAGTAGTTGGATTTGGGATTAATAAATCAGATTTACCATAAATGAACCCTTTACGTGTATAGTTTGCAGGCGCAAAAGTTTCACTTAAATAAATGGCATCCTTAGGACAAGCTTCTTCACATAAACCACAGAAAATGCAACGCAACATATTGATTTCATATTTTGCCGCATATTTCTCTTCTCTATACAAATTTTCTTCGCCTTCTACACGTTCCGCTGCTTCCATTGTAATTGCTTCTGCAGGACAAGCCACAGCACACAAGCCACATGCGGTACAACGCTCTCTACCTTCTTCGTCTCTATTTAATACATGAAGTCCTCTAAATACAGGGCTAAAAGGACGCTTCTCTTCGGGATAACGAGTTGTCGGCTGCTTTTTAAACATATGACTAAACGTAATCATCATCCCTTTGATAATATTAATCAAGTACAAGCGCTCCCAAAAAGTCATGGGTTGTCTGTTTACTGCTTGTGCTTTACTAGTTAATGGTTGCATGTCTTTATACAATGAAGTTGTTAAATTATAAGTTTGCTAAAATCAAAGCACCTGTAATTAATAAATTAAAAAGTGCCAATGGGATCATTGTTTTCCATCCTAAATTCATTAATTGGTCATATCTAAAACGCGGGATGGTCCAACGAATCCACATGAATAAGAAAATGAATAAAACGATTTTAATTAATAAAGTCCCTACCCCAATCATCGCTGCAATATTTGGCGCCACAGTGGATTCGTCGAAGAACGGCAAATCATATCCCCCAAAATACATAGACGCCATAATCGCGCTACTCATAATCATATTGATGTATTCTGCGAATAAGTAGAAACCTAATTTCATAGAAGAATATTCCTGATGGTATCCAAAATTCAATTCATTCTCTGCCTCTGGAAGATCAAATGGCGTTCTATTACACTCAGCTAATGCGGCTACAAAAAATAATAAAAAGCCTAATGGTTGATAAACGATATTCCACCAATTGCCGGTGATTTGTTGTTCTACAATTGTTTTTAAACTTAAAGAGCCCGTGGTCATCAATAAAGCAATCAAAGCAAGGCCCATGGCTAATTCATAACTAATTGCTTGTGATGCCGCTCTTAAAGAAGACATTAAAGAAAACTTATTATTGGACGCCCAGCCTCCAATCATGATCCCGTATACGCCCATACTTACTACAGCGAATACATATAAAATGCCAATATTGATATCTGCAATTTGCAACGCAATTGTACGTCCAAATAATTCAATGTCTGAACCCCATGGTATCACCGCACAAGTCATTAAACTTGCCGTCATCGCTAAACCTGGACCCAAAATAAATAACCATTTGTTCGCTGCAGTAGGAATGATCTCTTCTTTCATGATCAATTTCAAGCCATCCGCAAGTGGTTGTAATAAACCAAAAGGACCTGCTCTATTTGGACCTGGTCTATCTTGTAAAATCGCTGCTACTTTTCTTTCGCCGAAAGTAGTGTAAAGGGCGATGCCCAAACTGCCGAATACTACGACGGCAATTAAGATTAATTTTTCTATCACCAGCCCCCAATCAAATGCAAGAATTGTCATGCTAATATAATTATGCTTTATGAGTATTGTTTGTGTTAAAAGTGTCTCCATGAGACGGTCCATTTATTTTTCCTAAATGAATGCTTGGTTGATTCACTTCACTTTCGTCATGAATATCCATCAATAAATGAGGCGTTCTTCCGTCATTTACTGCTGTAAAAGTTTCAGTTGGTTTAGTGGTACCAATCTTGCCCGCATAATGTCCTTGCGCAATCACAGATTGTCTGCTAATTTCACGAGGTCCTTCAATGATCCAATCTGCTGTTTCTTTTTTATCAAAACGACAAGTATTACAAATCCATCCTGGCTTACCATCTGGTGTATCTTCTACTTCACCCCATTGGTCTTTTCTTGCAGTGACTCTATACACTTCATCACCTCTATTCCATAAAGTAACTCTTCCAGAACAAGTTGGACAATCACGATGTGCATCCATTGGCTTTAAGAACCAAACACGATTTTTAAATCGGAAAGTCTTATCTGTTAAAGCACCTACAGGACAAACATCAATCACGTTACCTATAAATTCATTGTCCAAGCTCTTTTCAATATGTGTTGCAATCTCTGCATGATCTCCACGATCTAATATGCCATGGACACGCTTATTGGTTAATTGATCTGCAGTAAATACACAACGGTAACATAAGATACAACGCGTCATATGCAATTGTATATGTTGGCCTAAATCGTGTTTCTTGAATGTTCTTCTTTGGAATTCATAGCGGGTGTCTGCCTTGCCATGTTCAAAACTTAAATCTTGTAAATGACATTCTCCAGCCTGGTCGCAAATTGGACAATCCAAAGGATGATTTAATAATAAAAATTCAACTACCCCTGCTCTCGCATCAATTACTTTTTCACTGGTAATATTTTTTACTTCCATTCCATCCATCACAGTGGTACGACAAGATGCCACCAATTTAGGCATAGGGCGAGGATCTTTCTCCGAGCCTTTTGATACTTCTACCAAACAGGTTCTACACTTACCGCCACTTCCTTCCAACTTGCTGTAAAAACACATTGCAGGAGGTGCGACTTGTCCACCAATTAATCGAGCAGCTTGCAACACTGTAGTACCAGCAGGCACTTCAATAGTGATGTTGTCGATTGTTACTTTAAATAAATTTTGTTCGCTCATAGTTTATAGTGCTATGTTATGCAGGTACATGGATTGGATCTGCATAGTGTTGTAAACCGAAATTGCTTGTTTGTGAAAGTTCAGGATTATTAATATGCCATTCAAACTCGTCACGGAAATGACGAATCGCAGCAGCTACAGGCCAAGCTGCAGCATCTCCTAATGGACAAATAGTATTTCCCTCTATCTTTCTTTGAATATCCCATAGTAAATCGATATCAGCAATCGTTCCTTTACCATGCTCAATTTTGTGTAATATTTTTTCCATCCAGCCAGTGCCCTCTCTACATGGAGAACATTGACCACAACTTTCATGGCGATAAAAACGCGCCAAGGTTAAGGTGTTTTTTACGATACATTGATCTTCGTCCAATACAATGAAACCACCAGAGCCCAACATAGAGCCAGTTGCAAATCCACCATCACTTAAACTTTCATAGTTCATGTATCGTGGCTCTCCTTTTGCAGTAGTCAATAATAAGTTAGCAGGCAAAATAGGCACAGAAGATCCACCTGGAATACAAGCTTTTAACTTCTTACCTCCTTTAATACCACCGCAATATTCATCGCTATAAATAAATTCTTCTACTGTAATCGTCATATCAATTTCATACACACCTGGCTTGTTGATATTGCCACATGCAGAAATTAATTTAGTACCTGTAGACCTACCCACACCAATCTTTGCGTACTCATCACCCCCTAAATTAATAATAGGCACAATCGCGGCTAATGTCTCTACATTGTTTACCACTGTAGGACGTTGCCATAAACCTTGGATCGCAGGGAATGGAGGTTTAATGCGCGGATTGCCACGCTTTCCTTCTAAGGATTCAATCAATGCGGTTTCTTCTCCACAGATATAAGCACCAGCACCTCTTTGTACATGTATATTACAATCAAAACCAGTACCTAAAATATTCTTACCTAACCAACCATTTGCTTTGGCTTCTTGGATGGCTTCTTCTAAGATATCTACAATCCACGCGTATTCTCCTCTGATATAAATATAAGTATCGTTAGAACCCAACGCAAAGCTTGATACAATCAACCCTTCAATTAATAAGTGTGGTAAAAACTCCATTAAATAACGATCCTTAAATGTACCAGGCTCACTTTCATCTGCATTGCAAACCAAATGACGAGGCACACCTTCAGGCTTCGCAATAAAACTCCACTTCATTCCAGTTGGGAAACCTGCACCACCTCTTCCTCTTAATCCACTTTTCTTTACTTCCTCCACAATGGATTCTGGATTCATTTCTTTCAAAGCTTTTTCTACACTACGGTAACCACCCTCACGACGATACACCTCGTAAGAACGAATCCCTGGTACATTTGCTTTATCTAGTAATAGTTTTACACCCATTTGAATATTTTTAACGCGTTCTGTGATTTGTTATTTTGTTACAGCAGCTCTATATTCTGCAATAATCTCATCTACTTTTTCTTTGGTTAGATGCTCTCTAAAAATTTTACCTACCTGCATCATTGGCGCATAACCGCAAGCTCCAAGACATTCTACTAACTTTAAAGTAAAGATGCCATCCTTAGTTGTTTCACCAGGCTTGATATCTAATTTTTGTTGGATATACGCAATGATATCGTCTGAACCGCTGACCATACATGGTCCTGTTTGACAAACTTCAAAAATAAATTTTCCAACAGGCTTCAAATTAAACATGCTATAAAAACTCGCCACTTCATATACTTCGATTGGCTCAATTTTTAATAAACTAGCGATATAATCCATGAGTTCCGTTGGCAACCATCCATCAAAACTTTCTTGCGCAAGATGCAAGGCTGGCAACAAAGCACTTTTTTGTTTTCCTTCTGGATAACGAGCTACCAAGCGGTTAAACTCGGTCATTTGTGTGTCATTAAAAGTATAGGTCATATCGAAAATTTCTTTAATTATATTTTAAGCATCTAATTCGCCTGCAATCAAATTCAAACTACTCATGGTCACCACCGCATCACTTAACATGCCTCCCCTAATCAATTCTGGATAAGCTTGATAGTAAATAAAACAAGGTCTTCTAAAATGCAATCTAAATGGTGTACGTCCACCATCACTGATTAGATAAAAACCAAGTTCTCCGTTGCCCCCTTCTACAGGACTATAAATTTGACCTTTTGGTAAATCAATCTCACCCATGATGATTTTGAAATGCCAGATCAATGCTTCCATTTTAGTGTACACATCTTCTTTTTTAGGAAGATAATATTCAGGCACATCGGCATGGTATACTTCTGCATCTGTTCCTTTGAACGCCTGTACTTTTTCGTAAGCTTGTTTGATGATAGAGATACTCTCCCACATTTCGGCGTTACGCACTAAAAAGCGGTCGTAATTATCTCCAGTCGTTCCTACTGGAACAGTGAAATTAAAATCTTGATAGCTACTGTAAGGTTGGTGCACACGCACGTCATAGTCTACTCCAGCTGCTCTTAAATTAGGACCAGTAAACCCATAATTCATGGCACGCTCTGCACTGATTCCGCCAGTACCTTGCGTACGCTCCATAAAGATTCTATTTCTTGTAAATAAGTTTTCGAATTCTTTAAGCACTTTTGGATATTCATTTAAGAACTTCTCCAATTTTGTAAAAGCTGTATTTGAAAAGTTTCTTTCAAAACCACCGATACGTCCAATATTAGTTGTCAATCTTGATCCACAGATCTCTTCGTAAATTTCATAGATCAATTCACGGTACTGCATCACATATAAAAATCCAGTGTAGGCACCTGTATCCACCCCGACAATTGAATTACAAATTAAGTGATCAGAGATACGCGCCAATTCCATAATAATCACACGTAAATAATCAACACGCTTTGGTGTTTCAATATTTAAAAAACGCTCACAGGTAATATGCCATCCCATGTTGTTGATCGGGCTACTACAATAGTTCAATCGATCCGTGATAGGCGTGATTTGATACAATGGTCGGCGTTCTGCCAATTTCTCAAAAGCACGATGTATATAACCCACCGTTTGATCAGATGAAACAATACGTTCTCCATCTACTTCCATGATATTTTGAAACACACCGTGCGTAGCAGGATGCGTTGGTCCAATATTTAATGTAGTCGTAGTTTTTTCGATCGACCCTTCTGGTAATGTGATGTGGTTGTGTTCCATGTATATTTAGTTATACCTTTTTTTAATAATTATCCTCTTCCAAACATTTCATCATCCTTGTCAATTCTTGTTTGATCTTCCAATGGGAATTCTTTCCTTAATGGGAAATAATCCATTTCATCCACATTCAAAATGCGTTTTAAATTAGGATGTCCAACGAAATTGATACCAAAGAAATCATAGGTCTCACGCTCCATCCAATTGGCAGACTCAAATAATTTTGTTGCAGTAAACACATCCGTATTGTCTAAAGAAGTGCTTACAGAAAAACGAACCCTTACATTTTCTTTTAAATTATGTAAGTGGTAAACCACCACTAATTCAGCGCCTTTTTGATCTGGATAATTAACGGCACAGATATCTGTCAAAAAAGTAAACTCTAATCCTGGTTCGTCATATAAAAATTGCAACACTTTCAAATTCATTTCTTTTGGAGCTTCAAATGAAAGCATGCCATAAGTAGTAGCAAATTGACCCACTTGGTCACCAAATTTTGCAACTAATTTTTCTTGTATGATTTCGTTATTTAACGACATAGTATAAGAATTAAGTTTGGCTATTGAATGCCGTAACTATTTAATAAAGTTTTGTATTGTTCGCTATTTCTACGACGAATACTTTCTTGTCCAACCAAGTCTTGAATTTTCATAAATCCGTCAATGATCGCCTCTGGTCTTGGAGGACAACCTGGCACATACACGTCAACAGGGATCACTTGATCAATGCCTTGTAACACACTGTAAGTATCAAAAATACCACCACTAGATGCACAAGCACCCACTGCGATCACCCAACGTGGTTCTGCCATTTGAATGTATACTTGTCTTAATACTGGTGCCATTTTTTTTGCAATGGTACCCATCACCATTAACAAATCACATTGACGTGGAGAGAAACCCACACGCTCCGATCCAAAACGAGATAAGTCGTAATGCGATGCCATGGTGGCCATGAATTCAATACCACAACATGAGGTTGCAAAAGGTAAAGGCCATAAAGAATTTTTTCTTGCAAGACCCACTACAGAACTTAATTGTGTTGCAAAAAAACCATCTCCTGTTACACCATCTGGTGCTTTACCCATTCCAATCGCATCGGCTATTTCAGCTTCTTTTGGATGAATGTTAAATCTTACTGGACGCATAGTATATGCATTAAATTTTTAAAAAATTAATCTTCCCATTTTAGTGCCCCTTTCTTGATAATGTAGACAAAGCCTACCAAGAAAAATCCAACAAATAAAACCACTTCAAAAAATCCAGCCCAACCTAAACTTTTAAAATTGACTGCGTAAGGATAAAAGAAAATCACTTCCACATCAAACAACACAAATAAAATTGCCACCAAAAAATATTTGATCGCCATTGGTGATCTTGCATCTCCATGAGATTCAATACCACTCGCAAAATTTTCTAATTTATCTGAAGTTTTTCTTTTAGGTCCTAATAAGCTAGACACTAAAATCATGATGGCCACGAAGCCACCTGCAAATAGAATTTGCAAAACGATTGGTAAGTAATTGGCAGCACTGTTCATTTCTAAGTCGTTTAGGTGCCGCAAAAATACGCAAAGGATACTTGTTTTAACTAAAAACTCCCCATAAATGGGGAGTTTTTTGAATCTTTTTTTTAAAGCCCCTAAAGGCAAAATTTGGGAACAATAATTAATTATTGTTTTGTATCGCCGTATCCGCAGCAGGCTTTTGATTTGCTTGCATTTTTTTGATGATTTCCCAGTTCTTAGTCAAGCTTTCTTTGATTTTTAAAGTTTGAGCTTCACCTGGCAATAATTCTAATACTTTATCACACATGCTAATTGCCTTCTCTAAATCTTTAACCTCATTGTAATAGCCCATCATAGAGTAGTAATTGTTCACCATAGCTTGCTTATTCTTAACTGGATCCTTCAACAAAAACTCGTTTTGTAAGGTTACCGCTTGAAATTGAATGCCAAGGTTATTCGCTGTATCCACTAATCTAGCTCCTTTAACGTTGAAAGAATAGCCATTTGGACGCTCTGGGAAAGCAGCAATATATTGTTTAGCAAATTCAGAAGTGGCAGCGCCATCTTTTGCATTTAAAGCAACGCTAGATAACTTATAATAATACACTTCGTCTTTGATCCCTCTAAGGTTAAAATAGTTCGTATTCCACTTTAAAGCATCCACATACATATTTGATTTTTCAAACATATCTGCTCCAAGCTTGTAGTATTTGATACGATTTGCCTTCACAGTATCTGCTGTAATTGCTTTCTCTAAAATGCCCGCTAATACGGTTTCATTGCCCTGGAACTTAGATACTACTTTAACTGCAAGCTCGTAATCAGTATTTAGAATCTTGTCTGCAGCACTTGTATTGATAAATTGCTCAATATAGCTTTTAGCCTGAATTGAATCCCCTTTACGGTCAAAATTGTACGCTAATAACACACCTAAACGTGGTAAAGCTTTAATACCTATAGAAGCTTCTAATTCTCTTGCTTTTGCCAATGAAGCATCATATTGACCAGCGCGGAACAAGTAATCTGCGTTAAAGATGTCCAAAGCTGGGTCTTTATCTGCATTTTGTAAGAATAAATCTAAGTTGGCCTTTGCAGTCTCGGTGTTCTTATCTGCATAGTATTGATACAAGGCAAAATAAGTAGGTGCAAACTTAGGATCTGCTTCTAATGACTTCTTGAAATATTCATCAAAAGACTCTAAGTTATTTTGAGATTGGTACACTTTACCAATTCTATAGTAAGGATAAGCATTGGTTGGATCTTTACTGATTGCTTCCATGAAAGCAGTCACAGCTTCACCACCATTTTCTCCACCTAATTTAAGGTAGTTGATCCCTAAATTAACATATAAACTAGAATTGATTGGTGCACCTTCGTAAGCAGAAATAGTCTCTTTTAATTTATCAATCGCATATTGATGATCGCCAACATTAGAAGGCACTTCAGAGTGAATATAACCAATCGCGTTCACGATTTCTTGACTTGGTTTGCCTTTGAATTTTCCCTTTGTATTTAAGGTAGTCGTAATGGCTACTTCTAATGTTTGTTTAATTGCATTTAGGTCTGCTTTTTCACCTGCTTCTAATAATTGCACATGCGCTGCGCCTACTAAAATCCAAGCATTACTGCCTAATTCGTCTGCCGCTTTTTTATATAACTCTTTAGTAGCTTGCACAAAAGCAACTTCTGGCGTACCAGAACCATTTTGAGAAAGGATCGCTTGACCATACCAAAAGATCGTTTCTGGATCTTTTGAATTTTTCTCATACGCGTCTTTAAAGAACGTTAACGCAGATTTGTTTTTTTCGTAACGCATCAATTTCAATCCCTCATTTAATGGGGAAACAGCTACTTGGGCGTTCAATCCACTCAAGGCAAATGCAACGCCCATCATTAATACAACCAATTTTTTCATCACAGGTGTTTTTGTAATTTATAAATTATGCTCATTTCAAACCCTCATTTCGCGAATAATTCGAAGAAAACCAGGGAAACCAAAGCGGAACCATTTCGGTACCAGTTTGAGAAGTCTAAAAATATTAATTTTTTCGCAAGAATTCGATTTAATTTTTAGTTAATTCTACTAAAACTTGTTAGCATTTTTAACTACTCTAGCAAACTATTCCTTTTTTTAAAGCCCATTTTTGCAGGCACTAAAAAAGAACGTTTAAAAATAAGCTGCCCTCTTTCTAGGCTTAAAAAATTTAGAAAGCCAGTTCCTAACCCTGCAGCATTTTCTTTTAATATATAATAAATAGGCAAGGTGAGAGGATATTGTGCTTTGCTAATGGTGGCAGGGGATGGCTTTGAAAAAAAACCTTTTTCAAGACATTGAGTGCACTCTACTAAGCCTAATTTAACTTTTTTTCTTAACTCAATTTGCGCTGGATCATACCCGTCTCCAATCCAATTCATGCCTACAAAACCAATGGCATCAGGGTGTGTAGCCACATAGTCAATCACTTCTTTACTGCCATTTGCTGCTAAAACATTTTTCCCGAATGGACTATTTTTAGCCAGACTGTCTTTTAAAAAACGAACCACTCCTGTTAAATTATTACCATCCATCACCACTTGATCATTAGACAAACCTGTTAATCTATTGGATAAGTCTTTCAAACTAAAAACACTATCCTTGGCAGATTTGTGCACCAATACCGCTACTGCATTGTAGGCTAGTATGGCAAAATTTGGGTTAAAACTCAGGCTTTTTTGATAGGCTTTTTGTTCTTCCTTATCTAAGCCCCTAGTCACAAAAATCATCCTAGTACTATCATTCGCCAAGTCCTTAAAACACTCAATTTCAGACTTGTAGGACGCTATGATTTGGGCCTTAGGATTGCTTGATAAAAACACTTTTAATTGTTCCTCCATAAATGGCTTAAAGCTTTCCTCTACAGAAATTCGAATCAAGCCCTCGTTGGGTGTATCCATGGCTTTGTCGGCACTGTTCTTACAAGCTGTTATTGTTAAAAATGCAAGGCAAATAAGGCCTAGAGAGGAAGTTCTTATACGCATATTGTAATCAAAAAGGATTAATAATCTTGTTTTACGGCTCTAAAAAGTCTAAACCCGCCATAAATCATACACATTGTACCAAAAATGAGTCTAAAATCATTGTCAATATTCAATACCATGTCCATTTTGAAATATTTGGCCAATAATAACAAAAAGCCAATCCCTAAAATGAGTGCAGACATGGAAAAATCATAAATACGTCTAAAAAAACGATAGGATTTTTCGGATTTTTCTCTTTCTTCCATAGGTATCTAATTTGTAGGGCAAATTAAACAAATAACATGGTAACGATTTAAAAAATTATCTTTACATCCAAATTTGAGTTCATGAGCAAACCTTCTCTACCACAAGGCACAAGAGATTTTAACGCAGCGACCGTTCAGAAAAGACAATATATCTTTCAAACCATCCGCAATGTGTTTGAATTATACGGATTTCAGCCCCTGGAAACACCAGCAATGGAACAATTGGACACCTTGATGGGCAAATACGGAGAAGAAGGCGACAAACTTATTTTCAAGATCTTGAACAATGGCTTAGATAATCCTCAGAAAGCAACGGCTACCCAAGAAGGGTTTCAAAAAATTATAGAAGGTAAAAGCACGACTCAAATTACGGAGCGGGCATTAAGATACGATTTGACCATTCCTTTTGCAAGGTATGTAGCCATGAATCATGGCGCCCTAAGTTTCCCATTCAAGCGTTACCAAATTCAACCTGTATGGAGAGCAGACCGTCCACAAAAAGGAAGGTATAGAGAGTTTTACCAATGTGACGCAGATATTGTAGGATCAGATAGTTTATTAAATGAGGTAGAATTGACTGCCATTTATTTAACTGTTTTTAAACAACTTGGTTTAGGTGTCGAAGTAAAATTAAACAACCGAAAAATTTTATTGGGCCTAGCACAAATTTGTGGCGGGGAGGATAAATTAATTGACTTGACCATAGCGATTGATAAATTAGATAAAATAGGTTGGGAAAAAGTAGCCGAAGAATTAGACCGTAAAGGATTCAGTGCTACACAACAACAAACCATACAATCCTATTTAGAAATTAAAGGAACGAATGAAGCAAAATTAAAGCAGCTTGGATTGATATTAGCTGGTAATGAAAATGCAGCAAAAGGAATCGAAGAGATTCAATATGTTTTAGACTACCATGCCCAAAGTGGTTTAGCGAAAAATTTAGTAGCAGATTTTACTTTAGCAAGAGGCTTAAATTATTATACTGGATTGATTTTTGAAGTCAAAGCGATAGACGCCGAAATGGGAAGTATTGGAGGTGGCGGAAGGTACAATGACTTAACCAGTTTATTTGGCGTACCGAATGTACCTGGCGTGGGTATTAGCTTTGGCGTGGATCGTATCTATGATGTATTAGAAGAAAAAAATCTTTTCCCAGCATCTGTTGCACAAAACACAAAAGTGTTATTCTTTAATTTGGGGGAAGCAGAAGCAAAAGAAGCATACCACTTAATGGAGACATTAAGGGCAAAAAAAATTGCTTGTGAAATCTACCCAGACAAGAGTAAATTTGACAAGCAATTTAAATATGCAGAGAAGAAGGGTATTCCAAATATCATCATCATCGGATCGGATGAATTAGCTAAAAAAGAATGTACCCTTAAAAATTTAACGACCGGCACACAACAAACTATTCCATTTGACGCTATTGCGCAGTTGGAATTTTAGTCCTTAGTTGTAGTGTTTATCCCAGAAATTTGCATAGAGGTCTTCTTCTTTTAAGGCAACAGCTCCACCTTCTTTTTTACCCACCAATTCCATGCCCTGTACAAAAATGCTAATTGATTCTACTGTCTTGCCTTCTTTTCTTTTGAAAATTACCAATGCATCATAAGTAGCTAAGTAAAAACTGTCTACTCCTTTTTTCTCTAAAGAAGTTGAACCCATTGCTGAATTTATCACTAAGCTAGAATCTTCAATTGTTAAAGACACTTCGGCAACAGGACTTCCTTCAGCAAATATATATTTCCCTAAATAGTCATTCAATGGGCCAGATTGGGCATTCACAGAAATGAAAGCACCCATCAAAATCATAGTCAAAAAGCATAATTTTCTCATAAAAGTTGATTTAAGTTTTAAGATACCTAAAATAGGGCCTTTTATTGAGTTTACCATAGAAATAATTGAATCTAAACAGACTTGATCAAGTATCTTTGCAGTATGGAGAAAACTAGACCAAATATCAGGGCAGTAGAGGTCGCTGAAATTGAACGATTTATAGCAAAAATGGAGGAGAAGCCATTTAGGGTAAAACAGATTGTAGAATGGTTATGGCAAAAACACGCACATAGCTTTGACGAAATGACCAATTTAAGCCTGGATTTAAGGAAAAAATTAGTGGAGCATTTTACTTTGCCTGCACTTTCGATTGATACCACTCAAATGAGTAGTGACGGAACTTTAAAAACAAGGTTCAGGACTTTTGACGATCATATGATTGAAGGGGTATTGATCCCGACTACTTTACGTAAAACTGCTTGTGTATCCTCTCAAATTGGATGTAGCTTAAGTTGTAAATTTTGTGCAACGGGTTATATGGAACGTAGCAGGAACTTAAATTTTGATGAGATTTATGATCAAGTGGTTATGATCAAGCAACAAGTAGAAAAAACATACGATCAAAATTTATCCAATATTGTCTTCATGGGCATGGGTGAGCCATTGTTGAATTACAAAAATGTACTTAAGGCGATCGAAAAAATAACTTCACCAGATGGATTGGGTATGAGCCCAAGACGTATCACAGTTTCTACGGCTGGTGTTGCAAAACAAATAAAACAATTAGGAGACGACCAAGTAAAATTCAAATTGGCTTTGTCGCTGCATGCGGCGAATGACAAGAAGCGCAATGAAATTATGCCGATCAATGAGAGCAACAATATCGAAGCATTGATTGAAGCGCTAAATTATTTCTACAAAAAGACAGGCAACGAAATCACTTTCGAGTATATTTTATTTAAAGACTTCAACGATAGCGAAAAAGACGCGATGGAGCTTGTTAAAATTTACAGACAAGTGCCAGCAGATTTGATCAACGTCATTGAATACAATGCGATAGATCGTTTTCCATTTGATAAACCAGACGAAGACGGATTTGAAACATTTGTAGAAATTCTGCAAAAAAATAGAGTGAACGTTAGAATCAGAAGAAGTCGTGGTAAAGATATTGATGCGGCTTGTGGACAGTTAGCCAATAAAGACAATTAATAGCAACCAATGAAAGCAAAAAGATCTGACAACTTTGACAAGTTTGCCAACAAGAAAAAAGGTAGTGCTGTTAAAGAAGAATATAGGCAAGAAAAAAAGCAAGCTAAGAAAGATGCAAGAGCTGCAGGTGAAGCTGCGCGCCAAAGAAAAAAGGATATTGAGCGAGGTATTGCAGTGGAACCATTAGGAAATAATAAAAAACCTGGCTTTGATAAAAAAGGCGGCTACGCTAAAAAAGAATATGTAACAGGACCGCCTAAATACGGCGCATTACATAGTCCTGCTGCACCGAGGTCCGCAGGACCAAGATCGGGCGCGCCAAAAAGAACACCTGAATCAATGGATCGAGCAGACGCAAAACGCACTGCTAGCATTGGCAAAGTAACTGCCAATGAGGATATGCCTTACGAACAAATGCCTTTGAACAAATACATTGCACATGCTGGTACTTGTGGAAGAAGAGAAGCTGCTGAATTGGTAAAGTCAGGTCATATCACCGTAAATGGAGATACTGTTTTAGAACCAGGTTATAAAGTACAATATAAAGATGTAGTAAGATTGAAAGGGAAAGTATTGCAATTGCAAGTGACTCCTGTATATATTTTATTGAATAAGCCAAAGGATTATATCTGTACAGCGAATGACCCTGAAGGCAGAAAAACAGTATTGGATATTATTAAAAATGCAACCACACAGAGAATGTTCCCTGTGGGTCGATTAGATAGAAATACAACGGGTGTGTTGATTTTAACCAACGATGGTGATTTAGCACAAAAGCTGACCCACCCGTCTTATGAAATTAAAAAAATCTACGAAGTCACATTAGACAAACCAGTGACCAAGGCAGATTTAGAAACCATTGCTACTGGTATTGAATTAGAAGATGGATTTATTGCTGCAGATGCTGTGAGTTATTTATCCAACACCTCTAAAAACGTCATTGGTATCGAAATTCATAGTGGAAGAAATAGAATTGTAAGAAGAATCTTTGAACACCTTGGTTATGATGTAAGGCATTTAGATCGCGTGATGTTTGCCAACCTTACCAAGAAAAATGTTGACCGCGGCAAGTGGCGTTTTTTAGCGGAGAAAGAAGTAAGAACCCTTAAGTTTTTAAATAAATCATTTACAAGAAAAGCCAGCAAGTAGGGATGTTAACTATATTATTTGAGGATCAAGACATGGTGGTGGTGAATAAACCTGCTGGTGTATTAAGTATTCCAGATCGATTTGGAAAAGAACTTTCTATCAAGTCTCTTTTGCAAGATAAATACGGTGCTATTTTTACAGTGCATCGTTTAGACCAAGCAACAAGTGGTCTCATTATTTTCGCAAAACATGCTGAGGCACATAAGGAACTTAGTGTTTTGTTTGAAGGCAGAACCATCGAAAAAAAATACCTTGGATTGGTCATGGGCCGACCAGAACCTACGGGTTCCATAGATACAGCCATCATGGAACATCCTATCAAAAAAGGACAAATGTATATCCATGTAAAAGGTAAGCAAGCATTAACGACATACGAAGTAGTAACCTATTACAAACGTTATGCGCTAGTTTCATTTCAAATTCATACTGGCAGAACGCATCAAATTAGGGTGCATGCAAAACAAATTGGACACCCTATCGTGGCAGATGAAATCTACGGAGATGGGGCACCGCTTTTACTCTCTAGTATCAAGAAAAAGAATTTCAAATTAAGCAAATCCGAAGACGAAGAAAAACCTTTATTAGCAAGGCATGCATTGCACGCACACACTTTAAAATTGGTGTTTAAAGAAAAGGCGTTTGCATTTGAAGCACCCTTGCCTAAAGACTTAGCCGCTTCAATTAAGCAGCTAGATAAATGGAATGCAGTTTAATTATTTTTTCTGCTTGTAGATTACGCCGTCTTTCATTACAAACTGAACATTGCCCATTTGATTGATATCTGCAAATGGATCACCTTCTACAGCAATGATATCTGCTAATTTACCTTTTTCAATACTTCCTAAAATCTGTTGAGTACCCATTAGGTCTGCAGCATTCATCGTAGCAGATTGGATCGCTTCGATCAAAGGCATGCCTGCCTCTTGCATGTATTTAAATTCCATCCAGTTATTACCGTGTGCATATACACCCGCATCTGTTCCAAATGCAATCTTTACGCCCGCCTTGTAAGCTTTTGAAAAAGTGTTTTGAATTTTTGGTCCAATTTCTAAAGCTTTTTTAGTCACCATTGGCGGATAATACCCAGGTTTTTTTGCCGAGTCCGCTGCAGATCTACCTGCAATAATAGTTGGTACATAATAAGTGCCATATTGTTTCATCAAAGGGAAAATAGATTCGTCCATTAAAGTGCCGTGCTCAATAGAGTTAACTCCACCAACAACAGCCCTACGCATTGCTTCTACGCCATGGCAATGTGCCGCTACTTTAAAACCATAATCTTTTGCTGCAGCAACAATCGCGCGAATTTCGGCTTCTGTAAATTGAGGATTTTCGCCGTTCGCTGCCATACTCAATACGCCGCCACTTGCGGTGATTTTAATCACATCACTTCCGTCTTTATACCTTTGTCTTACTGCTTTATACGCATCTTCAACACTATTCACTACCCCTTCTTTTGGTCCAGGATCACCCATTAAATTTGCTCTAACGCCATTGGTTGGATCCGCATGTCCACCAGTTGTTCCTATCGCCTTACCCGCTGTGTAAATTCTTGGGCCAACCACATATCCTTTTTGAATGGCTTTGCGCATTGCAATATTTACACCTGATCCGCCTAGATCTCTAACAGAAGTAAATCCTGCCATTAAATTTCTTTCTGCAAATTTTAAAGCACCATAGGCAACATCTACGTCGTTTTGTGTAAATCCATCTAAATATCTTGTTGGGCTGGTCTCAGATTCCACATGAATATGCATATCCATTAAACCTGGCATCACAGTTTGTTTTCTTAAATCTACTACTAGATCTGTTTTTGCACCAGCAACAAATCCATCTACTATGTCTATAATTTTATTGCCTTCGATAATGACAGTTTTTCCTTTTTGTACTTTAAGGTTGACTACATCTACCAATTGACCACATTGGATATAGGTCTTTTGAGCTTGTCCCAAAATAGTACTACAACAAAAAATAAAACCTAATAAAAAATAGCGCATCGTATAAAATTTAGAAAATAAATTTAAGAAAATTATTCTGTTTCCATGTATAAATCCAATAAACCATCTGGCAAAACTACTTGGACAATCTTTTTTCCATGGTCCACTCCCTTTAGGCTCTCCTCATGCAAAGGAATATAGGCTTCGTTGCCTTTGTATAAAATAGTGACCATCAATTGATGGGGCTGTTCGATCACTTCTTCGATCTTGCCTAATTCAATCCCATTTTCAACCACCATATAACCCAATAAGGATAGTGGGGAACTTTTGTCTACCAATAATTGAAACTCGGCTTGAGGCAACCATACTTTTTTACCAATCAAAATACTACAAGCTTCACGAGTACTAATCCCTTCTACTTGTAGATGCGTTAAGCTTTCAGTTTTTGCAGCTGCAGATTGGATAAAATAAGGAATAAAACTAGCCGCATTTTTTTCAATAAAAATAGCGTCAATGCCTTTGAAGTGAATCGGCGTGCCTAAAGCATGTTCTAATATTATATGGCCCGCAAGACCATGGGCAGCAACAATTTTTCCAATGTGGATGTATTCACTCATAATCAAATTTACTAAATGATTGGGCAATAAAAAAACCTCCCGAATTTCGGGAGGTTGAATGCTATTAATCTTACTTAAGTTGCAAATTATTCAGCAGCTGGTGTTTCTTCAGCAGCAGCTTCTGCAGCTGGCGCTTCAACTTCAGCAGGTGCTTCTTCAGCAGCAACTTCTGCAACTGGCTCAGCAACTGGTTCTGCTACTTTCTTTACTACAGGTACATACACTTTTTTAGCAGCTTGTGCTTTTTTGTGTGCATCTGTTTTAGAAGCAATTGATGTTTCATGCTGTGCATACCAAGATTCAAACTTAGTCATTGCTGTTGCATCATCAAATAAACCTAATTTAACACCACGTAATAAGTGTTTTAAATAAAGTACTCCTTTGAAAGATAAAATTCTGCGAACGGTGTCAGTAGGTTGAGCACCTTTGTTTAACCACTCTAAAGACTTTTGACGATCTAAATTGATTGTCGCTGGAACTGTTAAAGGATTGTAAGTACCAATTTTCTCGATGAATTTACCATCTCTTGGTGCGCGTC
>JBILQZ010000009.1:0-23966 GCA_044372935.1 Sediminibacterium sp. | reverse complement strand
TCTACATTAAATACATTGCACGTCCTAATGAATTTAAAGGACAAGGCAGTGAAGCAATTAGAGATGCTAAAGGCATGTACTTTATTAATCCAATGGGTACAGATAAAGAAAAGCCAACTCAAATTTGGACACAAGGTGAGACAGAAGCAAGTTCTGTTTGGATTCCTACCATTGATAAAGCAAATCAAAAAACAACACAGGAATTTTATTTAACCGTACCTAGTAAATATGTAAGCTTATCCAATGGTTTATTGGTAAAGCAAACCGATTTGAAAAATGGCTTTAGAGAAGATGTGTGGAAGATGGATCTGCCGCACTCCCCTTACTTGTTCTTTATTGGCATTGGCGACTACGCTGTGATTAAGGATACTTATAAAGGAAAGGAAGTAAGTTATTATATAGAGAAAGCATATGAGAAAGAAGCAAGAAAGATTTATGGTAACACCCCGCAAATGATTGCTTTTTTTGAAAGCAAATTGGGTGTTCCTTTTCCTTGGAGCAAATACGCTCAAATTAGCGGCAGGGACTTTGTAAGTGGTGCGATGGAAAATACCACTGCTACTTTACATAGTGATGCAGTGCAACAAGATGCAAGAGAATTAGTAGATGGTAATAATTGGGAGAGCACGATTGCACATGAATTATTTCATCAATGGTTTGGCGATTATGTAACTGCAGAAAGCTGGAGCAATATCACCGTGAATGAAAGCTTTGCTGACTATAGCCAAACATTATGGTTTGAACATAGTCAAGGAAAAGACGCGGGTGCTTATGAGAACTATATTGGATTAAGAAGCTATTTAAGTAGCCCAACAGATGCCGAGAAGGATTTAGTACGTTTTTTCTATAAAGACAAAGAAGATGTATTTGACTTAGTAAGCTATCAAAAAGGTGGCCGTATATTAAATATGTTAAGACATCTTGTGGGGGATGATGCCTTTTTTGCTTCATTGAATAAATATTTAACAGACAATAAGTTCTCTAACGGCTCTGCGATTAAATTAAAATTAGCTTTTGAAACAATTACAGGGAAGGACTTAAACTGGTTCTTTAACCAGTGGTACTTTAGCAATGGGCACCCTTATGTACGCATCCAACAAAAATATATCGCCGATCAACAAAAGGTTTTGGTGACGATTCAACAAAATCAAACACAAAATAAAATTTTCACTTTACCTGTGGGCGTTGATGTCTATGTGCAAGGCAAGCGCAACCATTATGAAGTATGGAGTAAAAACAAGATAGATAGTTTTTATTTCCCTGCAGCTGTCGCGCCTGATAATGTGAATGTAGATAATGATAAAATTTTACTTTGGTCTAAGGACGAGTCAAAGCCAATGCAACAATACGCTTACCAATTTTTGCATGCAAGCAATTTCATGGACCGTTTTGAAGCAGTGAATGAAGCAGCAGCGAATGTAAAAGACCCTGCAGCGAAGACGATTCTTGAAGCAGCTATCAAAGACAGTTTCCATGTCATTAGATCGATCGCTTTAAATAGCTATAACCCTGCATTTATTGATGCAGGCATGGAAAAACAAATTGTCGCAATGGCTGCTCAGGATCCAATGCGTACTGTAAGAGAAGAAGCAATTACGATCTTAAGTAAATTAAATAGACCTAATTATTTGCCTTTATTTGAAAAGTGGGTCATGGACTCTTCCTATAGTGTTGCTGGTGCCGCTTTAGCTGCTATAGAACAAATTGATACAGTTAAGGCATTCACTTATGCAAAAGCATTTAGCACACAAACCATTAAAAAAAGATTGAATAAAGAAGTTGCGTCTATTTTAATTAAATATGGAGATGCTTCAGTATTTGATTTCATAGCAAACACCTATTCTAAATTGAATATTCAATCTTCAGAAAAGTTTGAAATGACTGCTCCACTTGGTAAATTACTTCAACAAACTACCGACCCGGTTAAGTTCAAAAAGGGAATAGATTTAATAGTGGCCTTTAGAGAAGCTATCCCACAAGGATACCGCGTTCAAACAGATCCTTATTTTAACTTTAAAATATTAGGAGAACTATTAAAAGCCAAAAAACAAAAAGGGGAAAATGAATTAGCTGCCCTAGTAGCTGCAGTACTTCCGAAAATGTAAAACAAACTAAAATTACTTGTAGCCATTAAAAAAGCCTCCAAATGGAGGCTTTTTTATATTCAATATCTTTCACTCATTCGTCTTTGTGTAATGCTTACCAAGAACCGCCAGCGCCACCACCACCAGAGCTACCTCCGCCGAAGCCGCCGAAGCCACCTCCACCTCCATCACCCCATCCACCGCCACCGTGACGGCCACCTCCATTTAATAAAGAACCTAATAACATACCCGTAGCTACATCACTAAATCCGCCACCACCAATATTAGAGCCACCACCACGTCCACCTCTTAGGAGAACAAAAATGATGATTAAGACAATTAGAAATAAACCACCACTACCTTTGCTTTTTGATTTTTTTGCTTTTTTAACCTTGTATTCGCCCACTGCAGCTTTTGCGATATTGTCTGTTGCAAGGTCTATGCCTTCATAATAATTTCCTGCTTTAAATGCAGGCTTAATATCATTGTCAATAATATTTAAAGCCGTGATATCGGGAATCGCGCCTTCAAGTCCGTAACCTACTTCGATCCTGATTTGACGGTCTTGAACAGCAATTAATAATAAGACGCCATTATTGGTTTTTGTATTACCGATACCCCATTCTCTAAATAGCTTAGTAGCATATTCCTCCTTTGGATATCCATCCAAGCTTGAAATAATCACTACAGCAATCTGATTCGAGCTGCTATCGTCAATGGCCACCAATTTATTTTCTAAAGCTTGTTTTTGTTCCGCTGTTAACACACCAGCAGCATCCGTAACAAGGGTTGGAGGATTTGACTTAGCAATAATATTTTGCGCTTGCAATGGTTGCGCGAAAAAAATAGCTGCAATTAAAAAACTTGTGGTTAAAAGTATTGGCAGTCTGCCAAGTAATTTTATTTTTCTCATTTGCCCATCATGATTTCGTCAGATAATTCATTTTGATCCGTCGTACGATCATATGGAAAATGATCTTTTAATGCATGACCTATTGCGTTAATCACGCCCACCATGCCATCTACATAATGCGCTTCTTTAAAATGACCTGTCATTTCTTGTACTTGTTGGTACCAGAATTCAACACCCACTTTTTCATGTATACTTTGGTCACCATAGATAGCCAACTTTTTATCCGATACAGCAACGTACACCAAAACACCATTGCGGTCCTTGGTTTCATTCATCTTATTTTTATAAAAGATTTCTGTCGCACGTTGTAAGGCATCTATTTTTTTGGGAATGCTTGATTCTACAAACACACGGATTTCACCGCTGGTATTTTGTTCAGCAGCTTGAATCGCCTGGACAAGCAATTGCTTGTCCGAGGCACTCAATAAATTATCCGTTTTGGATTTAAATAGATTCAATGGATTCCACATAGTATTGTTGGTTTGGAGTATAAAACAGCTTAGAATTTAACTTCTGGCGCTTTTGAAGCACCTTCGTCTGCTTTAAATCCTTCTCTTGTTTTGAAACCAAACATACCTGCTACCAAATTCAATGGGAATGATCTTGCTCTTTTGTTGTAATCGGCAATCGCAGCATTGAAGTCGTTTCTCGATACTTTAATTCTGTTTTCAGTCCCTTCTAATTGAGCTTGTAAACCACGGAAGGCATCATTTGCTCTTAAATTAGGGTAGTTTTCAGACACCACTAACAAACGGCCCAATGCCTGAGACAATTGACCTTGATTCGCCTGAAACTGTTGTAATTTTTCTGGTGTTAAATCCTTCGCATCTACTTTCATTTGCGTAGCACTTGCACGAGCTGCAATCACATTTTGTAAAGTAGATTGCTCAAAATTAGCTTCTCCTTTAACCGTGTTCACCAAGTTTGGAATTAAATCCGCTCTTCTTTGGTAATCACTTTGCACGTTGTTCCATGCTTGATTTACATTCTCGTCTTGGTTTACTAAGCCATTATAGCCGTTGCAACCATAGCCTATTAAAATTACGAGTACTCCTAAAAAAATGAATAGTCCTAAATTTTTACGTAACATAGTTTTGTATTTGTTTATAAAGATAGCGCAAAGCTAGTACCAAACTTGTTTTATGACGGAAAGTCCTGACAAAAAGAACCCCTCCCGATGTCGGGAAGGGCTATAATTAACAAGTTCTTTAGAAATACTTGATTTTAATTTTCTTTTTCGTGTGTGGCTTACGTCATTTATCCTTTAATGGCTGCTATTCCTGGAAGTATTTTACCTTCAAAATATTCTAATAAAGCGCCACCCCCAGTACTTACATAGCTCACTTTGTCATTGAATCCAAACTGATTCACAGCTGACACACTGTCGCCACCTCCTACCAAGCTAAACGCACCTTTTTGGGTAGCTTCTGCCACCGCCACTGCAATCGCTTTGGTTCCAGCTTGGTAATTAGACATTTCAAACACCCCCATTGGGCCATTCCAAAGGATCGTTTTACTTGCTAAAATCACCGCTGCAAATTTCTGTCTAGAGGCTTCTCCAATATCTAGACCCATCCAACCGTCTGGAATAGACATGCTTTCGCAATTTTTTCTTTCCGTATCGTTCGAGAAATCTGTTGTAATCATATTGTCTATAGGCAAATGAATATTTACCCCTTTTGCTTTTGCTTTTTCTAAAATTTCTAAAGCCAATGGCATACGGTCATCTTCACAAATAGAAGTGCCAATCGTACCGCCTTGCGCCTTAAAGAAAGTATATGCCATACCGCCACCAATAATAATATCGGTCGCACGCTCTAATAAATTTTCAATAATTAAAATTTTATCAGACACTTTTGCGCCACCAATAATTGCAGTGAAAGGCTTTTGTGCTTCATGCAATACTTTTTCTGCACTCACTACTTCTGCTTCCATTAGGAAACCAAATGTTCTATTTTCTTTAGAAAAATATTGAGCAATAATAGCGGTCGAAGCATGCGCTCTATGTGCCGTACCAAATGCATCATTCACATATACATCTCCTAACTTCGCTAATTTTTCTGCAAAAGCAGCATCGCCTTTTTCTTCTTCTTTATAGAACCTTAAATTCTCTAATAATAAAACCTGTCCTGCTTGTAAAGCTGCAGCTTTATCTACCGCTTCAGCTCCAATACAGTCATTTGCAAATTGTACTTCTTTGCCTCCTAATAATTCAGATAGATGCGCTACCACATGCTTTAAAGAATATTTGTCTGTTGGTCCATCCTTTGGACGTCCTAAATGACTCATTAAAATAACGCTACCGCCGTCTTGTAAGATTTGATTGATCGTTTTTACAGTGGCACGCATGCGCGTGTCGTCGGTAATTTGAAAATGCTCATTTAAAGGCACGTTAAAATCAACACGTACCAATGCTTTTTTACCTGCGAAAGAAAATGCTTGAAAAGAACTCATACTAAAAATTTTATTGTCGTTTTTTTTGGATTCGAAATCTACAAAATTGAATAAAAATGCCCCCGTTAAACGGAGGCATTTACTATTAAAGAATTATTTATTTAATTTTACTAGCAAAGTATTTCACAGTACGCACTAATTGGCTAACGTAGCTCATTTCGTTATCGTACCAAGAAACCGTCTTCACTAATTGAACATCACCTTGTGTCATTACTTTGGTTTGTGTAGCATCAAACAAAGAGCCATAAGAAATACCAATGATATCAGAACTTACAATCTCATCTTCCGTATAACCAAAAGATTCGTTAGCTGCTGCTTTCATTGCCGCATTGATTTCTTCTGCAGTTACTTTCTTAGAAAGGATAGTTGTTAATTCTGTTAAAGATCCAGTAATAGTTGGAACACGTTGTGCTGAACCATCTAATTTACCTTTTAAGCTTGGCAATACTAAGCCAATTGCTTTAGCAGCACCTGTACTGTTAGGTACAATGTTTGCAGCTGCAGCTCTTGCTCTTCTTAAATCACCTTTAGGGTGAGGGCCGTCTAAAGTATTTTGATCATTTGTGTAAGCATGAACCGTTAACATTAAACCGGTAACGATGCCAAACTTATCTTCTAATACTTTTGCCATAGGCGCTAAACAGTTCGTTGTACAAGATGCACCAGAAATCACTGTTTCAGTACCATCAATAATTTCATGGTTGGTATTGAATACCACTGTTTTCATGTCCCCAGTTGCTGGAGCAGAAATGACCACTCTTTTAGCACCTGCTTTAATATGTAATTCCGCTTTTTCTTTGTCTGTGAAGAAACCTGTAGACTCAATCACCACATCTACATCATGCGCTCCCCAAGGAATTTGAGCAGGATCTCTTTGTGCATATATTTTAACCGCATGGCCATTCACCACTACTGAATCTTCTGTTGCTTTAACTTCTGCATCAAAACGACCTTGTGCGCTATCATACTTTAATAAATGTGCCAAGGCAGCTGGTGAAGTAAGGTCATTGATCGCCACCACTTCGATACCCGGTGTATTGTAAATTTGACGGAAAACTAAACGTCCGATACGTCCAAAACCATTGATTGCTACTTTAACTGAACTCATTTTTATTCGATTTATTTTTTAATAGAGGGACGAAGATACAATCCTTTTAAAAAAAATGACTAAAAAACTAGATTAAAAAATGGGTAACAATTCAATATTGACAAGGATTTCAACAAACAACTGGTCGTATTTCTCAACACAAACCTTTGCATGAAGCACCCAGGACAATATATTTAATTTCAAAATCCGGTGAAAAAAAGGCAAAATTGTTTGGCAGTAAAGCCTACGAATCCTATTTTTGCGACCCAATTGACCCCAAAAGGTCTTCAAGTTGGCCGGTTCGTCTATCGGTTAGGACAGCCCCCTTTCACGGGGCAAAGACGGGTTCGATTCCCGTACCGGCTACAAAGCCTCTCATGCAAATGAGAGGCTTTTTTAATGCGAGGCCGCGAAACAAGCTTGCTTGATTGAGCGGATGAGCGTTAAAAAAGCCAAACAAACACTTTGTGTTTGTTTGAAAGGCTTTGGGTAAGGCCACAGCCGAGGAAGATAATGCGAAGCATTGACAGTCCCGAGCTTTGGGTAAGGCCACAGCCGAGGAAGACGGCGTAGCCGACAGTCCCGAGCTTTGGGTAAATCCACAGCCAAGGAAGACAATGCGAAGCATTGACAGTCCCGATGGCGTGAATCTACCTATTCCTTCTATTCAGCACGCTTATCACCAATCCTTTTACCGTTTCCATTTCTTCTGGTTTACTAGCAGCAACGAATAAGGTAATACTAGCCAATGCATCATTACTAATAAATGGAACACCATTCACTGACAAAAGCAAATTGTTGCGCATTAGAAATAATAAAAAACAAGCAGCTCCAATTCTTTTATTCCCATCTACAAAAGCGTGATTTTTAATAATTAAATACAACAACATAGCTGCCCTTTCTTCAATACTTTGATAAAGATAACTATCATCAAAGCCTTGCTCTATTTGACTAATAGCACTTTCGAAACCAGCGTCTTTCTTTTTACCAAAAACAGATGAATCAAATTCTGTGCGCATTGCATTTACAATAGATTCATATTCTGAAATATGTGGATGTATTCCAGGAACCAAGCTAAGCCCTTTGATATCTAAACGCTCATGGTCATAATCATCCAATAACTGAAGCCCTTTACTAAACTTATCTAACCATTTATAAGCCTCGTCGTTAGTAACTTCCTCTATGGCTCGACTAATTATTCGAATGCCGTCGTGCAAAAACTGAATTTCTTGATTCTTTTGAGCCAATCTAAACTCGTTTATAGCATAACCCTTTACTAGATAGTCTTTTAACTTTTGGGTAGCCCATTGTCGGAATTGAACACCTCTTTTTGAATTTACTCTGTAACCTACCGAAATTATAACATCTAAGTTGTAATGAATAATATCCCTATTAACTGTCCTTTTCCCTTCCATTTTAACTGTTCGGAAATTCCGAACAGTTGAGTTTTCTGCTAGCTCTTCGCTCTCAAAAATGTATTTTATATGTTCACTTATATTTGATTTACTACCATTAAATAGTTTGATAATTTGTGCCTGAGTGAGCCACACTGTATCGTCTTCAAACTTTACTTCAACATTTATTTCATTATTTTCTCCTTGGAAAATTACAATTTGATTTTGCATAATATTTTTATACAAAGCTCAAATTGTAAAGATGCAATAACTATTATATCGAACGAAAGATATTCGTTCGGAGATTTTCTAAGATGTTGATAACAACAATTTATTTCTTCTCCTCCTGCTTTGTAATTAATCCCATCATTTGTTTCATTGTTTTATCCATGCCATCAGGGCTACCGTCTAAGAAAATTACATTCCCTTTTCCGTACTCCGCAAAATTCTTGATGGCTTCGGTCCACATGCTAAACAAAATCACATTGGTATCTAAATTAGCTTGCTTCATTTCCTCTGCAGCTTCAGACATACCCTTAGCTACTTCTTGTCTGAATAATGCGACTCCTTGTCCTCTTAACTGCGCAGCTTCTTTCTCAGCTTGTGCAGATATTTTAATAGCATTCCCTTCTGCCTCAGCCGCTTTCGTCTTTGTAATTAACAATGCCTGACCTTCGTTCTCTGCAGCCGCTTTTAAATTATTACTAGCAACCACTTTACTCATGCTATCCATGATTTGTTGGTCAAATGTGATATCGTTGATTTGTAAATCTTGTAAATGGTATCCCCACTCTTCTAAACTATGATCAATTTGCTCTTTTACATAGTCCACAATTTCGCGTCTTGCAGTCAACACTTCCGCCTGTCTTTTAGTAGCTACATAGGCTCTAATACTTCCCTCCACTGTTCTTACAAGCGCTTGCATTAAATCTTTATTGCTAATAAATTTAAAAGCCACTTTCTTCATAGTCTCTTCATCAGAATTTTGAACAGAATATAAAATCATGCTTTTAAAATACACATTGGCTTGATCTATCGTCACTGCTTGAAATTCTAATTCAATACTTTGATTCTGGATACTCACTCTTCTGTAAATACGTTCTATAAAAGGCAATCTAAATCTTAATCCTGGTAGTAATATCCTACGATATTTCCCAAATAAGGTTACAATGGCTACCGTCCCTTGATTGACAGTAATTAAGCTCATGAAAACTAAAACAACCAAAACGATTAAGAAAATAAGTGTGCCTGACATTTTATAGTATTTTAATGTATTAAAGCTACTAAATAAATGGGACTCAAACTAAATAGTCTAACAGTCAGGAACTAGGGATGCTCTAGTAATCCTATCATTCAATGATTTGCCAATACCGATTTCAGGGAATCTTTCAATAATGATACAATCCAGATTCAAACCATCTAAATAATGCATGGATTGATATAGGTTTTTGCTCGCTTCTTCTAAATCCAATCTAGACGTAAGTAGTACAACAAATACATTGGACCCAGTTTTAAATGTATTGCACATGGACAACACCCCTATGCTTAAATGTGGGTTTTCATAGATATAGTTTTTTAAGTCTTCTACAATTAAGAATCTTGTCCTTGGCGCATAATGCATTGGAGCCATGCCAGGGGTGGTTACTTTTTCTTTCACGGTAGCAAGCACTTTGGTTTTACCTGCAACGAATTCGATAGCATCTACACTGATAGCGCCTTGTCTATATATAATGGGCGTATCTCCATCAAATCCAACAATCGTTGATTCAATCCCTTTCGCACAATTACCCCCGTCCAAAATATGTGGCAGGGCATTGCCAAAATAGTCTTCTACCATTTGTGCAGACGTGGGACTAATTCTGGTATAAGGATTAGCACTAGGTGCTACCAATGGAAAATCCAAAGATCGAAGCAACTCTAATGCAATGGGATGATTTGGAATCCTTACCGCAACTAAATGACTACCTGCTGTTACTTTATGCGCGATTAAATTGTTTTTTGGCAACAATAACGTCAATGGCCCAGGCCAAAAAGTATTTGCCAATTTAAATGCTGTTGAGGGGATATGGGTTGTATATTTTGCAACCTCCTTTAAAGCATAGGTATGTAAGATAAGCGGGTTACTAGAAGGCCTATTTTTTAGGTTATAAATTTTATCGACAACAAATTCATTCAATGCATTGCCTGCTAGACCATACACCGTTTCGGTAGGGAGACCAATAAGTTCTCCTCTATTTAAAGCTTCAGCAGCTGCTTGAATGTTTTGATGTATCATAAAATAATGCTAATCTAATTTAGCCTTCCTTTAGGCTCAATCGTCAATTCTGCACACAATTTAAAATGGCTATCTTTTGTATTGTCAAGCATATCTTTGATCGCCTCCCTCGCAGACGTTAATTTTTCTAGCCTATATTTTGAATCTTCATCCTCTTCTCCAAACTTTACTTGATTGGAGAAATTTTTTCTTGAATGCACATCTATTTTGTAATCAATTAACCCTAAAATCAATTCTGTCGCTTCTTCTTTTGAAAACAAGCTATTTACAAGGTCTATCGCATATATTTTTTTCATTGAAGGGGATGTATTTATTGGGGTCTGGGGAATTTATAGGTACAAAATTCGGTTTAAATATTGATTAATTAAATTTATATATTTAATATTTATTATTAATTTTATTTATGAATTATACGCTACATCAATTAAGAATCTATCTTAAGATCACCGAAACACTTAGTATCACAAAAGCGGCAAAAGCTTTGAACCTTTCCCAGCCAGCTTTATCGATTCAATTGAAAAATTTTCAACAACAATTTGACTTTCCATTGATCGAAATCATTCAAAAAAAAATACACATTACAGGTCTAGGTAAAGAAATTGCCAAAGCGGCAGAAAGCATTATACATGAAGTAGACAATATTAATTATACCTCCCAAAATTATAAAAACAAATTAGCCGGGCATTTGAAAATCGCTATTGTATCCACTGGCAAATATATTATGCCCTATTTTTTAAATTCCTTTTTAAAAGAAAATGAAAAAATTGATTTAACGATGGATGTAACCAATAAGTCAATGGTATTAAAAAGCTTATTAGACAATCAAATAGATTTTGCATTGGTAGCAGACATGCCAGAAAACATTAAAATTGGCCAGTTTAAATTAATGGAAAATGAGCTTTTATTAGTTGGAAACAAAGAGCTTGATCTAAAAAAACCTATTAATAAAATTTTGGAAACTACTTCTTTGATATTTAGAGAGCCTGGATCGGATACAAAAGAGGTGATGGAATTATTTTTAAAAAAGCATAAAATAAAACCAGGAAAAAAACTTGAACTCACTTCCAATGAAGCGGTAAAGCAAGCTGTGATAGCGGGTTTAGGGATTTCCATCATGCCACGAATTGGCATTAGAAATGAGATTGATACGGGCCTGATTAAAATTATTCCTTTCGCAGGCCTGCCACTAAAAACAACATGGAGGCTTATTTGGTTGAAAGAAAAAAAACTTTCACCCATTGCGGCAACTTATTTAAAATATTTAGAATTAGAGCAGAACGAAATTGTAGAAAAATATTTTAGCAATAAAATGAAAAAGAAATAGCTCAAGGAAAGAATGGAATTCTACTTAAAGTAGCACGCTATTTTATCAGCTAATATGCTTTGTGCATGTAAGATTGAATATTTTAAACTTTTTGTTGAATCCAAAAGTGTGATCATTTCAAGTTTACTAAATGGCGACTTAGGACCTATTTCAGACATGCCAGCAACTAACAATATTGGTACTTTTTTTTCTGCTGCTAGTGAAGCTAAACTGCCCACTACTTTGCCTGACAAAGACTGATGATCAATTTTCCCTTCTCCAGTAATAAGCAAATCTACTTGCTTTAATTGTTTAACTATACCACTATATTTCATAATTAAATCAATCCCATTGACCATTGTAGTCTTAAAATAGGCATTTAGTAAAGCAGGCACACCACCTGCCGCTCCAGCTCCAGGTATTTTGGCAACTTTTTGATGCGTTGATTTTTCAATGACTTTTGAAAGATTCCTTAACCCTTTATCAAGCAATAAAACCTGCTCCAAAGATGCTCCTTTTTGAGGCGCATAGATATAAGCCGCTCCTTGCTTACCGAACAATGGATTGTTTACATCACAAGCAATCATGATGGATATAGGCAAACGTTTGGTCGGCTTTTCAATAGTGTGTATTTGAAGCAATGAAGCGCCAGACGGCGACAACAAATTACCAGACTTGTCTTTAAATTGATACCCTAAAGCACAAGCAATACCCATTCCTCCATCATTGGTTGCAGTTCCTCCAAGTCCTAAGATGATCTTTTTAGCTCCTTTATTTATAGCATGTTTAATTAACAATCCAGTCCCATAACTAGATGTTTTTAAAGGGTTCTGTTCTTTTTTTTTCAACAAAACTAATCCGGATGCAACAGCCATTTCAATAATGGCTGTCTTATGCTCCTTATCCCATTCATAATACCCAAGTATCTTTCTATGGAGTGGATCAATTGTGTTGACCTTGACTGTTTGAGTATTAAGATAAAACTTCAAAACCTTGGAAAAGCCGTCACCACCATCAGCCATTGGAAAACTAGTAACTTGAAAAGTAGGATTCACCTTCTTGATAGCAGATTGTATTACGCTATTCGCCTCGAAACTTGTTAGGCTTCCTTTGAACTTATCGACAGCAACTACAACATTCATGCTAATAGGTTAAACTAAACTAGTCAAGAAATAACAAAATGAAAAAATCAATACAAAGTAAACGAAAAGAATTGCAGTTTCTTTTGTCCATATCGCCTCTTTAAAGGTTGGATTAGCAACCACATAGGTATTTTGAACTGAGACTGTTTTGTAGACGAAATAGTGACAAAATATGGCTACTAAGAAAGTAGTTACAGCCCCGATCACATTCCACCAAAACCAAAAGATGTTCTTAAAGAAGATCCAAAGTATTAAATTCAAAACGACTCCAAAAATCACCCCTGTATTGGCGCTCTTAGCTTGAATATTTTTTGTAAAAATGGCAAGCAAAAACATACAAACAACAGGTCCATAGAATACTGAACCAATTTTATTAATTGCTTCAATCACCGTTTTTGCAATATCGCCCATAAAAAAGGCCAAAACTAAAGTAATTAAGCCCCAAACAAGAGCAGCTACCTTGGAATAAGTGACATATTTATTAGCAGGTATTTCCATTTTTTTGGAAAGAAAATCCTCCATCGTCACCGCCGCTAATGAGTTAATATTAGAACTGTACGCAGACATGGCAGCTGCAATGATTGCTACAATAATAACCCCAATAACCCCATGTGGTAAATAATTTGTTATAAATACAGGAATCATTAGGTCCGGTTTTTCAACTGGAATTTTAGAAGCAAAGTCCCCATTTAAACTAACAAGGGTGCCTAAAATCAATCCCCCAAAGCAATAACTTAAAGTAATTGGGAACCTAAATAAGCCATTGAATAATAATAGCTTTTTAACCGTCTTCTCGTCCTTTGCAGATAATATACGTTGCACCTGTGATTGATCTGTTCCATAATAAGCACAGTAAAGGAATATACCACCAAATAACATGGGCCAAAAACCAAATTCTTGGTTATCAAATCCAGTATTTCTAAACCTTAACACTTCAAGCCTTTTTGTATCTACATTCTGTATAAATGTATCCCAGCCTCCAATTTCTTTAAGGCCGTAATAAATAATTATAAATATACCTAGAACTTTAATGATCATTTGAGCAACTTCACTGTACACAATGGCTTTCATGCCTCCTTCTAATGAATATAAAATAGTGACTAAAGAGATGATTAAAATAGTTTGCATGAAGCTTAGCTGAAGAATCGACATCAAAATAAGAGAAACGGCATAAACAGTAACTGATGTAGCAAAAGCTCTACTAATTAAAAACACCGAACTTAATAACAACCTTGAGGAACTATTAAATCGTTTTTCTAAAAATGCGTAGGCGCTAACTACAGAAGATTTATACAAAGCAGGGGCGATAAATGCAATAAGAATAATCATTGCCAATGGTACCCCAAACTCAAATGTTAACCATTGCATTCCCCCTCCTGCTCTTAATCCTACAAATGCAGGAGCAGAAACAAAACTAATTACAGATAACTGAGTTGCCATAGTAGACATACACAATGAGAACCACCCAAAGCCTTTGCCTCCTAAAAAATATTCAGTGTTTTTTTCACTTTTTTTGAATTTGAATCCAAGCCATATCATCATGACAAAGTAGAGCAACACAATTCCGTAATCAAGTAAGTTCATTTTTAAAATATTTCATTGTTATAAACAAAATCTAAATACAATGCAGCAGACCAGGAAAACAAGTCTGCTCCTATACCTCTTTTCTCCTGCGCTTCTCCAACAGGTCTTGGATCAAAATATTCAAAACAACCATGCTTTTCTATCAATTCCATAGAATCTTTTTTAATTCTTGTAGCCATATCGGAAAAACCATGCTTTTCTAAACCATGGTAAATCATCCAATTCACATTGATCCAAACAGGCCCTCTCCAGTATTTTAAAGGATTAAAAGAGGGCTCGTCAAAAGCACAGGAAGCACAAGCAAACCAATCATCATTTTTCATAAAAGAATGGGTTAAGTGTTTCACTAAACTAGCTGCTTGCTCGGAAGAGGTGACACCAGCAAACAAAGGCATAAAACCTGAAGAAACTTTTATAGGTATTCTTTTATTTGACCTTAAATCAAAGGCATAATAGAAACCTGATGTTTCATCCCAGAATTTATCATTGATTGCTTGTATGCTTTTTTTATTCCAATTTTCAATTTCTGTTACATCCAAATTTAAGTATTTACCCAATTCAATTAATCCAAAATTAGATTTAACTAACATGGAATTGAATAATACATCTTGCACTAAAAAAGGAGAAGTCTCTGCAATAGTAGCATCATCATATCCACAAGCCACAAAGAGATCTATTAAATGGATATACCTCTTATAATTTTCATTGGTAGGTCTTTCAGAAGCGTCCACTAATTTATTGTCTTTTCTTAAATGTGACACATCTCTTGCCTTGCTTACATCCATTGTTTCAAAAATATGGTCCCAAAGTGGTGAATTATCCGTGCCACTTTCCCAATTGTGTTGAATGTAAACCAATCCTTCTTGATGAGGATCTCTATGTTGATACAAATAGCGATGGAAAGCAACAACTTTAGGGAATATTTTTTCTAAAAACCCCTGCCATTTTGGATTTGGTTGCATTTGTTGATGCATTCTTTTTAAAATAAAACCAAAAACTGGTGGTTGTGTAATCCCAGTAGAAGAAACTAATTTAGAACTGTTATTTAAACTATCTGTTTTCCAAACTTCGGGTCCAGGGAAGTAATTTTCATTAGGTTGATGAAATGCAATATGGGGTAACATACCATTATCCCATTGACTTTTAAACATAAAATCTACTTCTTCCATAGCCCGCTCTTGATTCGTATAACTAAGTGCCAATGCGATGAATCCAGCATCCCAATTCCATTGAAATGGATACAATCTAGCACTTGGGATAGTATATCCATTACGCCAATTATTATCTAATATGTTTTTTAAATCTTCTATAGATGTGTGTTGTTCTATTGCGTCAATCATTTTATAATAAATTATGGTTGAATTTAAAATCTAAATATATAGCTGCCGTCCAAGAGAAATTTGCTCCTCCTAAACCTTTCGTGTTTTCAATTTTTGTTTTTGGAGTTTCTGGTGTAGGATCAAAGTATTCAAACATGCCGTATTTTTCAATCAAATAAATTGTTTGTGATTTAATTGTATCTGCTAATTGATTGAACCCGTAACGTTTAAAACCATGGTATAATAACCAATTTACATTTGGCCATAATGGCCCTCTCCAATACCTCTTTGCATCAAAATCTGTTGATGCTGCACTGTAAGATGGACAATAAAACCAAGACTCATTTTTGACAAATGAATTGGTTAATTTAGCTGCCAACTTGCTAGCTTGTTCTTGACTAGGTATACCGGCAAACAAGGCCATCATACCTCCAATAATATCTTTTTGAATCCGCTCGTTCGTATTTAAATCAAATGGATAATACATCTCGGCTTCAGTGTCCCAAAATTTTAGATTGAAGTTAGACATAGATAAGGCTTGCCATTGCTCTAATTCAGAAGTGTCCATCTTATATAAATTCCCGATTTTTATTAAAGCCTCATTTGATCTAATTAAAAAAGAAATAAACATGTTTTCCTGTACTAAAAACGGGTAGGACTTAACTACAGCTGCTTCGTTAAATGATTTTTCATTTAGCAAATCAATTAAATGAACATACCTTTTATAATCTAAATCCGTTGGCCTCATTGAGGCATCTATTTTCTTATTGTCTTTTCTTAAACCCGAGACATCTCTTGCATTCGACAAATCCATTCGATTCCATATTGCATCCCATATAGGGGCATTGTCAGTAGACTCCCAATTATGAAATAAACATGGAAGCCCCTCTTTATTTGGATCTCTATGTTGGTATAAATAACGATGTGCGTGAACCATTTTAGGAAAAATTTCATGTACAAAATCATCCATATTTAATCCTATAGTAGTTGCAGTTTGTAAAATTCGTTCTAATACGAACCCAAAAACAGGCAGTTGGGTGATCCCAGTCGTATTTATGCCTTCCGGTGAAGCAATTGATTTTTGGATATTCCAAATGCTTGGTCCAGGAAAATAATTTTCATTCATCTCATGAAAAACAACATGTGGCAACATGCCATTCTTCCATTGCCCCTTAAAAATGCATCTAATTTCATCCATTGCCTTGTTAGGGTCAATATACATCCAACCTATTGCATGAAAACCTGCATCCCAGTTCCATTGGAATGGGTATAAAGAAGCACATGGAACAGTGTATCCATTTCTCCAATTATCGTTTAAGACAGATTTTGCTTTTGCAATATTTTCCATAAAGTAAAATAATTGTACCCTTGCTTTCGCAAGGGTACTTATTATTTATTTGCTTAGTCAACCAAAGACTAGAAAGTAAATGTTACTCTCAAATAGTAAGATCTAGGAAGAATAGGACGTCCTACAAAGAAGTCGCCACTATTTGTTTGTGCGTCACCTGCTCTAGGATTGCCCTCTGTGATTCCTTCAGAATTGAATACATTGAAAACACCACCGCTTAATCTTAATGTAGACTTATTGTCTAAATTAATATTATAGCCAGCAGTCAATCTTGCAATCGAGTAGGCATCTAATGAAACTAAGTTACTAGCATTACCAAATCTTTTTCCTTGATAGTTATTGCTAAATCCTAAGTCAAAAGATTTATTTGCATAATACACACCAGCATCATACATGAATTGAGGCTGACGCTCAACCCACTTACCTACATTCGTTGGAGCAGTTTCATCTTTTGTATAAGTCGCTTTTTGAGAAGTAACAGAAGAAATTAAATGTAGATTTTTAGCAAATTCAAGATCAGCTGTACCTTCAAATCCAGAAGATTTTGTACTAATGAATTTAGATACTTCTTGAATTGCTCCATTCACGTTTAAGTATTGAACCAATAAACGATCGTTTAAGGTTGCAGAGAAATAAGCAGCAGTTAAAGTTAATTTTGTATAATTTAACTTAACACCAGTTTCATATTGATTAATTTTCTCTGGCTGATAGATAGGATAAGCTGGCTTACCGCTATTATATTTAACACTCACACCTCTTAATTCTGGGAAGAAATATCCTTTTGAAAAGTTAGCATAAGCATTCACATGATCCATCACTGGATAACTTGCAGCTAATGCTAAAGCCCAGTCACTTGTGCTCACATTGAATCTATCGAAAGCACCTGTACCAAATGCCACATTGATACCATCTGTATTTTTTGCAGTAGCCGTTTTTTCAATGCTACCATTTGCAGCAATTGTTTCAAAACGCAAACCCGCATCTAATTTTAACTTACCAACTTGCATTTCATCAGAAAAATAAAACGCTTGTTTTTTACTTGTAATTGTCTTATTTGTATAACCTGGTACTGAAGCAACACCATTTACAGTAAATTTAGTAGCTACGCTACTTGCATCTGTTGTTGTTAAATTCAGCAATCTTGGTTGATCTTTAAACTCACTTAAGAATCTTAATTGTAAATTAAAATCTCCCGCTTCAGTTCTTGATCCAAATGTACCCATTGTAAAATTGTGCTCTATAGAACCAGTCTTGAAGTCTTTAGACAATGTCATTAAAGCTGACATTTCACTCAATGGTCTATTTCTGTCTGTAATATTGTTTTGTAAAACTAAAGCAGCAGAATTTAAAGCCGTGTTATCATCAGCATAAGTATATGCACCAGAAACTGCACCTGTAATTGTTTTTAAGAAATTCGCTTGAGTTAAAGGATTTCTTCCGCTACCATCAGTTCCAAAGAAATTAAATTGATGTTGGTATTTTGCAGAACGAACTTTTGCATTCAATCTCCAGCCATTCTCAAAATCTTTTTGGAAATCAGCCATTACATAACCGCCTTTTGTCCAAGCACCATTTGCCGCTTGGCTTTGATACAAGCCATTTGGAGTTCTAGCTGTCAATAAAGTAGCAGCAGCGGTTTGTAAACTGTAGATTGTTTCACCATCCCAACCAGTAGGTCTTTCTCTTTTACCCGTTAAAGGATAAGGTAATAAGAATTGAGCTTTATCGTCAATCAATTGAAAATGTAAAGTAAAGAAACCATTGTTTAATACTTTTCTTAAATTACCGCGAACTTGATATCCATTAGAGGTTAAACCAGTTTTAATTGGCCCTTCATCATAACGATAAGTTCCACTTACATTATAGAATAAAGAGTTCTCAGTTATTGCTCCACTTGTATTGAAATCAAATCTTGTTTTACCTGGAGTAGCCACTTCTGTTTCTACAATAGTTTTAGATTGATTAGAGCCATATTTGCTAGCATAGTTAATAATACCTGCAACAGATCCTGCTCCATATAAAGTAGATGAACCACCTCTTACAAATTCAACATTATTGAATCCTAAGTCATTTCTGAAATAAACGTCTGGCGCAGAAGAGTTTAAGCCCATTGTCCCTACCACTGGCATACCGTCTATTTGTAATGGAGTAAATTGGTATTGACCTCCAGAAGGAAGACCACGAACAAATATATTTGCTGCAACATCACCGCCACCACCTTCAGCAGTAATACCTGGTACTACCCTCAAGATATCAGCATTACTATTAAATCTTAATCCTGCTAATTTAGAGGCACTAAAAGTAGTTACAGAAATTGGCATTTCCATTTGACTTCTACGACTATTATTCGCAGTCACCACAATAGAACTTAAAGAACTACCAGCTTCTTTTAAAACAACTACCAATTCTTTGCCATTGTTATTCACTGGCACTGATACATTGTCATAGCCAACAAAAGAAACAACTAAAGTTGTTTTGCTGTCTGCATTAACTGACAACATGAATTTACCATCATCACCTGAGACAACACCTGTTTTACTATCTTTTACTTTTACAGATGCACCTGCAATTACGGCACCTTTAGCATCCACTACAGTACCAGATACTGAAAGCTTTTGCGCGAATAAAAGTTGTGATGTAAATAAGGCAAATAAAAGAAGCAACCAACTTTTATTTCCTGTAATAATTTTTTTCATAAGCAAACGTTTGAATTTTTTACAATTTTATAAACCAAAGTTGTAGGTTTAGGCGATATAAAAATCAATAATTGGGCTCATTAGAAGTTTAAAAGTACCGTAATCGATTACGTAAACGATTACGGTGGAAAATAATTTTTATTATCCCAAAAACAATGGTATTTTAAGTTTTGAATCTGTGTATATGATCAAAAAGCGTACAACATTAAAAGATATAGCCGAAAAACTAGGCATTTCGGTGGCTACTGTATCTAGGGCTTTAAAGGACCATCCTGAAATTAGCCAAAGAATCAAAGATCAAGTTGCTTTATTGGTCGAAAGCATGCATTATAGACCCAATTCCTTTGCAGTTCATTTGAAAAACCAGCACTCCAATATGATTGGAGTCATTATTCCAAAGATTGTACATTTCCATTCTTCTACCATACTCAGTGGAATCATTGCAAAAGCACAAGAATTAAATTACCAAGTACTTATATGCGAATCAGGAAAAGATGCAGAATCGGAAAGGGTCAATACGACTGCTTTAATTAATACAGGGATTGATGGTTTATTGGTTTCACTTTCAAATAACAATTTTAGTGAAGACTTTTTTAGCGAATTACATGCAGAGGGCTTCCCAATGGTTTTTTTCGATAAAGTACCCACTACTATTGCCAGTCATAAAGTATTGACCAATGATTATACAGGAGCATTTTTAGCGACGGAACATTTGATTAAAAACAATTATCAAAAAATCGCCCATTTTAAAGGTCAGAAGGGAGCCAGAAATACACAACCTAGATTCAATGGCTATTTGGCTGCACTTGAAAAGTATAAACTCCATTTTGATCAAAAATTTGTGGTGGAATGCGAGAAATGTACGGAAGAAGAAGGCTATAATGTCACCATGCAAATTATGCAACAAGCCGAAAGACCTGACGCTATATTTTGTGTGAATGATGAAATGGCCATTGGCACCCTAAGCGCATTGAAAAAATTAAATATTGATGTGCCAAACCAAGTGGGTGTGATTGGTTTTAGTGATTTAACTGCCGGAAAATACATTACACCGTCATTGAGCACCATTGCGCAATCAGGCATGGACATAGGTCACAAAGCAGCAGAATTATTAATTAAAGAAATTCACAATAAACTAAAAAATGATAAAGTGTTTCAACAACATATTATTGAGCCCATTTTAGTCGTTCGTGAATCTTCTAGTAGACATGTCTCTTAAGCATAATTTTATCTCCTCCCCAGCCACCAATACACCGGCAAGCCTGAAGCAATCAATACCAAGCCCATCATCGCTTCAAAAGGTTGATTGATTAATGTCATGGCACAAATCGTAATACAAAAGAGTAAAAATAAAACTGGCACAATAGGATAACCAATCACCTTATACCCTCTATCTGCGGTAGGCGCTTTTATACGCAAGTACATTAATCCAAATGCAGTCGCAGCATAGAAAAGAAAAGCAGCAAAAACCAGCATGTCAGTTAATTGATCAAAACTTCCAGAAAAAACCAACAAGACCGCCCATGCAGCTTGTATAAATAAAGCTTTGTCTGGGGTATTGTAGGTAGGATGTACCGAAGCTGCTTGATTGAAAAATGTCTTATCCCTTGCCATCGCATACAGCATTCTAGCTGACATTAAAATACTACTATTGGTAGAATTTAAAGTAGTCACTAAAATTAAACAGGCTACTAATACCATGCCGAGGGGACCACTGATTTCTCCTGCCACTTCAACAGCGGCAATTTTATTTGGGGTTTCATTCAATTGAATAAAATAATCTATTGGCAATACATATAAGAATACAAAATTGATCAACACATATACCGCCATCACGCCCAAAGTGCCCAAACCTAATGCAAGAGGCAAATTGCGTTTAGGATTTTTAATTTCTTCTCCTATGAATGCAATATTGTTCCAGCCATCATACCCCCAAAAAGCACCCAAGCTCGCCAAAAACATGGCTTTTACCAAAGTCCAACCATTAAGGGTTGTAGACGCATTGGTAGCAGCGGTTGTTAGGTTACTCATACTCCCCTTATCAGAATTGAACCCAACGACCAAAAAGAAAGCGATAGCAATTAACATAGCATAGGTTAAAATACTACTTAATTTTTCTGCAAATTGCACCCCTCTATAATTGAGTAATGTCAAAAGTATGATCAAAAATGAAGCTAATAATTTGATGGATAAGTTTTCAAATAAGTGTAGCCCTAAAAAGGTGGTATCTGAATCAATGACTGGCAATGGAAATAAACTATTTAAAGACTGTGCAAATATGTAAGCCAATGCACTTATTGATGCTGTCTTAATCACAGCAAAACTTGCCCATCCATATAAAAAAGAAAAAAATCGTCCATAAATTTTTTGAAAATAATTGTATTCCCCTCCAGAATTGGGATACATACTCACTAATTCTGCTGTACACAATGCGCCTGCTAAACTTACAATTCCAGCAATGAACCAACAAAGTAAAATCAACCATGGCGTTCCAAGCTCCTCTGCCATAGGTGCAATTTTTTTAAACACCCCCGACCCTATTATCACACTTATAACTAAGAAGCTAGCTGCCCTTAAGCCTAACTTTGGTTGTAAACTATTTGTAGTTGAATTTTCTTGCACTATGCTTATTTAAATTTTTGCAAAACCAAAACCTGGCTTATTGTTAATCACCAAACATCCATCTTTCACCTCAAATCCTCCAGTTACTAAATCTTCCATTAAATCAAAGCTGCCATCTAAGTCGATGTATTTTGTATTGGAACAAGCATACGCCATATGCAATGCGGCAGTAATACTAATAATACTTTCGTCATTGCAGCCCCAAAACAAATCAATACCAGCATGCTTTGCAATGGTGGCAATTTCTTTTGCTCCAAGGAGTCCGCCACATTTCATCAACTTAATATTGTAAATACCAAATGCCTGATCTCCTGATGCCAATTTCAAAGCAGCGGCTGGATCTTTCAACACTTCGTCTGCTGTTAATTTTTTTCTATCCGATACGGGCAATGAAAGTAAAGCTGCCTCCTCTCCGACAGGCAAGGGCTGTTCAATCAATTCTAAAGGGTAGCCTGATGTTGCCTTTATAAATGTTTGCAAAGCATTAATATCATACCCTTGATTGGCATCTACCCTAATGGTGTAGTCCTTGCCAAAGGATGTATACAAAGCTTTAATACGTTCAATGTCTTCTTGGACATCCATGCCTGTTTTTACCTTAAAGACTTTGAACCCTAAATCGGCATAGGCTTTTGCTTCCTCTAAGGTCTCTTCTACCCCTTTAATACCAATGGTCATAGATGTTGGAAGTGCATTCATTTTTTGTCCATAAAAAGAAGCTACAGATATCCCCATCCATTTTGCAAATGCATCATGTAATGCAATATCGATCGCTGCTAAAGTGCCAGGTAAATGAGGAAAATGCAAATTCGATTCAAATATGATTTGTTGAAAATCACGAATATCCCTTCCCACTAATTTGGATACAAAATCCGTATTTAAATTCACCACAGTTTGTTCCGTCGTTTCACCAACCACTTCTTCTGCAGGACTTGCAGCGCCATATCCAATCATGCCATTGGCTAATTCAATTTCAAGAAAAGCCAAAGACACATCTGTGAATGTATTATACGCAATTGTATAAGGCTTTTTTAAAGCCATTTTTCGCAGGTAGGCTTTGACAGCAACTATTTTCATATTAGGACTTCATTAAGGCTTTAAGAATTGGAAGAACCGGCGCAACTCCTTCTTGGATTGGCAACAGGACAGGCAAGCCTAAACTTGCAGTAAATTCTTTTTGATAAGCATAGGCCTCTTCTGTGGTGCAATTTTCTGAATTCACCGCCACCGCAATTACTTTAGAACCCAACTTTTCTATCAATTCAATCTCAGAGGCAACAGATGGTATCTCTCCCCAATGGGCTTCATTGTCAAAATATTTTCGTTTAGGTGCAAAAATTAATACCACATGTTTTGCATTACCAGAAATTAATAATTCTAACCCACAGGGGCCACTTGGATTGCGTAAAGAAGATTGTCCTTCTAAAAACAAAATATCCGGCTTTGTTTCTTTCCAACAACTTACAACCGCATGCTCCAATTCGCCAGATACAAAATCATTTAAAGTAGAATCAAAAATAAAACCATATTGCCCACCTTGCAACCAACCAGTTTGCCCTGTATAAATCATTTCCGCTTTTTGTCCTTCGGCAATACATGCTTGTTTGAGCATACGCGCAGTGGTTCTTTTACCCATTGCACAATCCATTCCAATCACTGCAACAATGGGCGCAGTCACCTCGTAAATTGCACCGGACCAAAAATGCAAATCAGCTCTTGATTTTGGTTTTCTAACATCTATTAAT